>CAYNDR010000152.1:0-14504 GCA_964395295.1 uncultured Planctomycetales bacterium
GAGTGCATGGGCCGGCTCTACAAGGTCGCCGAGGACCTGGGCCTGTACCAGTGGGTCGTGGCCCCCCGCATCCGGCCTCGCTGCGGGGGCGAGGTCTTCGTCTTCGTGGAAACCACGGGGATCGGCTACGTCTGCGCCAAGTGCGAGGAGGCGGAGGTCCTCTGACCGGCCCCCGGACGGGGTCGCCGCTTTTTGTTTCGTAACGCGGCGAAGTATATTTTACCGCATGAGGCAGCATCCAGCCTGCGTATTTGTGTTTAGTATGCGTTCAGTCCCTGGTTTTGGCCAGAATCGAGAATCAAGAATCGAGAATGGATTTCCCCCCTTGCCCCCGGGGGGAAGGGGGACTACTTCCTGATTCCCGATTCTCCATTCTTGATTCCCGGATGCTCCTGAACGGTTACTATGATTATTACCGTATAAATATATCCCAAAACCAACAAGATGACATACAGGCGATATATAATGTATGGACACGCCATTTATATTGGTGTGACGTATATACTGGCAAACGGATTAATGTCGTGTGCCGCCGATTATAATACGCACTCTAAGATATCATCCTGGGAATGCGTTATTGGTAACAATACCTTATCCGGCCCCCACCCAAGAAGAAATCATGGATTATTATATTGGAACAATAGAATATATCTGGTTAGGGGAGAGTATGCCGAGAAAGCGGAGGGAGGATGGAATAACAACTGCCTTCAAGATGTGTGGTATTACGATCTTATCCGTAATGAATGGTGTAATGCCAAGCCTGGAGGGGCATTGCCTTCGGAACTATCCATGTCAAGCATGAGCAGTGTAAATCACGAGCTTTATCTATTTGGTGGCCGTAATGCGGCTTCATATCATAGCGATGGCATAAAACGCGCATATTTATGGAAATATGAGGCCACAAGCAATAGCTGGAACAGAATGGAATTCGACACCGGTCCCACCCCCCGTATATCGGCACGGGTACAATGCGCTGATTATAAGATATACGTAGTCAATGGCAACACGTTGGACAATCGGCCTCTTCGCGAGATATGGTCATTGGACATGAACGCTCGCAGCTGGAAGCTGATGGATATATCACACAATGGACCTGAGTTATGGGGCTGGCCCAAAGATCAGGTATCCGGAACCGCTTGGGCTGGAACTGAGCTTGTTATATTTGGGTCTAGCCGTGACGGTGGTTATGACAACATATGGGCGTATAATTCCATACGAGAAGAATGGCGCCACCTGCCTCCCCCAGCCCATAGGCCTGCATTCAGGGCGGCCCCCGCATTAGTGGCGTGCCCCAATGGAGAAGTCATCATGTTTGGGGGTTATAGGGGAGGCGAGATCCTGACGGAAGGGGGCCTGATGAATGACCTATGGAAATATAATCCTACCGCGAACCTATGGACAGAAATAAAAGTTGCCGGGGATCTGCCTGAGCCGCGAATGACTAAAGCAATAATCGTTGGAGAATACTTATACATATGTGGTGGTGTCGGAAAAAGACATAAATATCATAATGATATATGGAAAATACGAATATAAATATATTCTAAATATATATTCATCCCCGGGAGGCTATAATTTCAACCGGAGGAGCCTTTGGAGTTCCCATGCGCAAAAGATCATTACTGTACCTAGTTGGATTTGTACTAATCCTGGGGATCTTGATCTTGCTCTTCAAGGGTCCTTCCGGATTTCGCTCACACCCCGCGCCATCCAGGGATGAGCAGAATTTCGTTTCGGGCTCCTCGGGTACCTCCGGGGTCCCGCCCTCGGGTCAGGGGCAGGTCCAGGGCCGCGTGATGCGACAGAACAACGACGAGGCACTGGCCGGAGCGGTCGTGGAACTCACGCGCGAGACTCAGACGATATATCGTGCGGTCACAGATACCGCGGGTAAATATGTAATTCGAGGAGTCACGGCGGGAAAGTATTATCTCCTGGCCAGGTTGCACACGAAAGGAATCCTTCACCGAATGGGGATGCTTGAAATCCGTACGGGTGAACTGGCTGAAAGAAACATTGTCATCCCGGTGGGGCCGGCACTGTCAGGACGTCTCATTGCCTTCGACCGGCGGCCGATTACGGCGGCGGATTTCCAAATAAGATCTGTCGACGAGCCCTTTCAATCGGAGGCACGCATCTGCCCTGTTGAGTCGGATGGACGTTTCCGTCTCCTTATCGAGAAGGCCCGCGGTCTCTCTCGTCTGGTTGCCGTTGCGGAAGGTTACGCTCCCTCAAAGCCGGTAGACGTCCAGCTTGGAGAGCAGGACATCGATGGCCTCAACCTGTACGTGGGGGGAGGAGGAAGAGTATGGGGAATCGTCCTCAACGAGGACCATCAGGTGGTATCGAGTGCCCGAGTTCATCTCCAGCCGACGCAAGGATCGGGATTGGTGCCTCGTGAAGCAGTCTGTGATGATCAAGGGCGGTTCAAATTCGAGACGGTCTCGCCAGGCGATTTCCAGGCCACGGTAGAGGCGGATGGATACGTGGTAGAACCCCAGGCCGATAATGTGCAAGTCGGCGAGGGACTAGACACGGGACCCTTAATCATGAGGATCCGGAGGGGATGGTCTTTAACCGGTCAGGTAATAGATTCGCGACACCATCCCAAAGCGGACGCCACGATCCTTGTGTATGAAGGTGTGGACGCACACAGCGCCCGGACGGGGCGCGACGGGAGATTCGTCGTGCAGGGGATCACCCCGGAGCCCATAGATGGCCAATCCGCTCCGGGAATCGACTTGGTCAATTGCCGAGCCAGAGGCTTTGTCGAAGTCGCACGGCAAAGCGTAATGCCGGGTGATCACCTCGTATTAATGATGATGACGTCGGGCTCGCTGGAAGTGAACATGTCCTTAAGCGATGGCTCTGTTCCCAAGAACTTCTCCTGGTCGATTCGCATGTCATCGCGGACGAGTGTGGAGGGGATTGGTCACGATGCCAAGTCTTCCAGAAAGAAGTACACTGGAAGGGGGGATCGGAGGACCATAGGAGGATTGGTTCCTGGGTGTTATGAGGTGACCGTATCAGCGTGGGATTGCCAGACGGTGAGGAAGGAACCAGTATACATCACTTCAGATGAAACCATGAGCATCCATGTGGTCATGGTACCCGGTGAACCGGATATTCAAGACGTGATTGGATTACCCCTTACGCTAGACGACCCAGTCGTATTCCGGAGTAGGTTTGAGGCCATGCTCCGTGCATTGCCTCCAGATAAGGCCCAAGACATTGTTGATTGCCACAAATTGATATGGGCTTCCCTTCCAAAGGGTGATCCTATGCGGAAGACTCTCGATGAAGTTCTGAAAGACCGTTGAGGCATGAGCGTGAGCACGGTAATTGAGGGGGTTTGCCGGTCCATCGATTCAGGGGAGAATGCAGGAAACCGCCTGAGCGGGCCCGAGGTTCCATAAACACGCAAGCCCCGATAATACCTGTTCTGCCGCATTTCTCCCCCTTCCCCCGTCCTCCCCCCATGGAAAGGCCCGGAGGAGCCGCCGGGCTCGTCCGATTTCACCCTGCCGCCAGGCCGGCCGGCGATCAGCGGATGCCCGGGACCGGCGGGCGGCTGCTGCCCCCCCCGCGGTACAGGAGGTCCTGGATCGCCACCCGGTCCGAGATCTCGAACGCGCTCTTCACCGTGACGGCGGCCCGGCCGCCTCGCACGGCCCGGAAGACGGGGGTGCCGCAGGCCAGGGGGACCTTGAACGACGTCATCCCGGCGGGCGCCTCCTTCCGCTCCGTCTTCCCGCCCGCCTCGATCTCCAGCACCGCGGGGGCCGCGAGGAAGGCGACCAGCTCGATCTCGTCGCGGGGCGGCTCGCTCCCTTTGGGCGCCATGCGCCGGGACTGCTTCGCCGGGTCGGGCGCCGCGGACGCGGGCTGGACGCGGTGGAAGTAATAGAGGACGTCGCGGCGGATCGCGGGCGGCTTCCCCGTCTTGAACCAGGCGACGTAGTAGGCCGTCAGGTCGTAGAACGCGTACTGGGTCCCCGTGGAGGGCGCGATCTCCGCCGACTCCGAGTAGTCGTTCCACGTGATGAGGTGGACCCAGTCGGCCCCGCCGAGGATGGCGTTCTCCCACATGACGCGGTAGTTCTCGCTGTTGCCCGCCTCCCAGTAGACCCCGTCCTTGGGCCGGACGTCCTGCGGGGCGACCGGCATCATCCAGATCGGGGCGGCGCGATGGGCGCGATCCGGCACGGCGCGCCACGTCTTGTTCCCCCCGGGGCTTCGCCACCCCCAGTCGGAAAGCCCCGCGCTGATCGGCCCGAAGTCCTTCGAGTATCGCTCCCAGCCCTGGAAGAGCGGGAGGAAGGCCACCGGAGTCCCGGACGCCTTCATGTCGTCCAGCCAGCCCTTCCACCACGAGGCGTCGCGGTTCTGCGCGTTGAACGGGGAGACCACGAGCCGGCCGTCGGACAGCCTGAGCGCCGCGGGGTGCTTCCCCAGCTCGCGGACGGCCTCGGCCATCTTCTCGGGTTTCCCCTTGAACTCGGCCTCCATGTCCGGCATCAGGAGGACCCGGAAGCCCGGATCGACGCGCTGGGCGGCGTCGAGGAGGAGGCGCGTCCGTTCCCAGAGCGCGCCGGAGGTCGTCAGGAGGTCCACGGCGAACCCGTCGAGCCCGATCGCGGCGGCTCGGCGGACCTCCTCTTCCATGTCGAGCTCGGCCCAGTTGCGCTCGCGGCGGGGCGGGCGGGGGACGGGGCGCTGGCGGAGATACCCGCCAGAGGCGCGGTGCTTCCCGTTCTCCCCGTTCGGATCCATGTAGCCAACCGCGTAGTAGTCCTTCTCCGGGTCCTTGTTGTCGATCGAGAGGGGGAACGGCGTGAAGTAGTGGGCGAACGCGAGGCGCGGCGAGGCGCGGAGCGCCTTGAGCGGCGGCGGGTCGAAGGGCCAGGGAGACTCCTGGGCGAGAAGGCACACCAGCAAGGCGACCAAGCCGTCCCTCCGATCAGCGCTCCTTCACCAATATCCCCGTCTCGGCCCCTGTGACGTCCTTCACGTCCGCGGCAAGCCTCAGCGCCGGGGAATCGCTCTTCCCCCGGCGCTCCACGGAGTTCCCCGCGAGGGACGCCTTCTCGCACGCAGACAGCCAGACGACCGACCGCTGATCGATGCGGTATTCGGCCCCGGTGTCGTTCGGCTCCGCGGCGTTGGCCTCCAGGAACCGGTTGCCCCGGATGCTCACGCCGCGCGCCGACGCCACGACGAGGTTCACCCCGTTGATGCCCTGGAAGGTGTTGTCCTCGATGACGATGTCCGCGAAGACCGGGGGGCTCCGGAAGGTGCGCTTCGGCCCGCCGCAGGTGATGGATACCGCCCCCGCCTGCGAGGACCAGGGGGCGGGGCAGAAATAGCCGCTCTCGACGATGGTGTTGCGCCGGAGGACGAGGTTCCGGATCCCGGCCGCCGCCTCGTCCGGGACCTCGGGGCAGGCCACGATCGCGTGCGGCTGGACGAAGGTGTTCCCTTCCACGATCCCGTCCCCCGCCTTGAGGAGGAGGCGCCCGGGGCTGCGGACCCGGTTCCCGCGGAACGAAAATCCGTTGCCCTGCCAGTCCGGGCTGAAGAGCGACTGCCCCGCGGCCCACGGCGGGTCCCCTTCGAAGGTCGCGCGCACCCAGCGGTTCCGGTTGACCTTCCAGAGCGTCCAGGGCTGGGCCTTGTCCAGCTTCTCGATGACGGCGGCTTCGAGCGCCGCCCCCGCAGGGCGGACCGGCTCCACGGAGGCGATCCGGAAAGCCGGTGTATCGAGCGAGACCTGCAGCCGGTCTCCGGTCCGCAGCGGGCAAAGGTCGCCCCGGGGCGCGATCACGGCGGAGGCCCCTTCCCGCCCGAGGATGAGATAGTCCTGGGACTGGACGCTCCACGAGTCGTCGCCGCAGTGCTCGATGACGCAATCCTCCACGGCCGCGCCGCGGCGCACCGTCGTATGGAGGATGCCGTCCCAGGACGTCGTGAGCATCCGGGGGTCCTTCGCCCCCGGCGGGGGCGGACCGGGGACGATGCGGACCCGTTCCAGCCTCGTGCCGCCCTCGCCGCCGGCCTCGACGATCCCCATGCCCGGGGCGCACCGGAGCGTGACGTCCTTGAGGGCGATCCCGCCGCCGCACCGCTCGATCGTCATCCCGTGGCAGACGCCGCCCGGCTCGTTGCCGTCGTTCAGGGTCACGGGGTCCCCGACCCGGGCCGCCTTCCCGATGCCCTTCAGGCGCACCCGGACCGTGTCGGGGGGGATCAGTTCCGCCCGGGTCCCCCAGAGAAAGGGCATGCCCTTCTTCCGCGAGCGCGTGGCCGGGTCCAGGAGATCGATGCGGGACCAAGGCTCCCGCGGGTAGCCCGCGTCGATCCTCACGTCGATCCAGCCCGCGTCGTCGGCCACGGCGGCGATGCGGCCCTGCGTGAAGGTGAGGGGATCGTAGTCGATGGTGAGCCCGCGGAGCGTGACGTTCCGGCATTCGAGGAACTCCCACGCGCGGGTGCGCTTCGTGCAGACCAGGGTGACGCCGTCGGCGACGATCTCGAGGTCGCCCGCCCCCTTCAGGGGGACGACGATGGCGCCGCCCTTCGCGGGGGCGAGCCGGTAGGTGCCGGGGGGGATGACGACACGCGGCTGTTTCTTGCCGATCGCATCGGCCAGGAGCGGCCGGAAGTCCGCGTCCTGGGCCGCCTGGAGAGCGGCGGACGGATTGCCCGGCAAGCCCAGGGCGGCCGTCAGGAGGAATACCGCCCACTTTTTCGGCTGATCCATCACGGCGACTTGACGGGCTTTGTCTTCGGGACGGCCAGGATCTCGCCCAGCGAGTACAGGTAGCCCAGCAGGCACATCTTGCCGCGCATGCTCTGCTGGGGGGTGAACTCGTTGTTGGAGTAGCAGTACGGCGCGTTCCAGAGCGCCTCGCCGTGCGGCCATTGCTTCCAGGCCGGGTATCCCTTCTTCGCGTAGTACTGGGGGTCGGCCATGTAGCCGCCGCCCCAGGCGTCCGCGTTCATGTACGGCGTGTGGCCGGGATGCACGCCGGGGACGCCGTCGTTGCGGCCCGTCGTGAAGATCTGCTCCGGGCAGCGGCGGCCCAGCCCGGTCATCTGCACCATGTTCATCGGATTGCGCCCCAGCCCCCAGTCGGCCTCCAGGATCAGGGCCTTCAGCAGGGCGTTCTTGTCGGCGGCCTCCGTGGCGAACGCATGGGCGACGCAGGCCGTCTGCACCTCCTGGGTGCTCTGGAACCAGCCGTAGGCGTTGTTGCTGCTGCGGCGGGAGGGCCACGCCAGGGTGTTGGCGACGTTCTTCTTCATGGCCTCGTTGAGGACCGCCGCCTTCATGTTGTCGGCCAGCTGAGGGTAGTTGACCGGCCGCCATTTGTACTTGGCGCACAGGAGGTAGGCGGCCGCGCCCCAGAGCTGGTTGCCCTTGCCGGTGTCGATCTCCGAGGCCGGTCCCGTGATGGCGCACTCCCTGGACATCGCGTCCTCGTAGGTCTTGTCGCCGGTGACGTTGTAGAGGAACGCCGCCGCCATGAACTTCAGGTCGCGCCCGCGCATCTGCCCGTTGCCGATTCCGGTGGTGATGTCCAGCCCCTCCTCGTTGGCGACCTTCCACGCCTCGATGGCCGAGGCCTGGTACTGCCGGGCCAGGTCGGGCTTGCCCGCGAGGCGGAAGGCGTCGGCCAGCATGGCGGCGTTGGCGGCGCTGGCCCAGGCCATGTAGGGCGACGCGGCGGCCTGGTACATCGTCGTGTCCTTGTCGTCGGGATTGTTCAGGCCGCACGCATAGCCGCCCTTCGTGTCGCGCAGCCGCAGCCAGAAATCGACCTCGTAGCGGGCCTCGTCGATGATGTCGGGGATGCCGTTGCCGCTTTCCCGGATCTGGCAGGTGTCGTCGCCGGGCTTCCCGTTGCCGAGGAGGTACGGCAGAAGCAGGTCCCAGACGATCGGGATGTGGCCCAGGTGCCGGTCCCAGTCGCAGGCGTCGGAATGGCCGCCCCAGGCGTTGGGGTTGACGGGATCGCCGGGCTCCTTGTACTTCGACCAGTTGCGGTTGTCCCACTGGTCCCCGCCGGCGCGCTTCCAGTCCGGGTGGAAGGGGCCGTAGGTGGTCAGGTAGACCTTGAAATTGGCCGGGTCCTTGCCGGGGATGTAGCGGGGCTGGCGGGGCACGGGCCTGATGTCCTTGTCCTCGCCGATGCGCATGTAGAAGAAGCCGCGGACGGAGGTCTTGAACGGCTCGTAGTAGACGGAGCGGCTCAGCGTGAAGTCCGGACTGCATCCGACGCCGTCCACCACGAGGCGGTACGTGCCGGGGGTGGCGAAGGAGGAGAAGTCGCAGTTCCAGACGTCGGACGCGATCAGGTTCCGGTTGCCGAAGTCGCCGCCGCTCTTCTTCCAGAACGACACGGCGCCGGCGTCCTGCCGGGCGCGGGTGGCCACGTTGTAGAGCGCGACCTTCCGGCCCACGGTGCCGGAGTAGTCCCGCGCGCCGCCGTCGCCCATCCACAGGTAGAGGTCGGCCGACTTCATCGCGGTGTGGTCCGGATTGTACCCGATCAGGTTCACGTGGATGGCCTCGGAGACGCTGGAGCAGACGTCGAAGGTGAATTCCTGGGAAGCCGCGTCGCTCCGGACGGCCGGGGCGATGGCCAGCGCGTACCGGGCGCCCTGCTGGAGCTTCCGGGGCAGTCTCAGGAAGATCGTGTGCTCGAGGGTGCAGCTGCAGTTGGGCCACCCCCGGTCGGTCCCGCTGACCTTCGTCTTGCGGAAGGCCGCGGCGGGACTGGCCCCGGCGGCGTAGCCGGGATCCGCGGCGGAGGTCAGCGTGTAGTTCGCGGGGTTCACGGCCGCGGCGGTGTCCAGGGGGGGATCGTGCTTGTGGATCACCTCCCCGGCGCTGTCCAGTCCCTTGAACGCGGTGGGGCCCGTGCCGGTGTCCTTGTATTCGACCTCGCCGTCGCGCCAGGTCACCATGAGGGTCTCATCGTCCGCCGTGCGGACTTCGACCAGACGGGCGGCGGGGGCGGAGGCGCACAGCAGGCCGAGGCACAGGAACCATGGCCGGATCATGGGCATCCCTCCTTGTATGCGTTCAGCCCCTGGTTGTGGCCAGGATCGAGAATGGATTTCCCCCCGTAGCCCCCCCGGGGGCAGGGGAGACTGCCCCTTGATTCCCGATTCTCCATTCTTGATTCTCGGATGCTGAACGGTTACTAAAGTTCCTATGCCTCCTTCGCCCAATTCTGAATATGCAACCGAGGCACCCGCCTGAATTCCTTCTCGTTGTTGGTCACCAGCGTGCACTTGAGCGATAGGGCGTGCGCCGCAATGAGCGTGTCGAGAGACCCTATGGGAGTTCCTTGTTTCTCGAGGATGGCTCTGACCTGACCGTAAGCCTGTGCGGCCATGTCATCGAAGGGTGACACTTGGATGGGGGCTAGAAACGCGGCAAGGGCGAGCTTATTCCTGCCCGGCTGGGAACTCCTGTTGACTCCGTATTCGAACTCGCTCAGCGTGATGCTGGAGATGCACACATCCTTTACATTCGTCTGCCGGAAACGCCGGAGGATTCCCGCGGGTTTCTCCCGTATCACATAAATGCATATATTCGTGTCGAGCATGTACTTCACGAGAGGAGGGCCTTGCGGGTTTGTGGCGTGGGTTGATTCCGCTCCTCCATGAAATCGCCAGAGAAATGCCCCAGGCTGCCAAGGAGAGAGGACCAAGGGTCGTTCTTGGCAATCAAGATCACGGCCCCCTCGAATTTGTGGACGTATACGTCCCTGCCGCGAAACCGGCATTCCTTGGGCAGCCGAACGGCTTGGCTTCGCCCATTGCTGAACAGCCGGGCCGTATGCATGGAGTGCCTCCTTCTCCTGTAGTCTATTACATGGTATATACCATGGCGAAGTGAAGGTCAAGGGGTTTTGCGCATGTCCGATCGAGGCCTTGATGAGGCGCTCCGACCGTTCCCATGCCTCAGAAACGGAACGCGACCTGGACCTTGAGGGCCGTCTCGTAGTTCTCCGGCGCCAGTTCCCCGCCGTCCTCCAGCCAGTTGTAGTGGAACACCACGAACAGGTCCGAGGCGGGCGTGACCGTCCAGCGGAGCCGCGAGAACGACCCCAGCAGGCGGCTGTCCGTGTCGTACTGCACGAACGTGCTCAGGTTCAGGTCGGGGCTCAGGTTCAGCCGGAGCCGCGCCGAGCAGAGGTCCCGCCGGAAGTTCCCCTCGTCCAGGCGCCCCGCGTTCCGCTCGGCGAACGCGGAAAGGGTGACCAGCGGGACGGGATTGACCGTGAGCCAGAACTCGACCTCCCTGAGCGTGCCGCCGTAGAAGCCCCCCTCCCGGAACGCGCACCCGCCGCTCACCGCCCTCGAGGGGGAGCTCCCCAGGATCAGGTGGGCGTCGAACCACTCGTACGTGCCGGGCGGGAGGACGACGCCCTCGGCGACCTCGAAGTCCTCCGGGAGGCGCTCGCCCTGCCAGTGGAGCATGACCTCGGCGTAGTCGCCGGTCTCGAACTCCAGGCTCAGCGGGATCAGCTGGTGCCAGTAGCTCTCCCATCCGCCGTCGAGGCCCAGCACCCGGGTGGTCCGGGCGTCCACGGCCACGCGCCGGAGCCAGGAGAGGTCCGGGCGATAGGAGTACGTGACGCCCGTGTCGACCCGGTGGATCCCGGTGCGGGGGACGAACCCGAGGGAGGGCTCGAACTCCCGGCCCACCCGCTTGTAGTTGAAGAAGGCGTCCACCACGTCGTTGGGATAGTCGATCTTGGCGCCGAAGGCGGTGTCCCCGGGCCCGTCCAGGTCCTCCCGGTCCATCGCCAGGCTCCACACCCCGGCGAGGAAGTTCTTGTCCCCCCAGAGGCGCGAGGTCTGGTAGGTCAGGTCCGTCCCGGCCATCCAGCTCCCGTCCCGCCCCCGGGGATCGCCCGCGGCGGCGACCAGCCCCACCGACGATTCCTCCAGGACGTTCTGCCGGATCCGCGCCGCCCCCATCGAGGTCTCGGGCGCCGCGCCCTCCTCCTCCCCGGTGCGGACCGCCAGCGCCCCGATGTTGGTGTCCCCGACGACGCCGTGGAGCTTCGCGCCGGCCAGGAGCGGGACCTGCCGGTTGTCGACCAGGCCGATCGTGCGGCTGTGGAAGGGGACGACGTCCTGGTTCAGCCCGATCCCGAAGTCGAAGAACTCGGACCCCTCCAGGAAGAAGGTCCTCTTTTCCGGATAGAAGAGAGGAAACCGCGTGAGGTTGGTGCGCCGGGCGTCGACCTCGGTCTCCGAGAAATCCGTGTTGTAGGTCAGCGACAGCAGGAGGTTGGGGCCGAGCTTCTGCCAGACGTCCAGGCTGGCGTCCGGGTCGGACTCCATCTTCGCGCCGGGCGAGGGACGCCCGTAACGGGCGGCCAGCGCGGGGCGGACGGTCGTCCCGACGCCGAGCGTGAACTCCGGCAGGTCCGCCAGCAGGCCCGCGTGGCTGGTCTGGGTGAGGCGGGTGTCGCGCCGCGCGCCGGCCCAGCGGCTGGTCTCGCGGAGGCGCTCCAGGTAGCGCTCCACGTTGAAGTGCCACTCCCGGAGCCCCGGCCGGAAGCTGAGCGTGAGGATGGGGATGCGGATCTCCGCGCCCCAGCCGCCCTCGTCGCGCCAGGTCTTGGCCTCCCAGAGGCCGTCCCAGCTCCGGTTCTCCCCCTCCCCGCGGGACGCCACGAGGCCGTCCACGCGCGCCCCGCTGGGATTGACGGTGAAGACGTACCCGGAGCGCCCGTCCCGGAAGGGGCCCAGCACGACGTGCACGTGGTCCTGGCCGTCGAGCGAGGCGTCGCGGTCCATGGTGCGGCTGACGATCCCGTCCGGCCGGGAGTCCCGGCAGAGGATGCCGATGACGAGGGCGGCGGGGTCCGCCAGCACGCGGACGATCGTGGGCTCGCTCGGCAAAGACCCCTCGTCGGGGATCACCCCGGTGAGACTGCGGATCGCGTCCGCCTCGGCCCACGCGGGCTCGTCGAGGACGCCGTCCAGGCGGAAGTCGGCGGGGAGCTTGCCGGCGCGGAGGACGGGCCTTTCCTCCCCTTCCTGCGCGGCCGCGGCGGCGGCGCCGAGGAGGAGGAACGCGGCGGACCCGAGGTGCAGGGCGGAGCGGGTCAGGGGTCGGTTCTCCGCCAGGGACGCCGCCCTTTCATACCATAAGGTACGGCGCAAGGGGCCCCTTCGGGTCGGCGCGCCGGGATTCGCTGGCCTTCCCGGGCCGGCGGTGGGAAGATGGGGAGGACATGAGCCCGGCGTTCCTGCTCCTGGCGGCCCTCGCCCAGGAGGGCGGCTTCACGACGGTCACGAAGGAGTGCGGCGTCGAGGCCATCGTGGACGAGAAGTACCAGGCGAGCCCCAAGTGGTGGCTGAGCGGGCTCCACCTCGTGGACCTGGACGCGGACGGCGACCTCGACCTCTTCCTCTCCGCGCACGGCGGCGGGGGGGCGCTCGCGGCGCTGAACGACGGCAAGGGCCGCTTCTCGCCCGCGCCGGGGACCTGGCCGCCTACGGAGATCCACCTCCCCTACGACGTCGACGAGGACGGCCGGCTCGACCTCCTGATGACCTGGCAGGACGGCGGCGGCCGGTGGTGGCTCAACCGGTCCGAGCCCGGGAAGCTCGCCTTCGAAGCCGGCGGCGCCGCCCACGGCACCAACCAGGCGCGCGTGAACGTCCTGCTCGACATCAACCGGGACGGCAAGGTCGACTGGATCCGGAGCGCCGGCGGGGCGGTCCTCTTCGACTTCGGAGACGGGCGCGGGGGATTCACGCCCGGCGGCAGTCTCCCGGTGACCACCGGATACAGGTTCGAGCACGCCGTCATGCCGGCGGACCTCGACGGGGACGGGGACTACGACCTCGTCCTGGAGTGGGGCCGCTACCAGTTCGGCCCGGGCAAGGGCCGCGTCTGCCGGAACGACGGCGGCCTCAAGTTCACGGACGCCACCGCCGAGTGGGGGCTCCATGAGGACGGTCTCTCCGTCAAGGCCGTGGGCGATTTCGACCAGGACGGCGACATCGACCTCCTGGCGATCGAGGACAAGGTCCCGTTCTCGGTCTTCCTGAACGACGGCCGCGGGAAGTTCACCCGGAAGGAGGACGCGGTCTCGGGGGTGAAGGGCGCCGTGCCGCTGGCGTCCTGGGGCCTGGGCGTCATGGCCGACTTCGACAACGACGGGATCGGCGACATCCTGGTCAACGGGAAGCACTTCCTCAAGGTCCTGCGCGGCACGGGCGGGGGGCGCTTCGAATGCGTGAACGCCGCCTGGGGCATCAAGGACTGCTCCGCCTCGAGCGTCGACGACGGCCTCTGCTTCGGCGACATCGACGGCGACGGCGACCTCGACGTCGTGGGCTACCGGACCGCGGGAGACGCGCGCCGGATCGACGTCTACCGGAACGACCTCCCGCCCCGCCGCTGGCTCCGGGTCCGCCCGGCCGGTCTTCCCGGGAACCGCGCGGCGGCCGGCGCGAAGATCCGCCTCTACGAGCCGGGGTCCGGGAAGCTCCTCTGGTACGAGGAGGTCGCCGTCTTCGACCGGCAGGAGTCGCACAGCTACTACGCCCGTCCGCAGACCGAGCGCCACTTCGGCCTCGGCGGCCGCGAGACGGTCGACGTCCGGGTCGACTTCTATCCCTCCGGGAAGGCCGTCTGGAACCGTACCGCGAGGGCGAACCAGTCGGTCCTCCTCCGAGAGGAGTGACCCAAGGCCGCGGCGGGTCCCTTCGCGAGGCTCACCGGTTCCTCTCCCTCTCGCGGGCGCGGTACGCCTCGAGGCACTTCCGGTAGTCCTCGGGCGTGTCCATGTCCATCAGGACGTAGGCCTGCTCGCAGTCCACGCGGCTGATCCTCTGGGGACGCCGGTGGATCGCGGTGCGCGCGGGCGCGTCGTCGGGGAGGGCCAGGAACTCGTCCGCCAGGTCGCGCCGGAAGAGCACGGGGTGTCCGCACTGCATGCCGTAGGAGGGGCTGAAGATCGACTTGTTCGGATCCTTGTTGCTGAGGAAGGCCCCCACGAGGGAATCCACCACCTCCTCCGAGATGAGCGGGAAGTCCACGGGGCGGACGAGGAAGGCGGCGGCGGAGGGGGCCAGGCAGGCCAGGCCGACCTTGAGGCTCGAGGTCTCGCTGCGCTCGTAGTCCTCGTTGAGGGCGACCTGGACGGAGCCGAGCCGGACGCGCGCCTGGATCTCCTCGCGCGCGGCCCCGAGGACCACGATCGGCGTCCCGAGCCCCCGGACCGACTCGATCGCGAGGTCGAGGCTGGTCTTCCCGTCGAAGTCGAGGAGGGCCTTGGGCCGGCCCATGCGGGTGGAGGCCCCGGCGGCCAGGATCACGGGGGTGACGTCCGCAGGCTCGGCCACGGAGCGAGGATAGCACGGCGCCCGCGCGGGATCACGGGGAAACTGTTAACTCTGTCGCTACTCGACGGGATTAACAGCCTGTTAACTCCGTGGCGACTCGACAGAGTTAACAGCTG
>CAYNDR010000153.1:0-7164 GCA_964395295.1 uncultured Planctomycetales bacterium
AACGCCGCCCCCGCCTCGGCCGCGTCGCGGACCCCGACCTTCACGAGGTCGCGCAGACATCGCCGTGCCTTGCGGCGGTAGAGCCCGGTTGCATCGACGACCTCGGTGAGCACAGCTCCTTCCAGAAATTCCCGTGCAAGGACGGCCTCGACCCGGTCAAGCGTGTCGCGGTAATCGTCTGCTGGCGCGATCATGGCGCGCCTCCTGTTGTGGGCTTCCAGCGGTTCGCCTCACCGGGGTTCCCGGGAATTTTGACCGCGAGGTTCGTGCGGCAAAGCGACTCCAAATATTTGACCACGGTGCGGCGCACCATACCTACGGCCTCCTCGATCAAGGGGGTCGCAATCCCTTTAGGCTGGACGACGGATAGCTCCTCCAGGGCCTTCTGGACCTTCGCCCGGCCTTCGATGGTCCGAGCCGTGTCGCCGTCGAAGGTGTTCGATTGGAGTTCGTAGACCAAGCCGCCGTTGTCAAGACGCTTTTCGAGGAACGTCATTTCCCAATCGTCGTCCTCCCTCGAATCGCAGAACTCCAAGGTGCAGAGCTTGTCGTCGCGCGAGAACAGGATTTGATGATCGAAGCGGCCGATGATCTCCCCGGATCCGCGCCCGCGGTAAATCCGCTTGGAGTTCGGGCTCTTTGACGTGTGCATGATGGTCTCGATGGCGGCGCCGAAGTGATCCCGAATCTCCTCGATCGCTTCGCACACCGGGGCCATTTCGTCCGCATTATTGGAGTCACGCCCGACGTGAAGTCGGTGTAGGTGGTCCAAGACGACAAACCGCGGCTCGAATGGGTCTAAGGTCCGTTTCAGGAGGTCTAGGTCTTCGGGCAGGCGAATCGCCGGCCGGGGGCAACAGGCGATGTGGAGCCGCTTCACGTCCTCGGGGTCAACCCCAAGGCCAAGACACATTTCTTTGAGCCGCCGGCGGAGGCGGGGTCGGGTATCCTCTGCAGTCCAGTAGACGCACGATGCGCGCTGAACTGCCTCCGCGCCGGGGCCCAACCCTAATCCGAGAGAGGATCGAAGCAGGATATTCAGAAACGTCACGCCCTTCCCCGACCGAGGGTCGCCGACTCCGGAGCCTGAGGCCGGGTAGTACCACTTCTGGGCGAAGTGGCTTGTCCGGTCCTCTTCGGGCTCGGCCATCAACGCACTGGCGGCCGAAACCTCAACGACCCGCGGTGCCGGGGATTTCGCCGCCGAAGATTCGTCAAGCGCCGCGCGGAGCGCCTCGACCTCGCCGTTGTCGGCCCCGCCCCGACCTTCGGTCTCCGCAAACCGCTGGGCGGCGCCGATCCGCTTCCGCCGGCGGGCGGCCCCGAGGATTTCGCCCGCGTATCGCGCGGCCTCGGTTAACGATGGAACCGAATCGACCAGCAGGGCCAACGCCCCGGGGCCGCCCACGGATTCGAGTTTGCCGGCCGCGCGGAGGGCGTTCACGACACCGAGGGAGTCCGTCGGATGGCCGGTCCGGGAAAGTTCCTTGATTGCCGAGAAGATCGTCCGGCAATCGGGAGTCGTGAAATCGGAGGGGGTAAGTCTTTCGATCTCCAGCCCGATCGCTTCGGTTTCGCTTGACGCCGCGGCCATGACGCAACCGCAGAAGGCCGCTTCTGATTCGGGGGCAGCCGGGAGCCGCGGGGTGCCGCGGAGGGTGTCGGCGGGCGAAACCGGAACCGTCATGAAATTCCCCCGACCGGCTCGACCGGATCAACCGGCTGATCCGCGGCCAGGACGGGCTCCGGCGCGGACCGAATCCAATCCCTCCATGGCGCTGCGACGATATAAATCCGACAGCCTATCCGTCTGAAGACATGTTCAGGAACAATCCCTCGCCGGAACCATCCTCGCAGTTGGTGAGGGCCAAGTTCCCACTCGCGGGTTGCTTCGTCAATCGTAAGGAACCCCTTCACAGTTCAACCCCCTCTATCGACCGCCCCCCGCGTCGCGCAATGAACTCGAGGATGTCAACCCGGCGCCAAATCCAGCTCCGACCGACTCGGGCCCCGGGGAGGACTCCGCGGCGGAAGAGGTCGTTGACCTTGCGCCGGGAACAAAGAAGGAACGCGGCCAGGGTTGGGGCGTCCCCGATTTCAGGGAGATACAGCCTTCGCGCCGCATCCGCCACTTCCGACTTGATCATAAAGTAAATGGGGGGTGTGGAGGGGCTGGATTTGCCCGAAAAACGATCGGTGGGCTGAAAAATTCGGAGGGCTAAGACGCCTCGCGGAGGGCCGCGATCCGCTCCTCGACCCAGGGTTCAGCGCTCCGCATGAGCTTCGGAGTGGTCAAGTACCGGGAGGCCGCGGCCGCGCGGCTTACTTTATCGCCCATGCGCCGCGCGATCGACCGCTCGAAGGCCGCCTCATAGGGGGCGCCCCTCTTGCGGCACTCCTCCCGGAGGGCGTCAAGGGCTTCCCGGATCGGCCCGAGGCGGTCCACCTCCCCGAGTTTGGCCGCTTGATCGAGCGGCAAGTCGTCGGTCGAGGCGAAGGCATCCATGGATTGCACCTTGCCCTCGAAGCAACCCTCGGCCCTTCGGCGCTCCGAGTCTGGGGCGAGCTTGTCCCGAAGCCGTCCCGGGTCGAGGCGGAACTGCCTGTCCCTTGAAACCTTGAAGCCCGGAAGGTGCTTCCCGCTGGCCAGGAGGACGGCCATTTCCTGAACGATCTCCCGCTTGCCTTCCTTGTCCCTGGCGTCGAGCGTGCCGAACAGTCCTTTTCGGGCCGAACGAAGCGCCGCCGCTACATCTCGGAGGAGGGCCTCCCCGTCCATTGCGATCTTGTCGCTTTCGTTGGCGGCCTCAATCAGGGATCGCCAAACGAGGCGAATCCGCCGGCCGCGGTCGTCCACGGGTTCCCGCATTCCGGTCGCGGGCAGGAAGGTCTCGTTTTCCCAGCGGAGGAGTTCGCTGGCGCCCAGGTATCCGGCCCCCAGGAGAATCTTCTCGTTGGCCCGACACCACTTCACGATTTCCAGGCCCTCGGCCTCGATGTCCAGGGGGCAGGGCGCCGCGTGCTGGCGTAGGGTGCGGGCATACTCGAAGTGGAGCCCGATGAGGTCTTGATGGCACAAGCCCGCGACTTGCTTCACGCTCTAGGATCGCACGAAACGGTCGGCGAGTCAAGAGGGAAATCGACCAGGAATTCAGGGGGGGTATGCACAACCTCCGATTTGCATGGGGGGGGGGGGTAGGGGGTATGAACCGGGGGCCTTATAGCCCCCCGGTTCATTCATACCCCCCCGTATGAATGTTCATAGCTTTTTCATAGGTCGTTCATAGGTCCCGTTGGAGGGTGGACCGGGGAAGCTGAAAAACCCTTCTGAGTAAAGGGTGAGTAAGTTCACAGTGACGACCCCCGACAAATCGCTTGAATTCGCGGCCAGGGGTGACGAAGCACAACGAAAATAAAAACGCCGTGGGCGGCCTCCAAACTGGCAACCCACGGCCTTTAACGGCAAGTCGTGACGCGGCGCGTCAAAGAACGTGAACGGTTTACAAAACCGGAGCTCTTCTGATTGAGCTACGCCAGCGACCCGCGCGATTCTAGGCGGGCCCGCGCGGCCGGTCAAGCGAATTCTCCCCGGCCCCCCGCGAGATTACGGGAGAAACCCGCTTGACCGAGGCGTCCAATAGTGTAGGATTATCGTATGGCCTATCCAAACGCGGAATACCACGTCGGCGGGAAACTCTTCGTCGCGGTGCTGGCGGCCCTTCTCATCGGCTACCTCTGGGCCTGCTTCGAGAGGGACCGGAACCCGCTGGACGTCCTGAAACTCCTCGGGATAGGGACCTCCGAGCCGGCCCAGCCCCCGACCACCAACAAACCGGTCCCCGCCGTCGAGGTCAACGCGCTCTTCAGCACGCTCGACGACTGCCTCCGCCGCGGCAAGATCCTGGACGCGCGGGAGAAGCTCAACGCCACCAACAAGCTCCTGATCCCCGAGGATTCCGTGGGGAAGTTCCGGGACTTCGAGGACCGCGTGGGCCGCTACTACGGGCTCGTGCAGGAGACCACCAAGGGCGGCATGATCGACCTGCCCCAGCTGTGGCAGCTCTTCCCCAAGGGCACCGCCGGCAAGCTGGTCGTCAAGGTCCTCAACGACGACGCCGGGTCGATCTACTACGAGACGATCACGGGGATCCGCTCCAGCGCCAGGAAGGCCGACTTCGAGTCCGTCAAGAAGCTCGACGCGCCCTTCGCCCGCGCCGAGCTCCGCGAGGAGCTCCGCAAGCAGGCCGGCTACAAGGGGCTCGACAGCGCCTACGAGCCGGGCAAGCCGCTCTCCTACCGGGAGAAGTCCGGCCGGAAGGCCACGGGCCTGCAGTTCTTCGACCTGGCCGACTTCTGCGCCCGCAACGGCTTCAACGACGAGATCATCCCGCTCTTCGACGAGGCGCTCAAGCGGGACCCGGACCTCCAGAACACCGTCCACGAGAACAAGGCCGACCGCATGGTCAACGTGCTGTTCTACTTCCTGGGCATCAACTCCGGGGCCGACGCCGAGAAGACCCTCGACATCCTCAAGGACCGCTACGCGGACACCCGCTCGTACCGGGAGAGGGTCGGCGGCGACAAGGAGACCCAGGACATGATCCAGGTCCTCCTCAAGAAGGGCCCCGGCCCGGTCGCGGCGGTCCCGAAGCCGCTCCCCGCGGCGCCGGTCCCCGCCCCGCCCAACCCGGCGCCCAATCCGGCCAATCCGACCCCGGACCCGCCGGCGCCCTTGCCCCCGCCCCCCGCGGCCCCGACGACGCCTCCGCCCGCGACTCCGCCCAATCCCATCGAGGCGCCGGTCCTGGGCATCCCCGCCAAGGCGGGCGAGTTCATCGCCAAGGGGGACCGCTGCTTCTCGGAAGCCATGCAGCACCTCCTCCGCTCCGACCCCAACACGAACCCGGAGGGCTGGGCGGACGAGAACAAGAAGGCCCTCGATCTGTTCATGAAGGCCAACAACGAGGGCTACATCCCCGCCCAGGACATGTTCGGGAGGAGCGTCCCCCAGTCGATCCTGGACCGGGTCCGCGAGACGCTGATGCGGGCCTCGCTCTGCCGCAAGCGCAGCGTGAGCACCCGGAAGTAGGGCCCGCCCCATTTTTTATTGGGAACCCGCGGTTGACTTCCTCCCGGGGCCTCCCTATACTGCAATCGGGGGCAGGGAACCATGGCCGCGGACGCGGGCGACGGCAACTCTCACGATGTCCACTACGACCTCTTGATCGACCGCATCTCCTTCCTGGAGCACATCAAGTCCGTCCAGGAGGAGATGGTCAAGATCATCCGGGTCTACACCTCCAACGAGTCCTTCACCTCGGAGCGGTGCCTCCAGGAGATCGTGAGCTTCATCGCCAAGAGGTTCGAGCTCTACATGGTCAACATGCTCCTCGTCGATGAAACCTCCCGGGACCTCGTCCTTTCCGTCTGCGCCGGCGAGGAGATGCAGAACCCGGAGGTCCGGAAGACGCGCCTTCCCCTCGGCAGCGGCCTCACCGGAACCTGCGCCAAGGACGGCGAGACGATCGTCGTGAACGACGTCTCCAAGGACGCCCGCTTCATCCGCGGGTCCCTGGCCAAGACCCAGTCCGAGCTGTGCGTGCCCATCAAGATCAAGCACCGGATCGCGGGAGTCCTGGACCTGCAGGACCGGGTCAAGGGCCGGTTCAAGAGGGACCTCGTCCAGCTGGCCGAGGAGATCTCCCTGAACGTCGGCTTCGTCCTGGAAACCAAGCAGCTCTACGACCACCTGAGGGGCTACACCGAGCAGCTCGAGAAGAAGGTGGAGGAAAAGGTCTCCGAGCTCAGGAAGTCGGAGGAGCGCTACCGCGCGATCGTCGAGAACGCCACGGACCCCATCTTCATCGCCGACACGCAGGGCTATTTCACCTGGGTCAACCGGGCCACCTGCACCATCCTGGGGTACCTCCGCGAAGAGATGGACGGCCTGAACATCAGCCGCGTCGTCAAGAAGGGGTTCATGCACAAGCTGTACACCACCCTCCGCGAGGCCGTGGACGGCCGGGACGTCAAGCCGATCCAGATCGAGCTGGTGACCAAGGCCGGGGAGGAGCGCACCGTTGAGTTCGCCTGCGCCGCGGTCCGGGAGAACGGCCGCGCCACGGGCGTGGAGGTCACGCTCCGCGACATCACCGACCGCGTGGTCATCGAGAAGCTCAAGAAGAACTACATGAAGTCGCTCGAGGAGGCCGTGGTCGAGCGGACCAGCGAGATCAAGGAGACCCAGCGGGCCGCGATCCTGGCCATCGCGTCCCTGGCCGAGTCGATCGACGAGGACACCGGGAACCACCTCCAGCGCATCCGCCAGTACTGCAAGGTGCTGGCGAACGACCTCCGCCTCCATTCGAAGTACGGGGATTCCGTCACCGAGGACTACGTGGAGATGATCTACGACCTCTCGCCGCTCCACGACCTCGGGAAGGTGGGCATCCGCGACTACATCCTCCACAAGCCCGACAAGCTCACCCCGGAGGAGTACGAGAAGATGAAGGACCACGCGGACATCGGCGCCCGCGCCCTCCGCACGGCCGGCGAGATGATCCACCGGGAGTCCATCTTCTCCATCGGCGAGATGATCGCGCGCTTCCACCACGAGAGGTGGGACGGCACGGGCTACCCCGTGGTCGAGATCAACGGCGAGACCCGCCCCCTCCGCGGCGAGGAGATCCCCCTCTGCGCGCGCATCGTGGCGCTGGCGGACGTCTTCGACGCCCTCACCTCCAAGCACCCCTACAAGCCGCCCTTCCCCCACGACAAGTCGCGCCAGATGATCGTCGAGATGTCGGGCAAGCACTTCGACCCGGAGGTGGTGGAGGCGTTCCTCCGCCGCGAGCAGGACTTCATCGGCATCCGCAGCCAGTACCCCGACACGAGCCTCCCCGAGGGCCGGCCGTTCGAGCTTCCCGCCCGGGACCGTTCCTGATATCATCCACCGTTCTTTCCGCAAGGAGAAGGCGTGGGCGCCAAGCGCAAGGGCCACGGCCGCACGATCGAGGGCGACTTCCTCGGCGACGGCCTCCGCTTCGCCGTCGTCGTGAGCCGCTTCAACGAGTACATCACCTCGAAGCTCCTGGAGGGGTGCGTCAACACCCTCAACCGCCACGGCGTCCCGCCCGAGCGGATCGACGTGGCGTGGGTCCCGGG
>CAYNDR010000153.1:7174-14384 GCA_964395295.1 uncultured Planctomycetales bacterium
GATGCGGTCGTCGCGCTCGGCGCCGTGATCCGCGGCGAGACCGCGCACTACGACCACGTCTGCCGGGAGACCGCCCGGGGCGTCGCCGAGATCGGCCGCCGCACCGGCGTCCCCGCGATCTTCGGCGTCCTGACCTGCGACACCATCGAGCAGGCCATCGAGCGCGCGGGGACCAAGATGGGGAACGCCGGCCGCTCCGCCGCCCTCGCGGCCATCGAGATGGCCAGCCTGATGAGGAAGCTCTGAGGCCATGAGGAAGCGCACCCTGGCCCGGGAACTGGCCCTCCAGCTCATGTACCAGCTGGACCTGCGCGGCGTCGAGGTCCTCGACGAGGTGGACGGCTACCTCCGGCAGAACTCGGGGGACCCGGAGGTCCTGGCCTTCGCGCGCGGCCTCCTCCTGGGCGCCTGGGAGCAGAAGGCCCAGATCGACGCGAGGATCGAGGAGGTCGCCAAGAACTGGCAGCTCAAGCGCATGGCCGCCATCGACCGCAACATCCTCCGCCTGGCGACCTACGAGCTCCTCTTCCGCGACGACGTCCCGCCCCTGGTCACGATCAACGAGGCCATCGACATCGCCAAGAAGTACTCCACGAAGAACTCCGGCCCGTTCGTCAACGGGATCCTCGACAACATCCGCATCCGCTGCGCCCCGGCCGCCAAGCAGAACAAGTAGCGCACGTTTCCGTTGTGTTCTCCGCGCCTTTGTGGTGAGATTCTGGCCCCATGGGCCTCTTCTCCGGCTTCCTCGAGAAGTTCAAGCGCGGCCTCCGGAAGACGAAGGAGGCCTTCACCAGCCCCTTCAAGAAGCTCCTCTCCGTCTTCCGGAAGTTCGACGAGGAGACGAAGGCGCAGATCGAGGAACTCCTCATCGGCGCCGACTTCGGCGTCGAGGCCGCCGCCAAGATCATGGCCGCCCTGGAGCAGGCCTACAAGAAGGGCGAGATCCAGACCACCGAGCAGGTAATGGACTTCCTCAAGAGGGACCTCAAGCGCCGGCTCACCGAGAGCGGGAACGACGTCCGCTGGGCCCCCTCCCCGCCCACCGTCGTCCTCGTGGCCGGCGTCAACGGCGCGGGCAAGACCACCTCGATCGCCAAGCTCGCCCGGCTCTTCGCCTCCGAGGGGAAGAAGGTCCTCCTCTGCGCCAGCGACACCTTCCGCGCCGCCGCCGTGGACCAGCTCACCATCTGGGCCGAGCGGATCGGCGTGGACCTCGTCAAGCACCGGATGGGCGCCGACCCCGCCGCCGTGGTCTACGACGCCGCCGACGCCGCCCTGGCCCGCAAGGCCGACGTCCTCATCATCGACACGGCCGGCCGCCTCCAGACCAAGGAAAACCTGATGAAGGAGCTCACCAAGATCCGCAACGTCGCCGCCAAGAAGATCCCCGGCGCTCCCCACGAGGTGCTCCTGGTGCTCGACGCCACCACCGGCCAGAACGCGATCTCCCAGGCCCAGCACTTCAAGGCCGCCACGGACGTCACGGGCCTCTTCCTGGCCAAGCTCGACGGCACCGCCAAGGGCGGCATCGTCGTGGCGATCAAGGACAAGCTGGACATCCCCGTCAAGTTCGTGGGCCTGGGGGAGTCGCCGGACGACATCGCGCGCTTCAACGCCGACGAGTTCGTCGAGGCCCTTTTCGATTGAGGCCGGATGGCCAAGAGACCGCCCCTCGAGTCGTACTATCGGGCCCTCCTCAGGCGTTTCGGGCCCCAGCGCTGGTGGCCCGGCGAGACCCCCTTCGAGGTCATGGTGGGCGCCATCCTCACCCAGAACACCGCCTGGCCGAACGTCGAGAAGGCGATCCTCAGCCTCAAGGCCAACCGCCTCCTCGATCCCCCCCGCCTCCGGGAGATCGACGCCGAGACCCTCGCGCTGGCCATCCGCCCGGCGGGCTACTACAACGTCAAGGCGAAGCGGCTCAAGAACTTCATCGAGTGGTTCATGGCCCGCGCGGGCGGCGACGCGGAGGTGCTCCGGCGGGCCGACCCGGGCCGGCTCCGCGAGGAACTCCTGGAGATCAAGGGGGTCGGCCGCGAGACGGCCGACTCGATCCTCCTCTACGCCCTCGGCGTCCCGACCTTCGTGGTGGACGCGTACACCTGGCGTGTCCTCTCCCGCCACCGGCTCGTCCCGGAGGAGACGAGCTACGAGGAGATGAAGGACCTCTTCGAGAGGAACCTCCCCCGGGACGCGAAGCTCTACAACGAATTCCACGCCCTGCTGGTGGCCGTGGGCAGGGAGTACTGCCGTCCCGCGCCCCGCTGCGCGAAGTGCCCGCTCAGGAAGTTCCTGCCGGAAGGGGGCCCGATCGGGGGCCAATAAAAAACCCCCGTCCGGCGGGACGGGGGTTTCTTTTCGGAACCGGTGTTCAGGCCTGGGGCTGTTGATCCCCGTTTCCGTCCACGCTGGTGCCGGTGCGGACGACGTTGACGGCCTTCAGGCCCTTGTCGTCCTTCTTGATCTCGAACTCGACGACCTCGCCGGGGGCCAGCGTCCTGAAGCCCTCCATCTTGATGGCGGTGTGGTGCACGAAGATGTCCTCGGCCACGCCTTCCTGCTTGATGAACCCGTACCCCTTCTGGTCGTTGAACCACTTCACCGTTCCGGTAGCCATCCCTCGTTACCTCCCTTACGTCGGACACAAGCGACTCAACAAGATGCTCGCCCGCACGGGCAAGTCATGTTCTCTTTCGGCAACCGCGGGCGCCCGGCTGAAGCCCCCGGGCGCGACAAGGCGCAGATTCTAGAGGGGAGGCCCTTCCCCGTCAAGCGGAAATTGACGGCGGGGCCCCGGAGGGGCCCCAGGCGCCCGGGAAGGCCCGCAAGTTGTCCTGTCGTTTTTTCCCGGACTTCCTTATCATGGCCCCATGATCTCCGGCGTTGGCATCGATCTCGTCGAGAACGCGCGGTTCAAGGCGGCGCTGAGCCGCCAGGGGGAGCGCCTCCTCGACAAGCTCTTCACGAAGGGCGAGCGGCTGTACTGCGAGGACAAGTGGAACCGCGTCGCGCATTACGCGGCGCGGTTCGCGGCCAAGGAGGCGGTGCTCAAGGCCCTGGGCACGGGCTGGAGCGGCGGCATCCGCTGGACCGAGGTCGAGGTCGTCCACGGCCCCTCGGGACAGGCGGAGGCCCGGCTCTCGGGCCGGGCCCGCGACGCGGCCCGGAAGCGGAAGGTCCGGGCGCTCCACATCAACATCACCCACACCGAGCGCTACGCCGCCGCCGTGGCCGTGGCCGAGGCCTGACGGCAGCGAAGAAGGCCGCGGGGGATCGCCCCGTCCCCCGCGGCATCCCAGGAAAGCTTCCGGCGCGTCTCTCTCAAGGTGCCGACATCAGGATGACTCCCCGCGCGCCGCTTTCCGCGAAGACTCCTCCCCTCCTAGGCCACGCGGCGCCCGACGGCCAGCACCGCGCGCAATTTCGCCAGCGTGACGTCGATCCGCCGGGGCAGGCCGGTGGCCCCGTCCAGGCCCGTGACCCCCAGCTGCATCCACGGCTCCAGGCGCCCCATGGCCCGGACGACCTCGGCCAGCCTCGCGGCCGCGCGGGTCCCGATCTCCAGGCCGTGCATCCTCCGGAAGTGCAGGATCAGCCTTCTCATCCCTTCACCCTCTCCTCGATGCCTCTCGCCCCCGACGCCCCCTATCCCATGTCCTCGTCGCTCTCGAGCGCCTCCTTGAACTTGTCCAGGTTCTCGATGACCAGCCCCGTCCCGCGGGCCACGCAGGTCAGGGGCTCCTCCGCGATCCGCACGGGGATGTCGATCTCCTTCTTGATCGCGCGGTCGATGCCGCGGATGAGCGAGCCGCCGCCGGCGAGCGTGATCCCCCGCTGGGTCAGGTCGCCGGCCAGCTCGGGCGGCGTCTGCTCCAGGGTCTCCTTGATGGCCCCGAGGACCGAGTCGAACGGCTCCTTCATGGCCTCGCGGATCTCCTCGCTGGTGACGGTCACGCGGCGCGGCATCATGGCCATGACGTCGCGGCCGCTCACCTCGAGGGTGAGCTCCTGCTCCAGCGGGAAGATGGACCCGACCTCGATCTTGATCCTCTCGGCGGTCTGCTCGCCGATCTGCAGGTTGTAGGACTTGCGGAGGTGCTGGATGATCGCCTCGTCGAACTTGTCGCCCGCCACGCGCACGGACTTGGAGGCGACGATCCCGCCGAGGGAGAGGACGGCCACCTCGGTGGTGCCGCCGCCGATGTCCACGATCATGTTGCCGATGGGATCGAGCATGGGGAGCCCCGCCCCGATGCCGGCGGCCATGGGCTCGTCGACCACGAAGACCTGGCGCGCCCCGGCGCGCTCGGCCGAGTTGATCACCGCGCGCTTCTCCACGCCGGTGATCCCGGAGGGCACGGCGATGACCACCCGCGGCATGATGCCGTACTTGCGGTTGTGGACCTTGCGGATGAAGTAGCTGATGAGCGCCTCGGTGATGTCGAAGTCCGCGATGACGCCGTTGCGCATGGGGCGCACCGCGGTGATGTTGCCGGGGGTCTTCCCGATCATCTCCTTGGCGGTGGCGCCCACGGCCTTGCCGTCGAGGAGCACCTTGTTGGTGCCCTTGCGGACGGCCACGACCGAGGGCTCGGAAAGGACGATCCCCTCCCCCTTGACGTAGACCAGCGTGTTGCACGTCCCGAGGTCGATCCCCATGTCCTTCGAGAAGACCCCGAACAGCCTCTTAACGATCGGCCACATGATCTGCCTCCGGCGATACGGGGAGCGGGGCCGGCCGGCGTGTGGATGCCCCCCCTCCCATGAACCCCTCTCTCTCAACCCGGGCGTCCGCCCGGGCCCATACGGTAAGGATTATAGCCCCCCGGAGGCGGATTGGCAAGTAAATTATAAAATATAAATTACGGTTCCGGCCCGACGCGGGCCAGGCCCCGGGCCCCCTCCGGAGCCCAGGCCATCCGAAGGGCCGATAAAAAGACCCCCGCCCGGCGTGGGTCCGTTCGAGTGTCGGGTAGGGGAAATGTCCTACTGGGGAGCCTGCTTGGTGAACATCCAGAACTGCACGTCGTAGTTCTCGTACAGCTCCCGGCCGGCGATGATGCAGCCCGCGATGAAGGCCACCACCGTGAGGATGAGGATCAGCGTGTAGACGTCGCTCCGCGGCTTGGCGACCAGCTCGGGGACGAACTCGGCCCCCTCGACGGAAGCCCCTTCCTCCGCGCCTTCGAAGATCTCTTCTTCCGCCATGTCGGCCTCCTGGGACGCGTCCCCGGTCAACCTACTGCCCGGCGCCCGGCTTGGGCGCGGACACGACGATCTGGTTCGAGACGTCGTCCGCCACGCGCGGATCGACCTTCTTCAGCACGATCTTGCCGGCGGCCCACCGCTTGTCCGTCCGGTCGACCACGATCTTCGCCACGAAGTCGCCGCCCCGGTAGATCGCGAACTCGTCGCCATCGCCCACGCCGGCGTCCCGCCCGATCGAGATCACCACCAGCCCGATCTCGGGGGCCACCGCCGTCACCTTGCCCTCCAGCGCGCGCTTCGGCGCCACCTCGGTCTTGACGCCCATCTGGTTGAGGTGGCTGATCCGCTCCTCCAGGAGCTTCTTCTCCCGGGCGACCTCCACGTGCTTGTTCTCCAGCTCCGCCAGGTCCTGCTGCAGCCGCTCCGCCAGCTGACGCTCGTACTGGAGCTGGGACACCGCCGTGGACTTCTCGGCGAGGGCCTTGCCCAGCTTCGCGCGGGACTCCTCGACCTTCAGGGTCATCTCCTGGATCTGGGCCAGCTGGACCTCCAGCTGGCGCACCAGCACGTCCATGTCCGCCGCCAGCTTCGTCATCTGGATGTTGGCGTTGTCGAGCTGCTTCTGGAGGTCGCCGATGCGCGCCGCCTTGGCCGAGTTCTCGGTGTCGAGCGTGTTGATCTTCTCGTTGAGGATCGTGATGAACGACCTCTGGTTCTCGATCTCCAGCTCGCGCGCCGCGATCTCGGCGTTCTTGATCTGCTGGGTTTGGTAATGGAACTGGACCTCGCGGACGAACTTGTCCTTCCAGTCCACCTTCTGCGCGAAGAGGGTCACGTCGATGCCCAGCTTCACCAGGGCGGCGACGAAGACCAGGATCACGAAGACCTTGGAAAGCGTGCTCATGTGCGACCCCCTGTAAGTTCCCGGCCCGGATTCCCGACCAATCTATGCGACCCTCTTTTTCCTGTCAACGAAAAAGCGCGTCGCCAAACCGCCGGCCGCCGCCCCCAGGGCCAGCCAGCCGACCCACCCTCCCCAGGCGCGCCAGAGGCTCCACGCCTCCGCCGTCCGCACCCGGGCCACCAGCACCCCCTCCACCTCCTTGCCCTCGATCGCGGCGTGCACCCGGCCCGTCGGCTCGATGAAGGCCGAAATCCCCGTGTTCGTGGCCCTCACGAACCCCATCCGGTTCTCCGCCGCCCGGAACCGGGCCATCGCCAGCATCTGGTCCAGCTCGGCGCTGTCCCGGAACCACCCGTCGTTCGATATATTGACGGAGAAGGCCGCCCCGTTCCTTGCGATCGACCGCGAAATTTCCGGGAAGACCCCCTCGAAGCAGATCTGGGCCCCGAACCGCGCGCCCCCCGCCTCCCAGGCCGGGAATCCCTCCCCCGGCCGCATGTTCGCCAGGCGGAGGCCGGAGAATCTATAGACGAGGTCCTTCAGCCAGGGGAACGTCTCCGACAGCGGGATGAACTCCGCGAAGGGCACCAGGCGCACCTTGTCGTACCGCGCCCGGATCTCCCCCGAGGGATCGGCCCAGACCGCCGAGTTCGTGAACGTCCTCTTCCGCGCATCCAGGTCCAGGTCCTCCACCAGGAGCCCCACCATCAGGGGCGCCCCCGCCCGGCGCGCGGGCTCCAGCACGCGGAAGTACCAGACGTTCCGCATCCATTCCTTCCCGCGCGCGTTCCAGTAGAGGCTGTCGTAGATCGCCGCCTCGGGCCAGACCACGAGGTCGGGCTTCTCCCCGGCCGCTCTCATCGTCAATTCCACGTGCTTGTCGTAGATCCTCTTCTTCTGCTCCTCATCGATGGCCATCACGAGCTTGAGGTCCTGCGGGATGTTGGGCTGGATGACGGCGAGCCTCGGCCCCTCGCGGACCTCGATCGTCTCCAGGCGGACCGCGCCGTAGGCCAGGGCCGCCGCGAGCGCCCCCGCCGCGGACCACCGCGCCGCGCGGCGGCCGTCCACGAGGGCCGCGTTCACGAAGGCCAC
>CAYNDR010000154.1:0-4166 GCA_964395295.1 uncultured Planctomycetales bacterium
CTCCGGCCGGGACCTCTTGAAGCTGGACCTCCGGGCGACTGAAGAAACTCCGCTCAACGCCCGAGGTTCGAAGCTCCGGGGATGCGTTCTTCACGGGAATCTTCGGGGTTCGAATTTTTCCAACTGTTTTTTGGAGGACTGTCGGATTTTGGCGACGACGGCGAATCTGGAGCACGCGATATGGCGCAGCGCGTCATTTGTGCGCGTCCGAGGGATCGACCCTGCTTACGGCGATTTTTTGAGTGGAAAGGAATAAGCGATGTTTGTTCGAGACGAAGACTATGGACACGCCGCGGCGGACTTCCTCAGCCGGCGTGGATTTCCGGGGAACTGGGGTGAATGGGTTCACGGGCAATTGGCGGCGTGCCACAAGTTCAACGCGAGCGCGGGCGCCCGGAACGCCATTCCTCCGAGGGATTGGCTTGAGACGAACGCCCGGAATGACCGCGCCAAGGTCGAGGCGCCCAAGCCCGAGGTGGCGGACCACGGCGACATCATCCGCAAGGTGTTCGAGGAACTCGGCCTTCCCGTCTCCGAGATCGAAACAATCCGGACGATGGTTGCTCTCCACGAGGCGCACTGCAAAGGCATGGAACACTCGGCCACCGATTGCGTTCGGCAACAAATGGAGGACCGCGCCCGTCGAGACGGAGGCGATCTGCCCGCGGTCACCGGGGGCGATCCGGGGACGGGGCCGCTGCCGCCCGAATCGCACGGCGAC
This sequence comes from uncultured Planctomycetales bacterium, assembly GCA_964395295.1. GTDB lineage: Bacteria > Planctomycetota > MHYJ01 > MHYJ01 > JACPRB01 > CAYNDR01. The sequence continues at coordinate 722 of CAYNDR010000154.1, forward strand.
GGCCACGCGCCTTTTTCGGGAACAGTCTGATTCGGGAAACTCTTTTTAAGGATTCACGAAATGGAAAGCAAAGTGAAGTCGGGGCCTGCGGAGAAACGCGACCCGGGATTCGGCCGTGAAGAGTTGTTTTGGCTCGCGGTCACGAAATCCGCGCCCTTCGACGGAAAAGATTTTCCGGCGAGGGACTGGAAAAGGTGGGAGTCCGACGGCTGCCAGGGCCGCCCCACGGCAAACCTTCCCGGCCGGCCGCAGGTCGTCTCCTTTGTGAGGAGGACGGGCAGTCTCGTGGCCTCCGAGGTCGATGATAACGCCATGATTTTGGGAAATTTCACCTGGGGCGGGCGGCGGTCCTATTACCGAGACGAAATCGAATCGGCCGTTCGGGCTTCCCGGGAGTGGGGGCTCAAGTGGATCGACAGGACCACCGGCCGCGCCGAAGGGGGAATTTTCCTCCGCGAGGTCGGCGTCGAAGTCTCGAGGCGTGCGGTGGCATCGGATATCGAAGCCTATGAGGGTTTTCTTATCGGGCTTCCTTGGCGGTGGGCCTCGCGGTGCCGCGAAGTCATGCGGGCCCCCACGATCAAGGACCTCCGGGAGGCTGGGCTCTCGCCGCTGGACCTGCCCGACAAGTTGGACCCCTTCGTCGAGAAATTCCTCAAAGGGGAGACGAGCGACGATGAGAAGCCCGCCTGAAAATAAATCCCTTCCCCCGCCGGCGGCCACGGCGGGAGCCCCCGGGCCGGCCTCCTCAGTCCCGCTGGGGGGCCGGTCTCGCGGGGCGCGGCTCGCCCGGAGGGCCGTCACTCCAAGCGAGATTACAGCAAGATTCGCGCGGGAGGAATACGAGACGTGGCTTACCCGGCTCCACCACATTGGCATGGACGACAGAACGCCCGTCGCGGTCCGGGCGCACGTTTTGGAATATCTTTGCGATCGAGTCGCCGGCAAGCCGACGGCTTCGGTCGTGAGCGCAACAGCGAGGCTCGACGCCCCTCGGCCTTCGTTCAACCTGGCCGCCCCGGGCGCAGGGGAAATATTGAAGGCGATAACAAATGAATTCGCAAAACTGCAACGACTTGGCGGCGGCGGCCGGGGCCAGCCCGGCGAGCTTGGCGATCCACTACAGCCGGGGAACGTGGAGGCCGCTCCAACACTTGATGAAACTCAACGAGAAGCTCCTCGACCTTGCGACGGGGAAGATTCGCCGCTTGATCGTGACTTGTCCGCCCCGGGCGGGTAAATCGGAACTCGGGTCGCATTGGCTTCCCGTCTACTTGACCGGCACGCTTCCGAATTTCCGAACCGTGGTCACCTCATACGAGGCGAGTCTCGCGACAAGCTGGGCCCTGCGGGCCAGGCGCACGTTCGCGGAGATCGCGCCGAGCCTTTGGAGTCTTGGTCTGGACAAGGAACGGAACCGTCAAAACGAGTGGAGCGCGACAAACGGGTCTTCGGTTTTCGCCTGCGGCGCCGGCGGCCCGTTGACCGGGCGCGGCGCGGACGTGGCAATTGTGGACGATCCGCACGCCAACGCCGAAGAGGCCTCGAGCGTTACGATGCGGGACAAGGTTCACGAGTGGTTTGCCAAGGTCCTCTTGACCCGGCTTCAACAGGGCGGCCGCGTGCTGGTCCTGGCGACACGGTGGAATCGGGATGACCTCACGGGGCGGCTGCTTCAAGGCCCGGAGAAGTGGGAGCAGCTCCTTATCCCGGCGCTCGATGAGCGGGATTATTCCTACGCCGAGGAATTGTTCACGACCGAACAATTGCGCCGCACCCGGGCTGAAGTCGGGAGTCATGTTTGGCAGACCATGTTTCAAGGCGATCCCGTCTCGAAGGACGCGGCGTTTTTCCGGCCGGAGAATTTTCCCATCGTGGACGCCGCGCCGGAGAAGCTCCTCAAGGTCCGGGGGTGGGACCTCGCCGCCTCGAGTCATGGGGATTACACTTGCGGGGCTCTCCTGGGACGTTGGAAAGACCGGTATATCATCCTCGATTGCGTTCGCGGCCAGTGGCCCCCCGGTCATCGTGACGAGAAAATTCTCGAAGTCGTGAAGCGAGATGGCCGGGAAGTGCGGCAAGTTTTCGAGTTGCAGCCCAGCGCGGCCGGACTGACCGAAGCCGAATACATGCGGCAGGTTTTTTCGGGATTCAGGATCGAGCACGTGCCGGCTCGGGGTCCGAAGCTCCTCCGAGCCCAGCCCGTGGCCGGCTACAGCGAGTCGAAGCGGATCTCGATACTCCGGGCTTCGTCGTGGAACAAAAACCTCCTCGACGAACTCGAGGCGTTCCCGGGCGGGCGTCACGATGACCAGATTGACGCTTTGGCGCACAGCTTCAACGCCTTGATGAAGTCCGGGCTGAACTGGGACCCGGAACGGTCGTCGGGTCAAGACTGGCGGGCCCGGTACGCAAGCTGCAACTGCGGCGTCATGGGCGGCTGGCCGCATTTCCCGGGCTGCCCCATGGCCGGCGATTTCTACACCCGCAACGCGGGGGAAGGGGCGGGCGACTGGCGGGAGACCTTCGACCGGCTGAGCGGGGTGCCCTCAAGGCATCCCTGGCTGGGATGATTGACGCGGGCCGTCCCGTGGGGTATACTTCGGGTGAAGCTGCCAAGCTCAACAACACGCCGCGGGTGCTTCGACTACTCCGCGGGGTGGTCCGTGAAGGCGGGAGCGAATTCGCCCCCTGTCGTAGCGGCCACTTCACGGACGCTTGGCAGCTTCCATGAAACCGAGACGGCAGGGGGTTTTTCATGGCCCGGATCGTTTGGGAAGGCCACGTCCACGGCGTCCCCCCGGCGAAAGCAAGGGCGATCCTCCACGACTGCACGGGGCGCGTCTCTTTCGAGCGAAGCCGCCAGCTCGACGCGCTGGGCGTTCCCGTATGGGAGCCCCTCGGCTATCCCCCAGCGGAGTACGTCGAGCTGGCGGCCATCCTCATGCTTGGGATCGAGGTCGAGGTCCCCGTGGACGGCAACGGCCATGACCGCGCCGGCGTCTACCGGGCGGTGCGGCCGTGAGGCGCGAGGACCTCGGTGCCGAGCTGGGAGAGATCGAGCGGGTGTTCATGCTGGCGGCCCTGGCCGTGAAGCGCGGGCGCTCCCTGCTGCGGAGGGGCAAGGCCGACGAAGGGCGCGAGGAGCTGCGGATTGCGGAAGGGTTCGGCTTCAAGGCCCTCGAGCGGCTCATGGAGGCAACCCGGCCCGGCATCACGAAAAGTGGGGGCGGGGGTCGGTCGCCCTCGCGGGACGCGCCACGTTGCCCGTAGGCGCGACGGACGGACAAGAGATGATGCTGGGGAGGGGGGCGGCGGGGGCGCAGCGCGCACCCCCCCGAGGCCCGCCTGCGCTCGCGTTCTGCCGCGCGCGGCGACGAGGCGCGAGAGCGCGAGCACGAGCTCGCGCATCTCTCGGAGCTCGGCCTTTTCGACGGTGCGGCCG
>CAYNDR010000154.1:4176-6167 GCA_964395295.1 uncultured Planctomycetales bacterium
GTTCGTGACCCCGTTGGACCGGAGGAATGCCGCCCCGGGGGCGAAGCGCCCGGCCTTCGACGGGGCGCGTGAGGAGGTGGAACCATGGGCGCAACCTACCTGGACAGGCGACCTCGGAAGGACGGCAAGGTCCGCCGCATGATCGCATGGAAGGACTCGGACGGGACATGGGTCCGGGAATGCGTGGGGACCGTCAACAAGACCGCGGCCGAGACAGCCCTCAGGGTGTGCGAAAACGAAGTGGCCGCCGTTCCCGTGGGCGGGGAACCCTACCGATTCCGGCGTGAACGCCAGAAGTCCGCGACCTTCGAGGCGTTCGTCAAGAACGTCTACCTTCCCGCCAAGGCCCCCCCGGTGCGGCGGGCCAGCTCCCACGAGCGGGACCTCCAAGTCTTCAAGAACGTAGGGCCGACGTTCAACGCCCGCCCCCTGGCCTCGATCACGGGAACGGCTGTCGAGGAGTACCTCCTGGCCCGCCGGCATAGCGTCACGAAGTACGGGGGGGCCCCCTCCAACGCCCAACTCCGGCTCGAGCGCCAGTTTCTTCACGCCGTCCTCGAGATGGCGCGCAAGCGGCGCCTCGTGGTCGAGAACCCCGTGGACGGCGTGGACAAGATCGACGAGCGGGACGACGCACGCGACAGGGCCCTTACCCTGGAAGAGGAGCGGGCGATCCTGGCCCAGTGCGCCCCGTGGCTAGTCGAGATCGTGGCCTTCGCCCTCAATACGGCTATGCGGCTGTCGGAAGTCACGTCCCTACGCTGGGACGGCGTGGACAGGGCGCGGCGTTGGATTCACGTCTCGAGCGCGACATCGAAGACTCATGACGCGCGATCCATTCCCGTCAATGCCCAAATCGACGCGATCCTTGACGGTTTGACGCCCGTATTCGGCCAGGAGGCTGCCACACCCCATGTTTTCGTGAATGGCGCGTCCAGGGCCCCTTTCCGGGCTTCCAGCGTGACGCACGCCTTCCGGCGGGCCGTGAACAAGTCCGGAATCGCCAGGCCCGAGGAGGTCTGCTTCCACTCCCTCCGGCATTCCGCCTGTTCCCGCCTGATAGAGGGCGGGGTCCCTGAGGTCAAGGTGCAGGCCCTCATGGGACACCGGACGGCCAGCATGACGAGGCGGTACTCCCACTTGAGCCCGGGCGCCCTGGCCGGCGCGACCGACGTTCTTTACTCGCCTGTTACTCAGAAAGGGCTTGCGCCCTCAGCCGCCGATGGTAAAGTGTTGAGGCTCAACGTTGCTGGCGTAGCTCAATGAGAAGAGCACCGGTTTTGTAAACCGGCGGTTGTCGGTGCAAGTCCGACCGCCAGCTCCACCTGGACTCGGCGGTTCCGCAGGTTTCCTCGCCTGGCGCCTGCGGCACGGCCGAGCCGGAGGGTTCAGGCGCAAGGCGGTTCGGGCTGGTACCCAAGCGGCCAAAGGGGGCAGACTGTAAATCTGTTGGCTTTACGCCTTCGGGGGTTCGAATCCCTCCCAGCCCACCCCTTCGACTCGCGATGTGGCGTCGCTGCGCTCCGCAGGATCCGCTCGTTCGGGGCAAGCCGCCGGCGGTCAAGGCCCGCGGGGGAGCGAGTCGAGGGATGGTGAGCGAGGCGCGAAGCGCCGAGTCGAACCGCGCAGGCCAAGTCGTTGCGCTGAAGGTGCCCGGCTGATCGTCATCCCTCTTCGCTGGACGAAGGGAACGGCAACAGGCGAAATGGCGTGGTCGTCTTGCGGGGGTAGTTCAGGGGTAGAACACCAGCCTTCCAAGCTGGTTGTCGCGGGTTCGAATCCCGTCCCCCGCTCCAGCAGGGCGCGCCGCAAGGCCCGGAAATTCGCGCGTCGGCGGGCGCAATTGCTTGACATTGGCATGAGTATTGCTATACTTTTAGCCTCTAATAAATGTGGCTATAATTAGGGACCGGTAACCCGCCCGACTGTTTATCCTGTGAGCGACCTTTCGTGGAATCGACGGGGGCGTTGTTGTCGCGGGAGCGGCCCCG
>CAYNDR010000154.1:6177-9741 GCA_964395295.1 uncultured Planctomycetales bacterium
AGCCGGTAGAGCACGTCCTTGGTAAGGACGAGGCCGCGGGTTCAAGTCCCGTCCCCAGCTCCATTGAGGACGATGAGCGGACGCGGAGCCTCACGATAGGAAGCTACAGGAGGGAGACTCGACTATGGCCAAGGAAAAGTTCAAGAGGGACAAGCCCCACGTCAACGTCGGCACGATCGGGCACATCGACCACGGCAAGACGTCGCTGACCGCGGTGATGACCGGCATCCTTGCCAAGAAGGGGCTGGCGAAGGCGAAGTCGTACGACGAGGTGGCCAAGGCCAGCGAGAAGGACGGCCGGCGCGACCCGAGCAAGATCCTGACCATCGCGATCTCGCACGTGGAATACCAGTCGGAAAAGCGGCACTACGCCCACATCGACTGCCCGGGCCACGTGGACTACATCAAGAACATGATCACGGGCGCCGCGCAGATGGACGGGGCGATCCTGGTGGTGAGCGCGGCGGACGGGCCGATGCCGCAGACCAAGGAGCACGTGCTCCTGGCCCGCCAGGTGGAGGTGCCGGCCATGGTCGTCTTCCTCAACAAGATCGACCTGGTGGACGACAAGGACCTCCTGGACCTCGTGGAGGAGGAGATCCGCGACCTCCTCACCAAGCACGATTTCCCCGGCGCCAAGACGCCGGTGATCCGCGGGGCGGCCAAGAAGGCCCAGGAGTGCGGCTGCGCCAAGGCGGAGTGCCCCAACTGCGGGCCGATCTTCAAGCTCGTGGAGGCGATGGACGGGTTCATCCCGCTCCCCGTGCGCGAGACCGAGAAGGCCTTCCTCATGCAGATCGAGGACGTCTTCTCGATCAAGGGCCGCGGCACCGTGGGCACGGGGCGCATCGAGCGCGGCATCGTCAAGGTGGGCGAGGACGTCGAGGTCGTGGGGCTCCGGGAGACCCGCAAGAGCGTGGTCACCGGGGTCGAGATGTTCAACAAGGAGCTCGAACAGGGGCAGGCGGGCGACAACGTGGGCATCCTGCTCCGCGGCGTGGACAAGGAGGATCTGGAGCGCGGCATGGTCGTCGCCAAGCCCGGATCGATCACGCCGCACACGGAGTTCGAGGGGCACATCTACGTGCTGTCGAAGGACGAAGGCGGGCGTCATACGCCTTTCTTCGCCGGCTACCGTCCGCAGTTCTATTTCCGGACCACGGACGTGACGGGCGAGGTGAAGCTGAGGCAGGGCGTGGAGATGGTCATGCCCGGGGACGACACGACGATCGACGTGAAGCTGATCACGCCGATCGCCATGGACGAGAACCTCCGTTTCGCCATCCGCGAGGGCGGCCGGACGGTGGGCTCGGGCGTGATCACGAAGATCCACAAGTAGTCCGGGTTCGGGTCCGGAACGGAATCGACTTCGGGTGATCGATGCCACGGGAATGGGTGTTTCTCGAGTGCGGGACGTGCGGGACGCGGTACTACCGCACGACCAAGAATCCCAAGGTGCAGTCCAAGCTGGAGATGACGAAGTTCTGCCCGCGGTGCCGCAAGCGGGTGGTTCACAAGGAGAAGAAGAAGTAGGCGCCGTGCCCGGCCGGGACAGAGGGCGGTAGGTCAACTGGTAGACTACCGGTCTCCAAAACCGGGGGTTGGGGGTTCGAGTCCCCCCCGCCCTGCCATGGCGAGGCGGCCGCCGGCCGGGAGTGAAGCGAGATTTGAAGGATGCCTGGAGTGGCCGAGGAAAAACAGGGCCAGCAGACGCCGGCGCCGGCGGCGGCGCCTCCGGTCCCGCGGCGCGTCTCCGCGAACGTGGCGCGGCTGGGGATGGGCCTGGGCATCGTCTGCTGGGCGTTCACCCTGGCCTTCCTGCTCTCCCGGTGGGACAGCCTGGGGGGCCGGTCGGTGGCGTGGGGGCGCCTGGAGTTCAGCCCGGCGGGGATCGGCATCGGGGCCGCCGCGGGGATCCTTGGCCTGGCGGTGTGCCTGAAGAAGCTCGGGGGCATGCTGGACTGGTACAAGCGCGGGCAGGCCACGGCCGTGCGGGCGGCGGCGCTCGGATGCCTGGCCGCCCTGGCGTTCTACGGGACCTTCGCGTTCTACCAGATCCCCCCCACGACGAGCGTGTGGTGGATGGACCTGTGGAAGATGGAGGTGTTCGGGAAGGTGTTCCCCCTGAAGCCGGTCCTGTTCCCGTCGGCGGGGGTCTTCCTGGGCGTGATGTCGGCGGCCTATGTCCTGGTCAACCGGCCGAGGTGGGCGGAGTTCCTCATCGAGACGGAGGGGGAGCTCAAGAAGGTTTCCTGGCCTCCCCGCAAGGAATACGTGGGGTCGGCCGTGGTGGTCGTGGTGGTGGTGGCCGTGATCTCCCTGTTCCTCCACGCGGCGGACTGGGGGCTCAGCAGGCTCATGCAATGGTGGGGCATCGGATTCTGATGGTACCCGAGGAAGAAGAAAAAAGACCGGCGGAGGCCCCCGCGGAAGAGGCTCCCCTGGACCCGAACCGCAAGTGGTACGTCGTGCGGGTCCAGAGCGGGCGGGAGGAGCAGGTCCGCGACGGCCTCGTCCGGCGCGTGCGGGCGGCGGGGCTGGAGTCCAGGATCTTCAGCGTCGTGGTCCCGACGGAGAAGGTCACGGAGATCCGCAGCGGGCGCAAGTCGGTCCGGGAGCGGAAGCTGTACCCGGGCTACATCATGATCGAGATGCTGCAGGACAAGGACACGTGGTTCCTGGTCCGGGAGACGCCGGGCATCGGGGACTTCCTGGGGCTCAAGGAGCCGATCCCGATGGCGGAGCACGAGGTCAACAAGATGCTCACGGACCAGACGGAGACGGAGGAGGACCGGCCCAAGATCAAGATCGATTTCCTGAAGGGCGACAGCGTCCGCGTCAAGGACGGGCCCTTCGAGAACTTCGACGGCGTGGTGGAGGAGGTCGACGCGAAGAACGGCCGGGTGAAGGTGTCGATCACCGTGTTCGGGCGGTCCACCCCGGTGGACCTGGAATACTGGCAGCTGGAGAAGAGCTAGAGGAAGGCCATGCCCACCAAGAAAGAAGTGATGGTGAAGGTGAAGCTCCAGTGCCCGGGCGGGCAGGCGACGCCCGCGCCCCCGGTGGGGCCGGCGCTGGGCCAGCACGGGATCAACATCGGCGACTTCATCAAGCGGTTCAACGACGCCACGCGGAAGGAGAACGGGCTGATCATCCCGTGCGTCGTGACGGTCTACAAGGACCGGACGTTCGACATCGCCTACAAGACGCCGCCGGCGAGCGTGCTCCTGAAGAAGTTCGCCAACGTGGTGAAGGGGAGCGGGACGCCGAACAAGGAGAAGGTGGGGGCGGTCACGAGGAAGAACCTCGAGGAGATCGCCCGGATCAAGATGAAGGACCTGAACGCCTCCTCGGTGGAGGCGGCGGTGCGCGTGATCGAAGGAACCGCCCGGAACATGGGCATCAAGGTCGAAGGGTAGGCGCGGCCTATGCGCAGGCGCAGCAAGCGGTACAGGAAGGAAGCGGCCAAGGCGGACGCGGCGAAGCTGTACGATGTCCCCGAGGCGGTGGCGCTCCTCAAGACCACCTCCCTCGTCTCGGTGATCGGCGGCGACGTTGAACTGC
>CAYNDR010000154.1:9751-14261 GCA_964395295.1 uncultured Planctomycetales bacterium
CTCCTCAAGTCGATGGGCTCCACGAAGTTCGACCAGTCCGTGGAGGTGGCGCTCAGGCTCGCCATCGACCCCAAGAAGAGCGAGCAGTCCATCCGCGGATCGGTCTCCCTGCCCAAGGGCATCGGGAAGAGCCGCCGGGTCATCGTCTTCGCCGACGGCGAGGAGGCCCGGGTGGCCGAGGAGATGGGGGCGGACCAGGTCGGCATGGACGACCTGGCCAAGAAGATCGAGGGCGGCTGGCTGGAGTTCGACGTGGCGATCGCGATGCCGCGGACGATGAAGGTGATCTCCAAGCTCGGCAAGCTGCTGGGCCCCAAGGGGCTCATGCCCTCGCCGAAGAACGGGACGGTCACGGAGGACGTGCGGACGGCGGTGAAGGAGTTCAAGGCCGGCAAGATCGAGTTCCGCAACGACGCCGCCGGCAACGTCCAGGCCGCGGTGGGCAAGCTTTCGTTCAGCGATGAGGACATCCGGGCGAACGTGGAGGCCTTCATCGAGCACATCAAGGCGATGCGGCCGGCCACGGTCAAGGGGACGTTCGTGCAGGGCGCGTCGCTGTCGGCGACCATGGGGCCGGGGATCGCGATGGCGGTCCAGGCATAGGAGAACACGATGTCGAAGCCGCTGCGGAGGAGGATGGTCGACGACCTGGCCGAGAAGTTCCGCGGCCAGAAGAACCTGGTGCTGGTGAGCGCGGAAGGGCTCACGGCCAACCAGTCGGTGGAACTGCGCGCCCAGCTGAGGGAGGGCCGGGTGCGGATGAGGCTGGTGAAGAACTCGGTGGCCGTGCACACCTTCCGGAAGCTGGGGATCGAGGGGTTCGAGAAGCACCTGGCCGCGGGGATGAACGCGATCGTCTACGGGCCGGACCCGCTGGTGATCGCCAAGAAGCTGACGGCCTACCGCGAGAAGAACAAGCGCCCGGAGGTGAAGTTCGCGCTGATCGAGGGGAAGGCGGCGGACGCCGCGGCGGTCGCGGCCCTCTCGAAGCTCCCGGGGCGCGAGCAGATCCTGGCCATGTTCCTGGGAACGCTCAACGCCGCGGTCCAGGGGTTCGTCTCCACGCTCAACGAGATCCCCCGGTCGTTCCTGGGGACCCTCAAGGCGATTGCGGAGAAGAAATAGGCCGCGATTCGCGGCCCGGTATTAGGAGGAGATCATGGGCAACGTGGCAGGGCTGGTGGACGAGGTCGTGAAGCTTTCGGACGACGAGCGGACCCTGTTCCTCACGGAGTTCGTGGCCAAGCAGAACGTGCTCTGGGTGGCCAACGCCGTGAAGGCGATGGAGGAGAAGTTCGGCGTGAAGGCGGCCTCCGGCGCGGCGCTGGCGGCGGCCCCGGCGGCGGGGGCGGCCCCGGCCGAGAAGGAGCCGGAGAAGACGACGTTCGACGTCGTCCTCAAGAGCGCCGGCCCCAACAAGATCAACGTCATCAAGGTGGTGCGCGCCGCCACGAGCCTGGGCCTCAAGGAGGCCAAGGACCTGGTGGACAAGGGCGGTCAGCCGGTCAAGACGGGCGTCCCGAAGGAGGAGGCCGAGAAGCTCGCCAAGGAGCTCAAGGACGCCGGCGCGGAGGTGGAGGTCAAGTAAGCGCGCCCGGGTCCCTCGGCGTCTCTTTCTTCGGAGGAGTTCATGGGCGAGACGATCCGCTTCGGTCGCTTCCGGGATGTGGTGGACATCCCCCCGCTGACCGAGCTCCACGTGAAGGCGTACTATCGGTTCCTCCAGCGGGACGTCCCGCCGGACAAGAGGCAGGATATCGGGCTGGAGTCCATCCTGCGCGAGACCTTCCCGATCAAGAACTACGACGGGACGGTCGCGCTGGAGTACGTCCTCTACGAGATCGGCCAGCCCCGCTACCTGCCGGACGAGTGCCGGATGCTCCGGCTCTCCTACGGCGCGCCGCTCAAGGTCCGCCTGAGGCTGGGGCGGCCGGACGGCCCGGTCGAGGAGGACGTCTACCTGGGGGAGATCCCGCTGATGATCGGCGGCGGGGCCTTCATCGTCAACGGCGCCGAGCGCGTCATCGTCAACCAGCTCCACCGCTCCCCCGGCATCGACTTCATGGAGGAGCGGGTGGGCGACCGGAAGATGCACTCCTGCTGGATCGTGCCCGAGCGCGGCAGCTGGATCGAGATCTCCGTGAACAAGCGCGACGGCGTGGCCATCCGCATCGACCAGGGCGGCAAGATCCCGGCGACCACGTTCCTGCGGGCCTGCTCGCCCGAATTCTCCACGAACCAGGACATCATCCGGGTCTTCTACGAGACCCGGGAGATCAAGCTCTCCGGCGCCGTGGAGGAGGAGATCATCGGGCGGGTCGTGGTCAAGGACGTCGTGGATGCCTCCAAGAACAACGAGAAGATCATCGCCGGAGGCCAGCGGCTCGCCAAGGGGATGCTCAAGACGATGGAGGAGGCGGGGATCAAGACGGTCGAGATCATCCCGAAGCTCGACGACGCGCTCATCCTCAACACCCTCGAGGAGGACGACACCCACTCCCACGAGGAGGCCCTGCTGAAGATCTACGGCCGGCTGAGGCCCGGCACCCCCCAGACCCCGGACAAGGCCAAGCAGCTCTTCTACGAGCGCTTCTTCGACCCCCAGCGCTACCGCCTCGGGCGCGTGGGCCGGTTCCGGCTGAACCGCAAGTTCAGCATGAACGTCCCCGAGGCGGAGGTGACCGTCCAGAAGGACGACGTGGTCAACCCCATCCGGTACATCATGAAGATGCGCCGGCGCGAGGGCATCCCGGACGACATCGACCACCTGGGCAACCGGCGCGTGCGCACCATCGACGAGCTGGCGGGCGAGGAGATCCGCAAGGGGTTCCTGCGGCTCAAGCGCTCGATCCTCGAGCGCCTCAACATGACGATGCAGGAGAACCTGACGCCGAAGAACCTCATCAACTCCAAGACCGTCTCCAGCGCGATCGAGTACTTCTTCGGGCGCAGCGAGCTCTCCCAGGTCATCGACCAGACCAACCCGCTCTCCCAGCTCACCCACGAGCGCCGCCTCTCGGCCCTGGGCCCCGGCGGGCTCAACCGCAAGCGGGCCGGGTTCGAGGTGCGCGACGTCCACATCTCGCACTACGGCCGCGTCTGCCCGATCGAGACGCCGGAAGGCACCAACATCGGCCTGATCTCCTCGCTGGCCATCTACGCGAACGTGGACGACTACGGGTTCCTGACGGCCCCCTACCGGGTCGTCAAGAACGGCAAGGTCACCAGCGAGATCGTCCAGCTCCGCGCCGACGAGGAGGTGGACAAGATCATGGCCCCGGCGGACGTGGACATCGAGAAGGACGGGCGGATCGCGGTCGACAAGGTGATGGGCCGCGTGAACGGCGAGTTCCAGTTCGTCGAGACCGACAAGATCCAGTACCTGGACGTGTCGCCCGCGCAGATCGTGGGGGTGTCCGCCGCGCTCATCCCGTTCCTCGAGCACGACGACGCCAACCGGGCGCTGATGGGCTCCAACATGCAGAGGCAGGCCGTGCCGCTCGTCCAGGCGGAGCCTCCCGTCGTGTGCACGGGCATGGAGCGGTGGGTGGCCGAGAACTCCGACATGGTCGTCAAGGCCGTGGAGGACGGGACGGTGCGGGAGGCCGCGGCCACCGAGATCGTGGTCCGCACGGCCGGCGGGCGGGAGCAGGCCTACAAGCTCCGGAAGTACTACGGCCTCAACGAGCGCACGTGCCTCAACCAGAGGCCCAGCGTCCGGGAGGGCGACAAGGTCCTGAAGGGCCAGGTCATCGCCGACGGCCCGTCGACCTGCCGCGGGGAGCTGGCCCTGGGGCGCAACGTGCTGGTGGCCTTCATGCCCTGGCACGGCTACAACTTCGAGGACGCGATCATCGTCTCCGAGCGGCTGGTCAAGGAGGACATCTACACCTCGGTCCACATCGAGGAGTTCGAGGTCGAGATTCGCGAGACCAAGCTCGGCAAGGAGGAGTTCACCCGGGACATCCCGAACGTCTCGGAGAAGATGCTCCGCAACCTGGACGAGAACGGCGTCATCCAGGTGGGCACGTTCGTCCGGCCCGGGGAGATCCTGGTGGGGAAGGTGGCCCCCAAGTCCAAGAGCGAGCTCACCCCCGAGGAGAAGCTGCTCCATGCCATCTTCGGCCGGGCGGGGGAGGACGTGAAGAACGAGTCCCTCGAGGTCCCCAGCGGGGTCGAGGGGATCGTGATCTCCACCCGCAAGTTCTGCCGCAAGACGAACCTCTCGCCCGCCGAGAAGAAGAAGGTCAACGAGGAGGCGCGGCAGATCGAGCGCGACATGGTCAAGCGGATGAACGAGTCCATCGAGCGCGCGATCGACGACCTGAGGGACGTGCTCGGGCGCGCGCCGGCCAAGGGGTTCGAGTACGGCCCCCGGGGCTCGGTGAAGGACCTCCGCGCCCTGAAGGAGAAGCTCTCGGTCTCCCAGATGGAGATCAAGGGCCGCCGGCAGTTCGAGGAGGCGGAGGCGATCCTCCGGAACCTCTTCGCGCAGGTGGAGGCGCAGGAG
>CAYNDR010000155.1:0-505 GCA_964395295.1 uncultured Planctomycetales bacterium
CGGGGGGACTAACCACGATGTCGCTCTAAGCGCCCAGTCTAGCGACTGGTACCCCCGCCTGGACTCGAACCAGGGACCCTCGGTTTAGAAAACCGATGCTCTGTCCAGCTGAGCTACGGGGGCGCGCTACGAGATTGATGTACCACAGAAGCCGGGGGATTTCCCGTTCTTTCTCGCGCCTCCTTCGGGCCGCATGCTAGACTGCGGGGACCATGGAAATCCTGGAAGGGAGGGCCTGCGTGCTCGCGGCGCTCCGCGCGGGGCGCCGCACGTTCGAGGCCGTGCTCCTCCGGCAGGGCATCCGGGACGACTCGATCCGCGGCCTCCTCGACGCGGCCGCGGCCCGGGGCGTCCCGGTGCGGCGCGTCCGCGAGCAGGCGATCGAGGCCCAGGCCCACGGGAAGACCCACGGCGGCGTCCTGGCCCTCGCCGCGCCCCTCCCGCCCGCGCGCCTCCCCGAGAAGCTCGACTTCGCGCTCCTCCTCGACGGCGTGGACGACGCGCG
>CAYNDR010000155.1:515-14185 GCA_964395295.1 uncultured Planctomycetales bacterium
TCCAAGGAGCGCCTCGAACGCGCGATGCGCTCGGCCGACGCCTTCGGCGTCCAGGCGGTGATCCTGCGGCGGCGCGCCTGGGACTTCGACGGCGGCGACGTCTCGCGCGCCTCCTCGGGGGCGTACGAGAGGATCCCCGTGGTCGTGGGCGACGCCGTCCCGGAGGGGCTGGCCCTCGTCGGGTGCGCGGCCGGGGCGCCGAGGACGATCTACGACGAAGACCTCGCGAGGCCGCTCGTCCTGGCGATCGGGGGGGAGAAGCGCGGGCTCTCGGCCGCCGTGCGCGGCCGGTGCGACGCGCTCGTTTCGATCCCCGCGAGGGAAGGGGCGCCCTCCCTCTCGCTCTCCCACGCCGCCGCGGTGGCCATGGCCGAGGTGGCCCGCCAGCGCCGCCGCGTCACTCCTTCATGAGCAGGACGTGGATGGCCTTGACCACCACCCGCACCTTGTCGCCCTTCCTGAGCCCCATGTCCGCCAGCGAATCCATGGTCATGACGCTGGCCATCTTCGAGGCCGGGACGTCGAGCTTCACCTGGCACATGACGGCCCCTTTCTTGACCTCCGTCACCGTGCCGACGATCTGGTTGCGCGCGCCGATCTTCATGGCCGATCCCCTTTCCCGCAGAGTTCGAGGAACCGCGACAGCCGGGCGTAGTAGTCCTTCTCGTGGACGACCCAGAGGTCGTTGTGGCCGGCGCCGTCGAACCAGGCGCTCTCCTTGGGCTCCGCCGCGGCGGCGAACAGCCGCTCGCCCATCCCGAAGGGGATGATCTCGTCGGCGCGGCTGTGGATGAAAAGCTTCGGGCAGGCGATCCGCGGGACCTTGGACAGGTTGTCGAACTTCGTGCGCATGAACCACCGCGCGGGGAAGAGGGGCATGACCCGCCAGGCCATGTCGGGGGCGCTCGTGAAGGAGGACTGCACCACGAGCCCGCCGCAGGGCACCTGCGAGGCGAGCTCGCAGGCGGGGCCGCCCCCCAGGGACTTGCCCAGGACCACGATCCTCCCGGGCGGCGTGCGGGCGGCCAGCCAGTCCCACGCGGCCCGCGCGTCACGGTAGAGGCCCTCTTCCGAGGGCTTCCCCTCGCTCCGCCCGTACCCCCGGTAGTCGATGGCCAGGACGTTCGCGGGCAGCTCCCGGAGCTGGCGGAACATCCCGCGGCGGTCCTCGAGGTTCCCGGCATTCCCGTGGAACCAGAGGATCGTCATGCGGGCCCCCGGCTCCGCGGCGTACCAGCCGTGGAGGCGGACCCCGTCGGACGCGGTGAGGAAGACGTCCTCCCCCGGGCTCCTGCCCACCCCGCCCTTCGCGGGGAAGTAGATGAAGGAGTCCTCGAAGAGCATCACGAACCCCGCGCCGAGGACCAGGCACAGCCCGGCCGCCAGCCCGGCCGTCCGCAGGGCGCGCTTCCAGAGGGCCGGCGGCGGTCTCGCTTCCATGGGATTCCCCGGGCGCTCATCGGGGATTGAACACAGCCAGGACCGGGAAATGGTCGGAAGCGCCCTCCTCGATGACGCGGGCCTCGACGCAGCGGAATCCTCCCGAGTACAGGATGTGGTCCAGGCGCCTCCGGACGGCGACGCAAGACGAGTTCCAGCGCCACGTGTCGCTCGACCGGTCGAACTCGGCCAGCGCGTCGGTGAATCCCCGCTCCCGGAGCCAGCCGATCGCGGACCCGCCGTCGCCCTCGTTGAAGTCGCCGAGGACGAGCGTGGGGCGGTCCGGTTCCAGGCGGGCGTGGAACTTCCCGATCTCCCGGAGACGCTGAGCGGGGGACGTCGAGAGATAGGCGCCGATGGAGAATCCCCCCTCCTCGTTCACGGCCGGGTGAAGGTGGAGGTTCATGACCTGAACGGGGCCCGCGGGCGTCTCCGCGCGCAGGATCCAGGCGGGGAACCATCCCACCGGGGAGGGGACGACCGCGACCTCCTTCAGGGGGAACCGGGACAGGACGGCAAGGCCGCCGGCCGCGGGCTCGTGATGGAAGATCATATGCGGGTAACGGTCCTTCAGCCCCCGGCGGAGGAACCTCTCCCATCCCGCGTTGGTCTCCTGGAGGCAGACGAAGTCCGCGCCGGCCTTGAGGATCGCCCCGAGGGCGAGGTCGGGGCCCGGCCCGCCGAAGTTCACGTTGTAGGTGAGCGCCCGGAAGGACCCCTCGCCCGCGGGCTCGGGGCGCCGGAGCGGCGCGCAGCCCCCGAGGGTCAGGAGAAGGACCCAGGCGAGGCGGGAGGTCCTCAGAAGCCCGCCCCCGCGGCGCGCTTGCGCATCTGGAGCTGGGTGATGGTCAGCAGGACCTCGTTGATGAGGTGGTCCATCTGCTCGTCGTGCGGGACCTTCATCGCCTTGTTGAGCCACGCGAGCGCGTCGGGGTAGTTGAGCTCCACGGCCCACAGGCGCCCCAGCCGGTAGCAGGTCCGGACGAGCCAGTGGTCCACCTGCTTCTCCACCTCCTTGGCCTTCTTGATGTTCTCGACGTCGTTGGACTTCAGCGCGATGTCCACGCGCCGGCGCGCCTCCGCCAGCGCCAGCTCGGCCGCCTTCCACGCGCGGTCGGCCTTGGTGAGGTTCTTCGGCTCGTGGTCCAGGGCCTCGATCCACGACCTCTGGGCCTGCTCCACGAAGTCCGCCGCGTCGTTGAGGAGCTTCTTCTCCTGGTCCTCCTTGACCTTGGCCTTGGCGTCCTCGGCGGCCTTCTTCTTCTCCTCGAGCTGCTTCTTCTTCTCCTCGTTCTCCTTCTGGACGTCCTCCGTGATCCGCGCCACGAGGTCCTTGGCCTCCTTGAAGTAGGGGGTGTCCTCGTAGCGGTCCAGGAGGATGTGGTGGACCTCGTTGGCCTCCCGCAGGCGCTTTTCCGCGTAGAGCTTCTTGGCGTCCTCGAGCTTCGTGCGGGCGTCGTCGTTGCGGGCGTCCTCCTTGCGCTTGCGGCACTTCTCCGCCATCGACGGGTCGAGCTTCGCGGCCTCCTCGAACTCCCGCGCGGCCGTCCCGTGGAGCCCCTGGGACATGCAGAACTCCCCGAGTTCGAACCGCGCCTCGGCCGACTTGCGGTCGATCCGCCGGAGGCGGATCTCGTAGACGTTGTACGGCATGATCTCCCGGAAATAGATCTTCCGGCCCTCCCTCTCCCCCTGGACGACCATCCCGAGGGCGTCGGCCTCGACCTTGAGGATCCGCCCCACGAGGATCCCGCCGTCCTTCTTCTGGACGACGTCGTCCCGCGGGCCGTCCTGCGCCAGGGCGGCCGCGCCCAGGGCGGCCCAGACCCACCCGATCCGCATCGCGGCGACCATAAACAGCTCCTTCGAACTCCGTTCCCGCCCCGTCTTCCCTATTATCTAGACGCGGCCAAGGGGATTATACCCTCCGCCGGAGGCGCACGCCAAACGGTCCGGAGAAAAGGGGGCCGGATCGTTGTCCAACCGCCCGGGCAACCCTACAATGGGCCCTGCCATGCCGCGCATCCTCGCCGTGGGGGCCGCGCTCCCAGGGAACCGGGTCCGCCAGGAGGACGCCGCCGCCTGGTGCGGGCGGGCCTGCGCCGGGGACGCCGACCTCCAGCCCTACCTGGGCGTCTTCAAGACGTCGGGCGTCCAGGAGCGGTACTTCGCCTTCCCCCTGGACGGCTACGCCGCGGGGAAGTCCTTCGACGAGCGCAACGCCGACTTCGTGGAGCGGGGGACCGGGCTGGCCGCGAAGGCGGCCCAGGACTGCCTGCAGAAGGCCCAGGTGAAGCCCGATCTGGTGGAGCACCTGTTCCTCGCCACCAGCACGGGGCTGGCGATGCCGGGCCTCGACGCGCTCCTGGTCCCCGCCCTCGGGCTCAAGGCCGACGTCCGCCGCTCCCCCCTCTTCGGGCTGGGCTGTGCGGGCGGGGCCGCGGCCCTGGCCCGGGCGGCCGAGTACGTCAAGGGCCACCCGCGGCACCGCGCGCTGGTGGTGGCGGTGGAGCTGTGCGGCCGGGCCCTCCCGCCGGATGGCCCCTCGCCCGCGGACGTCGTGGGCGCCGCGCTCTTCGGCGACGGCGCCGCCGCCGCGCTCGTGGCGGGGGACGAGGTGCCCGCGACCGGCGGGGTCCGCATCATGGGATCCAGGTCCCTCCTGCTCGAGGGCCCGGAGGACCTCCTGGGCGGGACCTTCACCTCCGACGGCCTGCGCCTCGCCATGCCGGAGGGATTGACCGATTTCCTGGCGGGCGAGGTCAAGAAGGCCGTGGAGGATTTCGTCCTGAGCTGGGCGATGCAGAGGGGGAAGATCCGCCACTGGATCCTGCCCCCCGGCGGCCGGGAGGTGATGGAGGTCTACCGCGACGAGTTCGGCCTGAGCGACGCGGCCATCGAGCCCACGCGGAGCTCGATGGCGAAGGTCGGGGACCTGGCGGGCGCCTCCGCCCTTTTCACCCTGGGGATCCTCCTGGCCGGGGGCCGCGCGCACCCGGGAGACAAGGGCCTCATGCTGGCGGTGGGCCCCGGCCCCGCTGCGGAGCTCCTCCTGCTGGGATGGTGACCTAGTCCGGGACGCCCCAGATCCGGATGCTCGCGTCCTCGCCGGCGGAGACGAGCCGCCTCCCGTCGGGGGTGAACGCCACCGAGAAGACCGATCCCTGGTGGCCGATGAGGGACTTGATCTCCTTGCCGTTCACCGCGTCCCAGAACCGGATCGTGTGGTCCGCGCCCGCGGTCGCCGCGAACTGCCCGTCCGGGCTGAACGCCACCGCGCTCACCGAGTGCTGGTGCCCCGCCAGCGCCCGGATCTCCCTGCCGGTCGCCGCCTCCCAGAGCCGGGCCGTCTTGTCCTGGCTCCCGGAGATCACCGTCTTGCCGTCCGGGCTGAAGGCCGCCGCCATGACCGGGCCGGCGTGGCCCCGCAGGGAGCGGATCTCCCACCCGTTCTGGGCGTCCCAGAGACGGACCGTCCGGTCCCCGCTCGCGGACGCCAGGGTGCTCCCGTCGGGGCTGAAGGCGAGGGACCAGACGGGCATGGAGTGCCCGGCCATCATGCGGAACTCTCCCCCGGTCGCCACGTCCCACAGCCGGACCACCGAGTCGCCGCCCGCCGAGGCGAGCGTCTTCCCGTCCGCGCTGAACGCCACGGCGCTGGCCCACGGGCGGTGCGCGGACATCGAGTAGATCTCCTTGCCGCTCCCCGCGTCCCAGAGCCGGACCGTCCGGTCGTTGCTCGCCGTGGCCAGCTGGCCCCCGTCCGGGCTGAAGGCCACCGAGATCACCCAGTGGGAGTGGCCCTGGAAGGCCACGATTTCCCTTCCGCCGGCCAGGTCCCAGAGCTTGACCTCCCGGTCCTTGCTCCCCGAGGCGAGCGTCTTCCCGTCCGGGCTGACGGCCACCGAGTGGATCCAGTCCTTGTGGGCGCGGATCGAGCGGATCTCCTCGAAGAGCGCCATGTCGAAGATCCGCTTCCGGCGGGCCTCGGCCATCCCCGTCCGCGCGCGGTCGTCGCGGGGCTTGCACCGGAGCGCGTCGTTGAAGGCGCTCAGCGCGCCCCGCCAGTCCTTCTTTTCGATGAATCGCTCCGCCCGCTCCATCGCCTCGCGGTAGCGCCGCTCGCGCTCCCCCGGGATCCGCTTCCGGAGTTCCTCCGCCGCGGCGTCCCCCGGCCTCGCGGACAGGGCCTCGGCGGCCGCCTCCTCCGCCCGCGCCATGTCCCCGCTTTCCATCGCCTCGGCCGCCGCCTTCATCGCGGCCTCGTAGCGCCCCTTCCTCTCCAGCTCCTCGGCCCTGGCCTCCCGCCCCTCCATGAGCGAGCTCCGGTACGCCCGCGACGCCTCCAGGAACTTGCCCGCCTGCTCCAGCTCCCGGCCCCGCTCCTCCCACAGGTCCACCCGGACGAGGTGCTCCTTGCCGGCCTCCGCCAGCCAGCCGCGTTCCGCCTCCCCGGCCCCGGCGTCCTTCAGGCGGATCGAGCGCCTCCCCGCCTTCACCTTCGCCGCGAGCGGCGTCTTGCCCTCGACCGCGCCGGTCGCGGAGGCGCCCGCCGGGTGCGTCTCGATCCGGACGTCCGCCAGCAGGGGGAGGGTTGCCTTCAGCTCCGCCTGCTCGTCCGGCTTGACCTCCGCCGCCCCCTCCCAGTCGGAACGCTCGGGGTGCACCAGCTTCACCGCGTGGGCCCCGGCCGGGATGTCCTCCAGCCGTCCCGGGGTCTCGCCGGCCTTCTTCCCGTCCAGGAAGATGTCCGCTCCCGGCGGATCGCTCGACACCTTGAGGGTCCCCGGCCTGGCCGCGAGCATCAGGACGCCCACCTCCGCCGGCTTGCCGTGCTGGGCGTGGACGCGCCACTTCCCGGGGGCATGCCCCTTGCGCTCCACCACGGCCTCGTACTCCGCCTCCGGCAGGTCCCGGAACGCGACCTGGTCCCCTTCCGCGAAGGCGTCGCGGACGGCCCCCCCCTGGGCGTCGAGGAGCTTCACCAGGTCGCCGGCCCGCAGTCCCTTGAGCCGCACCTCGCCCCGCCTGGGCTTGAGCAGGGCCTTCCACTCCACCTTCTTGCCCGGCTCGACCTTCACGTTCATGCTCTCGTCGAGGTGGCCCTCCATCTTGAAGACGAGCGCGTGGTCGCCCGCATCCAGGCTCTCCAGGACCAGCGGCGTCTCTCCCAGCTTCCGGCCGTCCATGAATACGGACGCGCCCTCGGGCTGGCTCAGGATGCTGATGACCTTCCGCTCCTCGGCCGCCAGCCCGCGCACCCGGGCCAGCGCCTCCTCGGACTGCCGACGCTCCTCCTCGGACCGCGCGCGGGAGGCGGCCCGGCCGTACCAGGTCTCCGCCTCCGACCAGCGCCGGGCCTCCTCGTATTTCCGCGCGATCTCCCCGTATCCCCGCACGTCCAGGATCGCGGGCTTTCCCGGGGAGACCTCGAAAGACATCTCGACGCGCGCGCCCCCGAGGAAGACCGCTTCCAGCCGGTGCGGCCCCTCCGGGAGGTCCAGCTTCCTCAGGCCGGCGTCCACCTTCCGGCCGTCGACATGCAGTTCCAGGGGATCGGGTTGGATCGCGAGGGTCAAGCCGGGCCCGGCCTTGTCCGGGGGCGGGGCGGGGACCTTCGGCGCCGCGGCCGTCCCGGTCTTGAGTTCCAGGCTCTTCTGGTAGAGCAGATAGGCCCCCGCGGCCAGGATCACGGCGGCGAGGGTGCCCAGGAGCGCCCGGCGCGCGGACGAAGTCCGGGGCCGCGGCGGCTCGACGGGGACCTCCTCCTCCTCGGCGGCGGGGGCTTCGGCCATCGCGGGCGGCGGTGGCGGGGGAGGGAGGGGAGGCAGGTCTTCCATCGCGGCCTCAACCGGAGGGACCGGCGGAGGCGGGGCCATTCTTGGTTCCGGCGGCGGGGGCGGCTCGGGAGGCGGGGCCGCCGCCGGGGTGTCCGCCCACTGGGGCACCATGAGGGAGGGTATGTGCGCGTGGTCGGGAGGGGGCGGGGCGGCGTCCGGCTCGGCCGCGGCGGGCGCTGGGATTCCCTCGGCCGGGCTCGGGGCAGGCCCCTCGGCTCCGCTCGGGGCAGGCCCCTCGACTCCGCTCGGGGCAGGCTGTTTCTCGTCGAAGATCTGGGCGGCCAGGAGGTCCAGGGCCGATTGGATTTCCTCGGGGGATGACGCCGCTTTCCCCTCGGCCGGCTCCTGGACGGGCAAGGGCGTCTCCATGGCCGGGGCTTCCGGAGAGGCCGGCAGGACAATCTCCTGGTTATCGGGCTCCGGGGGGGGCACGGCGTCCGCCGGGGCCGCCCCTTCGGGCCTCCCGCCCTGCGCCTCGGGAAGGGACGCCTGGAGCTGGGACTCCGCGGCCGCCAGCAGGACGTCCAGGGCCATGAGGAGTTCCCCGGCGTTCGCGAAGCGTTTCGACGGGTCCTTTTCGAGGCACTTCTGGACGAGCGATCGCGGCGCCGGGCGGACCCATTCGGGGAGAGGATCGGGTTCCCTCTCCGCCGTGTCGCGGAGGGTCTCCGCCGGGTCCGCGCCGCGGAACGGCGGCGCGCCTGAAAGCAGGGTATAGAGGGTGGCGCCCATCGCGAACACGTCCATCGTGGGCTCGGCCAGGTCCGGGTTGGCGGCCTGCTCGGGCGCCATGGTGCCGGGGGTCCCGACCACCGCGGCCGGCGGGTCCACGCCTTCCTTCGACACGACCGTGATGCCGGGGAGCCCGAGGTCCGCGAGCTTGGCCCGGCCCGGGTCCCCCTCGGGGATGAGGATGTTCCCGGGCTTGATGTCCCGGTGGACCAGCCCGGCCTGGTGCGCGGCCTCGAGTCCTCTCGCGGCCGCGGCCGCGATCGAGAACGCGGCGCGCGGGGAGAGCCCGGGCTGTCCTTCTTCCTTGAGCCGGGCGAGGACGCGGGCGGCGCTCTCGCCCCGCACGTACTCCATGACCGCGAAACAGCGGGGGCCGTCCTGCCTGATTTCCAGCACGCGGACGACGTTTTCGTGGGCGACCGCCGTCGCCCTGTTCAGCCCTTCAAGGAGTCTGCCGACGAGGTCCTTCCAGTCCCGGAGGAGGGCGGGGTCCAGGAGCTTGACGGCCACCTCGGCATGGAGCTGGGGATGGAGGCCGTAGAAGACGGACCCCATGCCGCCGTCGCCCGAGTGGTGGAGGAGCGGGATCCCGCCGAGGATCGGCCATCCCTTCGCGTCGCGGGGGAGGTCCGCCAGCAGGCGGTGCCGCTGGAGTTCGAGCGGGCCGCCCGGGGACGTCCCGGAGTCGGGAGATTCGGGGGCGGGGATTCCGCCGGGGTCCTGGGTGCTCATGTTGCCAGTATACAGTATAGCACAGAGGGCGGGCCGGGCTTATTTCCCGTGCGGCTGTCCCCCGGCGCGGCTATTCTTGTCCCCATGTCCCCTGGGCGTTTCGACGACCTCCAGCCCCGGGCCCTCCCTCCGGTGCCGCCGCTCTGGGCGGCCCTGGGCCCGGGCATCGTCTGGATGGCACGGGCGATCCTCTTCTGCCTGGCGGCGGCGGTCTACTGCCTCTGCGTGCGAATCCGCCTGGCCCGGGGAGCCGTATAAGGAGCGTTTGACGAAGGAGGCCGCGATGCGTCCCGCCTGTCTGCTCATCCTGGCGTTGCTCCTCCCGGCCGCGGCCCAGGACCGCAAGGCGCCCGCGGACGTGGAGTTCGAGCGGGACGTCGTCTACGGCAAGGGGGCGGGGGAGGACCTCAAGCTCAACCTCGCCCGTCCGAAGAAGGCCGATGGCCTTCTGCCCTGCATCGTGGTCATCCACGGCGGCGGGTGGGCCGCCGGCCGCAAGGAGGGGCACGACGACCTCACCTGGAAGGCCGCCCAGCGCGGCTACGTCTCCGCCACGGTGGGCTACCGGTTCGCGCCGAAGCACCGATTCCCGGCGCAGGTGGAGGACGTCAAGTGCGCCGTGCGGTTCCTCCGCGCCAACGCGGAGAAGTACGGCCTGGATCCGAAGCGGATCGGCGCCACGGGATTCTCGGCCGGCGGGCACCTCTCGATGATGCTGGGGGTCATGGGGAAGGAGGACGGGATCGAGGGGGAGGGCGGGTGGGCCGACCAGCCCAGCCAGGTCAACGCCGTCGTGGCCTACTTCGGCCCCACGGACTTCGTGACCGCCGACTATCCCCCCGCCAGCCGGAACATCGTGAAGGAGTTCATCGGGGGCTTGCGCGAGGAGAAGATGGAGGAGTACCGGAGGGCCTCGCCGGTGACCTACGTGAGCAAGGGGGACGCGCCGGTGCTGATCTTCCAGGGGACGAAGGACCCCCTGGTCCCGCACGCGCAGGCCTACGCGATGGTGGAGGCGCTCACCGCCGCGGGGGTTCCGGGGCGGGCGGACCTGATCGTGGGCGCCGGGCACGGGTTGGGGGGCGCGGAGGTCCTGCGCACGATGGAGGCGACGTTCGCCTTCTTCGACCAGCACCTCAAAGCGAAAAAGTGAGCGACAAAACGCACCGTCCATTTTGTCGTGCGGGAGACGACAAAACGGACGGTCTGTTTTGTCGTGCGCGATCCGCCTACTTCTTCGGCTTCAGCGTCAGCGACTGCCTGATGGAGGCCGTGACGTTCTCGTCCTTGGTGGTGGTGCCCCCGAAGAACCGGGTCTTGTTGGCGGCGTGCTTCTTGTAGGCGAATTCCTCCCGGGACGACTGGACGTGGCCTCCCTCCCGGGAGAAGACGAACTCGCGCTCCAGGCTGAACGTGCCGTTGATGGTGTCGCCGGGGTTGGAAGGCTTGATCAGCGGCCCGCTCGCGGCCCCCTTGACCGCCACGGCCTTCTCGTTCAGGGCGGTGACCTTGAACGGGAGGTCGGTGAGGCCGGCCTCCTGGTAGCCGGGCAGGATCGAGGGGACGGCGTCCTTCCACGTCTGCCCGGCCGTCACCGGCTCGGAAGGGCAGGGGGGCTGGACGAAGGCGCGGCCGAAGAGCGAGAAGCCCGCGTCCACGGCCCCGGCCCGGACGATCGCCACCTGCCCGGCCCGCTCGGCCGCGAGGTCGTACTCGCCCGCCACCAGCCGCTTCATGTGCTCGGCCCTCTGCTCCGCGTCCGCCTTCGCCTGCGGGGCCCGGAGCCTGTCCCTTTCCTTGACGTTCACCCGGGTCTGGGGGTCCTTCCCCCCGGCCAGCGTGAGCGCGATCTCGGCCTCGTCCGTGGAGAACGTCCAGGAGACCTTCTTGAGGTCGATGGAGAGGGCCCATTCCCGGCCCGGGATTTCGCGGAAGGACAGGTCCGCCTCGACCTCCCGCCGGTCGTTCAGGTTGTTCGCGGTCTTGACGGTCTCTCCCTGGGTCCCCACCCCCCTCTGGATGACGTCGCTTTTGAACTGCTCGGCGTAGCTGTATTGCATGGTGAAGCGGCTGTCGAGCTTCACGGTCCACTTGAGCGGGGCCGAGGGGTCCTGGAAACCGCAGACCGCCAGGGGGAGGAGGAAGGCCGTCAGGACCCGCGTCATGGCCGTCCCTTTCGAAACGAAAGGCGGGGATCGAAGCGTACGCCCGTATTATAACGACGGAACCCCGGGAGCGGCACCCCTTTCCGCCGCCGCTCAGGGCATCCGGCGCGCGGTGATCAGGGTGATGTCGTCCGACTGCTCGGCGCCGCTGCGGTGGATGTCGATCTGGGAGGTGAGGTTGGCGATGAACGTCGTCGTGGGCCCCTCGCTGTCGGACCGGAGGCGGCGGCGGAGGTGCTCCATCCCGAACTCCCGCTGGCCGGGGGCCATGGCCTCGTTGATGCCGTCCGTGAACATCAGCAGGCGGTCTCCGGGCTCGATCGCGATCGCCTCCTCCCGGGCCGCGGCCTCGTAGGCCGCCGGGGGGAGCACGCCGAGGACCGGACTGCGCGAGGGATAGATCGTGGCGACCTTCGCCCGGGAGCGCCAGACGACCATCGGCAGATGGCCCGCGTTGGCCACCGTGAGCACGTGCTGGGCGGGGTCGAGCACGCCGTAGATCCCGGAGATGAACATCCCGGACTTGATGTTGCGGTAGAGCAGGCGGTTGAGGTTCGACAGCGCCCGGGCGGGAGGCGCATCGGGCTCGGGCTGGGTCCTCAGCATGGAGCGGCAGGTCATCGTGGCCAGGGCGGCCGGGACGCCCTTCCCGGAGGCGTCCGCGATCGCGATGCCCAGCTTCCCCTCGGCCAGGGGGATGAAGTCGTAGAAGTCGCCGCTCACCGAGCGCGCGGGGCGGAACACGATGCCGAACTCGTAGCCCTGGACCTGGGGCATTTCCCTGGGCAGGAGGGCCTGCTGGTACTCCGCCGCGGCCGCCATGTCCTGGTAGAGGACGTCCATGTCCTTCGCGGTCCGCGTCGGGGTCTTCTCGGCCCCGGGCTTCATGAACCGGGTCGGCGGCTCGTCGGGCATGATCCCCATGGCAACCGGATTATACCATGCCGTCTCCCGAAACCGTCCTTCCGGGTAGACTGTATACGAGGGCAAGCCCATGAAGAACCGCGTCGGTCCGGCGTCGATCGCCGCTCTGGCCCTGCTCTGCGCCGGGGCGGCGGACCCGCAGGGGGCGCCCGCGCGCCGGCGGCCCTATTCCATGGGCTTCACGGTCTTCCCCTACGACGCCACCCCCGAGGCGCTCCAGGGGACCTTCGACTTCGTGAAGAGCCACTCGGACCTCGTCTCGTTCAACCTCACGGACGGGGGCGTGCCCTGGATCGAGGCCCTCGAGGACCAGCCGTTCCCGGGGATCGAGGAAAAATGGCGCGAGGCCCGCAAGGCCGTCCCCGCCGGGTACAAGGTCTTCATCTACCTCACCCCGTTCAACGGGGAGAAGGACGGCCTGTCGTCCCCCCCCGTGGAGCCCGGGAACGCGCCGCTCAAGGCGTCGGGCTGGTCCCTCCGGGCCTTCGACGACCGCGACGTGGTCAAGGCCTACGGCAACTACTGCCGCCGGGCGGTCAAGGTCTTCCAGCCGGACTACGTCTCCGTGGCGCACGAGTGCACCCGGCTCATCCAGTCCAAGCCCAAGTCCTGGGACGCCTTCACGAGGCTCTGCAAGGCCGTGCGGGAGGAGGTCCGGAAGGAGTCCTCGAAGCTCTCGGTGGGCGTCACCCACGTCCTGCCGATGCTCTGGAACCAGCAGATCGCCCGGGTGGTCAAGCCCTCGATCAAGGACATGGACTTCATGGGCCTGAGCTTCTTCCCGTACGCGGGGATCGAGGCGGAGCTCCACGGGGGCCGGGCGCTCCCCCAGGGGCGGGACCAGTGGCTCGCGCCGCTCCGCTGGGTCCGCCGGTTCTCGGAGAAGCCGATCGCCCTCTGCGAGACGGCCTACACCACGCGGGACGTCCACCTGGCCGCGGCGGGCCTGAAGCTCAAGGGGGACCCGCAGACGCAGAGGGAGTACGTGGCGGACCTCCTGGCGCTGGCCCAGGCGGAGGACTACCTCTTCGTGGTCTGGCACCTCCCGATCGACTGCGACCGGCTGGCCCTGGCCTTCCCCCAGGAGATGCAGGACTTCTTCCGGCTCTTCCAGTTCAACGGCATGGCCGCGAGCGACCTCAAGCCCAAGCCCGCGCTCGAGGCGTGGGACAAGGAGCTCCGCAGGAATCCCCGCCCGGAGTAGCCTTCACCACAAAGGCACAAAGGGCACGAAGAACCACAAAGAGGAATTGGATTATTTTCCTCCCTTGATCCCCCCCCCCGGAGGGGGAGAGGAGGGGGAGCCCTTGTCCAAGAATTCCTTGTGGTCCTTGGTGGGCTTCGTGTCTTTGTGGTGAGTCCTAGCGGCGGCGGACGGGGACGGCCGGCAGGCCCCAGATCTCCTCGGCGTATTCCCGTACGGTCCGGTCCGAGCTGAAGCGGCCGATCCGCGCCACGTTCAGGATCGCCTTCCGAGCCCAGGAGTGCGGGTTGCGGTAGAGCAGGCTCACCCGTTCCTGCGCCTCGGCGTAGGACCTCAGGTCCGCCAGGTGCATGTACCCGTCCGGCTTCGCCAGGATCGCCTGCCGGATCCTCTCGAACTCGTCGGGGGCCAGGCCGTCGAAGTGGCCCGAGAAGAGGAAGTCCGCCATGCGGCGGATCTCCCCGTCGCGCTCGTAGGCCTCCCAGCCGGCGTTGCGGCCGCTCGAGGCGGCCTGGGCCACCTCTTCCGCCTTGAGCCCGAAGATGAAGATGTTGTCCGCGCCCACGGCCTCCATGATCTCGATGTTGGCGCCGTCGAGGGTCCCGATCGTCAGCGCCCCGTTGAGCGCGAACT
>CAYNDR010000156.1:0-14179 GCA_964395295.1 uncultured Planctomycetales bacterium
AGGCACGAGGTGAAGGGCTCCAGCCCCTCGCGGAAGCAGAGGGTGGGGATCGTGAGGCCGAGCTTCGCGGCCTGGAGCGCCTCGACGCTCCTGCTCGTCCTTGATCTCGCCTTCGGACGCATCGGCCTTCCCCTCGTCGCGGGCCTGCCCCGCCCGGACGGGAACCGCCCCCGGGACGGCGGGAACGGCGGTCCGGCGCAGGTGGAATCCCATATTGGAATTAGGGTATGCGTTCAGTCCCTGGTCGTGGCCAGAATCGAGAATCAAGAATCGAGAATGGATTTCCCCCCTTGCCCCCCCGGGGGGGGGGCAAGAGGGGGGACGAGCGATACGGATTCTTCTTTGTGCCCTCGGTGTCTTTGTGGTGAGATTCATATTGTCAGGCGTTCTAAGAAACCGGCCCGGCGCTTTCAGACGGACGGCCGCGGGGCCCCGGGCCCCCATGACAGGAGATGAACGATGAGGACCGTCGAGAACAGATCCGCCCTGAGCCGGCGGGGATTCCTCAAGGCCGGAGGAGCGGCGGCCGCGGCCACTTTCGTGCCCGGCCCCGTGCTCGGGCTGCAGGGCCGGAATCCCCCCGGCAACCGGCTGAACCTCGCCTGCATCGGCCTGGGCTGGCCGGGCTGCAAGGACACCGACGCGCTGGCCGGCGACAACAACGTCGTGGCGCTGTGCGACGTGGACGCCAACCGGGCGCCCGATTTCCGGAAGAAGTACCCGGACGCGAAACCGTACCAGGACTACCGCCGGATGTGGGACGAGATGGAGAAGGGCATCGACGCCGTGATCGTGGCGACCCCGGACCACACCCATGCGGTCCTGGCGATGGCGGCGATCAGGCGAGGCAAGCACGTCTACTGCGAGAAGCCGCTCGCGCACTCGATCCACGAGGTCCGCGAACTGGTGAAGGCGGCGCGGGCGCACAAGGTCGTCACGCAGATGGGCAACCAGGGGCACTCCTCCAACGAGACCCGCATGTTCTGCGAGTGGATCTGGGACGGGGCCATCGGGTCGGTGCACACCATCCACGCCCGGGCGCAGAACGTCAACTCGGGGCTGGACCGCCTGGCCGAGGCGCGCCGGGGCGCGCCCGCGCCGGCCCACCTGGACTGGGACCTGTGGCTGGGGCCGGCCCGGCAGCGGCCCTACTCCCCCGCCTATCTGCACGAATCCTGGAGGGGGTGGGTGCCCTTCGGCAACGGCACGATCGGGGACTGGATGTGCCACGTGCTCGGCCCCTCCTTCTGGGCGCTCGACCTAGGCGCGCCGAAGACGGTGGCGGCGGAGGTCAAGGACTACGACCCCCAGGTGCGGGCCGACGTCTACCCGAAGAGCGACACCGTGACCTTCGAGTTCCCCGCGAAGGACAAGCGGGGCCCGGTCACGCTCAAATGGCACAGCGGGTCCGAAGCGCTGCCGCGGCCGAAGGACCTGGAGCCGGAGCGCAAGGTCGTGGACACGGGCGCGATCGTCTACGGGGACAAGGGCGCCCTCATGCACGGGTCGCACGGCGCCGGGGGATTGCGCCTCTTCCCCGAGGAAAGGATGAAGGCGTACAAGCGCCCGGCCCCCACCCTGCCCCGCGTCCCCCGGGGCGGCCACGAGCAGGACTGGGCCCGGGCCATCCGGGAGGGCCGGAAGGCCTGCTCCGACTTCTCCCAGGGCGGCCCGATGACCGAGATCGCGCTCCTGGGCGTCATCGCCATCCGGTTGGCGGGAACAAAGCTGGAGTGGGACGCGGCGAAGGCGCAGTTCACCAATTGTCCGGAGGCCAACCCGTTCGTCAATCCGCCCTGCCGCGACGGGTGGACGCTCTAACGGGAGGTCTCCCGCGCTATTCCCGGGGGGGCATAACGCCATGCTCGGACACGCCGCGCGTGCCGGCCGTTTCGCCGGAACCCTGTCGATGGTCGCGCTCCTGGCCGGGGCGCCGCCGACCCAGGAGACCCTGACCCTCGATACCCCGCAGTGCGCCGGGCTGAGCGGCTTCCGCGCGCACTGGGACCAGCCCATCGCGGTGGCCGAGAACGGGGAACGCCTGGTGAAGGACGGCGTGGTCAAGGACCGCGGGCAGACCGCCGTCTGGGGCGGCGGGAAGCCCGGGCCGCTCGCCTTCGACGCGGTGCACCGCAGCCTGCTCGTCCGGTTCCCCGGCGCGGCGGAGAAGATCGCCGCGGCGCTGGCCGGCGGCAAGGCGATCGAGAAGGTCGAGCTCGTCCTGCCCTACCTCGACGAGGAGATCTGGCCCGCCGGCTCGGGCGGCGCCGACTACCCCAGCGCGGACGGCTACCGCTACCGGCCGAACTGGGACTGCGACAAGCTCTACCGCGAGCGGCGCCCGAACTGGCACGCCCTCGCCTCCGTCCTGCGCCGCCCCTGGCAGGCCGCGGAGCACCCCTTCGGGCAGCGGAAGGTCCCGGCCCAGGAGATCCGCAGCGTGCAGGGCACGGCGGCGCTCTTCAACTTCGAGTCCCCCAAGCCCACATGGAACGTCTTCATCGACGACCAGAAGGTCGGCGCCCTCCCCGCCGCCGCGAAATACGGCCAGGTCGTCCTGATCCACGACGGCGTCAGCTACCTGGCCATCCGCCCCCTGCCGACCGACGACCTCGGGCGGGACGTCGAGATCGGGCTCGAGGCCGGCCAGCCCCAGATCCAGCCGTACCACGAGAACACCCGCATCCAGCCCGCCCTGCTGATCAACGCCTGCTTCTACCGGAGGAACGCGGCCATCGGCGGCGACGCGATGAAGCGGCTGGAGACCGCCCAGACCGGCTTCGTCGTCGAGATGGGCGACGCGGCGGAACACGGCAGCTTCGAGAAGTTCCGGGCCCGCATCCGCGCCGCGAAACTCGGCGTCGATCCCTCCGGGGTGACCTACCGGAGCGGCCCGGACACCTTGGCGGCGGGCTGGGACGCCTTCACCGTCAACGGCCAGGACCCCTATGCCCGGATGCTGCTCGGCGAGCTGACGGCGAAGGGGCCCCGGTCGCTCCGGCAGGACACGCCCGTCTCGCAGATGGGCAAGCACCGGCTGGAGAAGAACGGCGCGGTCGTCGAGCGCGGGACGCGCCACCCCGAGCTGGCCATGTTCCTCCACGCCTTCCCGGCGGCGAAGCTCTACGCGGCCACGAACCCGACGCCGTGCTGCCTCGACTTCGGGTTCCGCGAGCCGGGGGGCGTGGAGATCGTCGCCGACGGCGCCTGCTCGATGGGCCGCTGGGGGGTCCGGGATTCGCGCGAGATCGACCTCTCCTACCATCCCTTCGGGGGCGACTACCGGCCGGCGGGGAAGGACGTGAACCCGGCCTCTGTCCTCTTCGTCGCCGGCGCGAAGGCCCGGCCGAAGGTGACGCTGAACGACAGGGACGTCACCGCCGCGATCAAGGCCTGGAAGCAGGACGGTACCGACGGCTGGCTGGTGCCGCTGAACGGCGCCTTCCCGAAGGACGATGAGGTCGCGGCCCGTCTCCGGGCGGCGAGGGCGGCGATCGGGGCCCGTTGACCGGGGTTCCGGGGAAGGGCCGGAATAGGCGCAAGAGGTTCAAAAGGGCCTCCTGTTGGGATCAGTCGCTGGGGCGGGCGGGGGGGGAGGGCTCCCGGGGGCCTTCTTCAAAGTGCGGATAGAGGTACGGAGAAAACCGTGCCTTGCCCTGCAAGGGCTGAAAGACATGAGTAAGAGAGGCGGCCGGGGAATCAATGCTTCAGGCTTCATCTTGGGGAGGAATTCCTTAAAGATTGACGGAAGACAAGTGTTCATGGTACTATGGAAACGGTAAACCGACGAGGAAGGGGTGGGCATGCTCGGCCGTGAAGGGATCGGATCATGAAGGACACCGCTCTTCGGCATTCCGAGTCGGCCTGGGCGAGGGAGCCGCTGGGTCGCCTGACCGGCCGGCTCAGGGCCTTGACCGGGCGGCCCTCGGTGCGGAAAGCCTTCGCGGAGCGCGCCTTGGACCGGTTCTTGAGGTTCGCGGAGGACCTGGACGAAGGCGTGCTGGCCGGCGTGGTGAGCGCGCCCACGGACTTCGAGTTTCTCCTCAGGCTCATGGAGAAGTCCCAGACGTCGGAATTGCTGGGAGGCGAGGGACCGCTCCAGAATGCCCGGTTGCGGGGTCTCCGGGCCCGTTTGGAACTCCTTCAGGCGGAAGGGGGGGCGTGGTCGGCCCAGGATGCGGCCGCGCATCTGGGGATCAGCCGCCAGGCGGTGGACAAGCGAAGGAAGGCAAGGCGGCTGGTGGGCCTTCCGACGGGGCGCCACGGCTATGCCTATCCCGCGTGGCAGTTCACGCGCGAAGGCACGATTCCCGGTCTTGAGGAAGTCCTTGGATGCCTCTCCGTCCATGATCCCTGGATGAGCGCATCCTTCCTGATGGGGCCGAGCGCCAGATTGGACGACAAGCGCCCCTTGGATGTTCTTCGCCGAGGAGGCTTGGCGGAGGTGGTGCGGGCGGCGCGGATTTTCGGCGAGCATGGAAGCGACTGATGGGGCATCGGCTTCCAAGGCATCCTGAGCCTCCGGACGACTGGGCCGGACGCCTGTTGCCCCTGACTTCGGTCAAGGCCTCGTTGTGGCGAATCCACTCGAGGCGACGGGACGCCCTCTTTTTCGGGAAGACGGGGGATTTCCGGTTCGACGATCCCAAGCACGAATTCGGCGTGCTCTATGCCGGCGAAGGCTGGCTTGGGGCCTTCGTCGGGACGGCGGGCCGCCGTACGGGCGGTGGATTCGTCACGACGACGTGGCTGGATCACCGGGCGTTGAGTGAGGTCATTCCCTCCCGGACTCTGAATCTGGTGGACCTGCGTGGACGGGGCCTGGCTCGCCTGGGGACGGACGCGCGGCTGGTGACGGGAGAGCATGCTCTCGCCCAACGATGGTCCAGGGCCCTGTGGTTGCATCCGTCGAGACCCGATGGGATCTTCTTCCCCTGCCGGCATGATCCGAGCCAGGCGTCCGTTGCGCTGTTTGATCGTGCGCGTCGTGTGCTCAAAGTCTGTTCTGCGGGACGTCTGTCGGATCGCAGGATGGAGTCTCGGCTGTCGGACGCTCTTGACCGCACCGGCTTCGGGCTGATCTTTGACTGGTAGGCTGTGCCATCGGAGGCATGTTCGACGCGGCGGCCCGGGGGCTCCCTCCGGGAGAGCGGGATCCCGAGTCACGGCGGCGCGTGGTCCGTCAGGCCTGGCGGGATATCGCCGATCTCCTGCACGAGCGGTACTGGCGACGGTTGCTGGAAATGGCTGGCATCTTCGTTCCACCCGAGCTTCGGATCAGACGCGTCATGACACGACTTGGACGAGCCGATCTGGCGTCGGCCGAGTTTCAGTTCCTGCTTCTGGAGTGATGCCATGGTGAAAGGCTGCGCGATCCTGGTCTCTGTGACGCTCACGTTCATGAATCCGGAGCAGGACGTCAAGGAGCGGCTTCTCAAGGTGCTTCAAGAACACAGCCGGAAGCTCACGATTGCCCAGGCGGAAGCGTACGCGGCCGAAATCGCGACCGCTCTGGCGGCTTCTCCAGAAAGAGCGGACGAGGTGATCCGCCAGTTCGAGGGCGTCGCCAAGGGACTTGACGGCCGAACTTCGGCTCCTTCCCTTTCGGACGCTCATCTTCGGGTCCTGGCCCGGAGCGACCGGGAAACCCTGAGCCGCAACTTGGCGGCGCCTCCGGCGGACGCCCTGCAGCGGCAGGTCCTGAGCGGTCAACTGCAGCAGCTAACGGCCGCGCTGGAGTCCGCCATGCGGTCGCGCGTCGTGGGATCCCATGCCGGCCCCGTCATCGAGAAGCTGAAGAGCGATTTCACCGCGGAGTCCGAAGCGGCGGCGGAGAACCTGTTCGACGTCCGTTTCAAGGCGCCCCTTCCACCCGAAGTTCTCAGGGACACGATCCTCGAGCTTCTTGAGGCCTTGAGTCAGACGGAACTGGTCGAGATCAGCGACGAGGAGGCCTCCCGGGATCCCCGCGCCTGGATCACGATCTGGACTGGCCTCGTGAGCCCTTTCCGGGCGCGCTTGCGCGCAGCCTACAAGGCACCCGATTCCGCAGAGCTGAGGGACCTGCGCAAAGCCTGGCAGATGGAGACGGCCGGCGGCAACGAGCGCTCCGCCGAGGATATGTTCGCGGAAAGCGCCCGCGCCGCACGCGCCGAATTCGATGAAGAAGTTCGCCGGATCAAGGCGGGGTTGTGCCGGCCGGAGAAGCCGCCGCCGCCACCGGACGCTCTTCCGGAGTCGGCCCCGCCGGAGTCGTCGACCCTCCCCTCCCCCCAAGTGGATGCGAGGGCGCGCCGTTCGGGCTCTCCTGGTTACCTGTTGATCCTTCTGTTCTCGCTCGGTCTGGGGGCCGTCTGCGTGACCCTCCTCTGGAGGAGATTACGTGGGCCGGGGACGCGTTTCCCGGCGAAAGCGCTGCTGATCGCTCTCGCGCTGGGGCTCCTGGGCGCGGAAGCTCCACGACAGTCGGCCGAAGAGCGGCGGCAGCGGGCCGGAGAGAGGTTCTTCAGGCATAGGAACTCCGCTATGAAAGTCGAAGTCAAGGCAATACACCTCCGCTCCCACCGAAGTCCATCTTGATTTCGGAGGGCCACGCCCGCGCGCGGCCACTCTCGTCGAAGCCATTCTTCAGGCGCAAGAAGTACAAGAAGTGCTGCCTGGGGAAGGATTGACCGTCCCGCGCCGCGACGTCTTTCAACGGCCGCTTCGCCGCCGCCGGACGCGGAAATGCAGGAAGACGCCGGCCGCGACGACGAGAAGCAGGCCGGCAAGGAGCGCGGCGAGCCACTTCATCCCCGACAGGGCCGGGGGCGAGGCCTCGGGGGCGGGCGTCCCGGGACCGAACGCCGCGACCGTCCCCTGGTCGGTCCCCACGACCAGGAGGCCCCGGACGACCGCGGGGCCCGTGATCGCGTCGCTCACGCGGGCGGCACAGACCTTCCGGCCGGTGGCGAGCTCCAGGATCAGCAGAGTTCCCTTCGAGGACACGGCCACCCGGTCCCCGGCGATGACGGGCGAGGAGGGCGTGTCGCCTGTGTCGAACTCCCAGGCCTTCGAGCCCGTCTCGCGGTCGAGGCCGTAGACCTTCCCGTCCGAGGACCCGAACACGACGAAGCGGCCGCCCACGGCGGGCGTCGTGAAGGACTCGCCCGCGGCGGAGTCGTTCTTCCAGACGATCCGGCCGGCCTCGACGTCCACGGCGTACACCTTCCTGCCCTGCGTCCCCGCGTAGGCCGTCTTCCCGGAGAGCGCCGCGCCGCCGGCCACCTGGCCGTCGTCCGCGAGCGGGATGTCCTTCCGCGCCGCCTCCTTTCCCACGGTGAAGACGTGCAGGGCCGCGGCGCAGCTCCCGAACACGACCCGGCCGTCCGCCGCGGAGGGATGGCCGTCGCAGCGGTCGATCATCTCGGCGGTCCAGACGGGCTTGCCCGTCTCCAGCTCCACGCCATGGAGGGCGCCGTCCGTCTGGGAGACGGCCACGATCCCCGCGCGGCCGTCCGGGAGGTCGATCCGGTTGGGCGTCCCCATGACCGTGTCCCCCACCTTGACCTTCCACTTCTCCGCGCCCGTGGCCGCGTCGAAGGCGCAGAGGAAGCCGTTCCCCGTCCCCGCGAACACGGCCTTCGCGGAGTAGAAGGGCGGGGACATGAAGAAGTCGTCC
This sequence comes from uncultured Planctomycetales bacterium, assembly GCA_964395295.1. Classification (GTDB taxonomy): domain Bacteria; phylum Planctomycetota; class MHYJ01; order MHYJ01; family JACPRB01; genus CAYNDR01. The sequence goes on from CAYNDR010000156.1 coordinate 7,661, forward strand.
TTGATCTGTTGCGACCAGGCCTTCCGGCCGGCGAGGTCCAGCGCGAGGATCGTGTCCTTGACGGTGACGGCGTAGATCCTCCCGTCTCCGTACACGGGCGGGGCCTCGATGGGCTGGCCGGCCTTGAACTCCCAGAGGCGCGCGAGGGCATCGGGGAGGGCGGCGCCGGAGCGGCCGTCCAGCGCGGGGCTGCCGTGGAAGGAGGGCCACTCGTCCTCCTGGGCGGGGAGCAGGAGCGCCGCCGCCAGGAGGGCCCGGATCACGGCCGCCTCCCGATCTCGCGGTAGATCCCGATCATGGCGGAGGCCATCTTCCGGAGATTGAAGTCCCGCTCCACGGATTCCCGCCCCCGCCGCCCGAGGTCCGTCAGCCGGCCGCGGTCCGCCAGGAGATCCCCCAGCGTCCGCGCCAGGGTCTCCGCGTCGTTGGGCTCGTAGAGAATCCCGCCGCCCGTGCCCTCCACCAGCTCGGGGAAGGAGCCCACCCGCGGCTCGACGGCCGGCACGCCGGAGGCGAAGGACTCCAGGAGGTAGAGGCCGAACGCCGATCCCGCCGGGACCGGCACCGAGAGGACCGTGATCGACCGCAGGAATTCCTTCCGCGCCTCCAGGTCCAGCCCCTCGAAGAACTTCACGTCCCGCTCCGCCCCGCGGGCGGCGAGCGCGCGGCCCAGCGCATCGAGGAACGGCCTGTCGTCGGCGGTCCATCCCCCGGCGACGTGGAGGCGCAGGCCCTTGAGGCGCCCCTTCAGCTTCAGGAACGCCTCCACGAGGATCCCCAGGCCCAGAGACTCCGACGCCCGCCCCAGGAATCCCACGACGGGAGGATCGTGCGCGAGGGGAGAGGGCGCGAAGTCCGCCGGATCGATCCCGGGGTACACCACGCGGAGGCGGGCCGGGTCGATCTTCAGCCGCCCGCGCATGACGTCGCCGTAGTGGCGGCTCACGGCGACGAAGGCGTCCACCCCGCGGCCGAGTTCCGTCATGGCCTCCCAGCAGAGCCCGCGGTGGGGCTCCTCCATGGCGTCCAGCCAGGAGTCCTCGTCCTGGAGGGAGCACACGACCGGCGTGCCGAGGCGCCTCTTGATCTCCGCCCCGATCCCCAGGAGGAGCGCGTTCGACAGGTGCACGACGTCGGGCCGCTCCCCCCGTTCCAGCCAATCCACGAGCCGGCGGAGTTCCTTGACCTGCCTCCCCCCGGCGCCCTGAAGCATCGAGAGGGTCGTCTCCCCGAGGCCCGAGGCGCGGACCGACCCGGCGCGGCGCGCCGCCCATTTCAGCAGGAGCTTCGAGTCGAACAGCCGGTCGATCCACCGGGGCGTCTTCCGGAAGAGGCCGGACTTCTGCTGGAGGTAGACGTTGATCCCGCCGAAGAAGACGGGGACGTCGGCCCGCGCGGCGGGGGACTCCGCCATGGGGGGGAGGTACATGGGCACCACGAGGACGTCCTCGCCCGCGTCCAGGAGGGCCCGGGCGATGGAGTTGTCCCGGACGCAGTTCTCGCAGTAGAAGCCGCCGCCCGAGCCGGGGACGACGTGGACGATCCTCATCGCGTCACTTGCCCTTGAACGCCAGCGCCGCCGTGGGGCAGGCCTCCACGCACTCCGCCGCCGTGACCCTGATCGCGTCCTCGAGCGCGGCATTGAAGGGCGCGCCGATGCGGACGTCGAACCCGCGCCCGATGAACGTCAGGCCCAGGGCCTCGCGCCTCCGCTCGGTGATCCGGACGCAGAGGCCGCACTTGATGCACTTGCCGGGCTCGAAGAGGACCTCGGCGTGATGGCGGACCTGGACGAAGCGCGACCGCGCCTCGGTGAGGTACTGCCGCTGGCGGGCCCCGTACTCCGTGGCGTACTGCCGGAGGGCGCAGGAGTCGGCCTTGCGGCAGTCGCAGTGCATGCAGCGGGCCGCCTCGGCCAGGGCCTCCTCTGCCGAGAAGCCGGCCTCCGGGCCGGCCTTGGGCTCCGCCCGGGGCGCCGTGGAGATCCCCCGCAGGAGCTCGTCCATCTCCCCTTCCATGAGCCGGCCCATGACGTGGTTGTACCTCTTGGGCTGGGCCGGCGGGGCCGCCGGATCCGGCGCCTGCGAGAGGCGGCGGACGGACTCCAGGAGGAGGCGGATGGAGACGGCGGCGTCGTGGTGGCACCGGCGGCAGGCCTTCTCGCAGAAGGCCTTGCAGTCCCGGCACGGATCGTCCGGGCCCGTGAACGCCTTCAGGAGCCGCAGGGCCCCCTCGAAGTCGCGGGCCTGGACGAGCCGGAGCACCCGGGGGACGTCGATCTTGGCGGGGCAGACGAGGTGGCACGTCGCGGAGCAGTCGCCCACGTGGTCGCTCAGGAGGAGCTCCAGCGACGTCCTCCGCGCCCGGCGCACGTCCTCGTCGTCGTTGCGGAGGCGCATCCCGTCCTCGGCGGGGGCGGCGCAGGCGGGGATGAGCCGGCCCGTCTTCTCGTCCTTGACCACGCAGACGAGGCACGAGGTGAAGGGCTCCAGCCCCTCGCGGAAGCAGAGGGTGGGGATCGTGATGCCGAGCTTCGCGGCCGCGAAGAGCACCGAGGTGCCGTCGGGCACCTCGACCGGCTTGCCGTCGATCTCGATCCGCGCCATCTCAGCCCGTCCGTTTCTCCGCCGGCTTGAGGTCCAGGATCTCCACGGCGTCCGCGGGGCAGACGTCGGCGCACGTCCCGCACCGGACGCACTTCGCGTCGTCGATCTCGTGCCTCTCGTAGGGCTTCATGGCGATGGCGTCCGAGGGGCACCCCTGGGCGCACTTGGTGCAGCCGATGCAGAGGTCGTTGATGGAGTAGCGGATCAGGGCCTTGCACTTCCGGGCGGGGCAGGTGCCGGCCAGATGGGCCTCGTACTCGGACCGGAAGTAGCGGAGCGTCGTGAGCACGGGATTGGGGGCCGTCCGCCCCAGCCCGCAGAGGCTCCCGCGCGCCACCTCCCCGGAGAGCTCCTCGAGGCGCGCCACGTCGTCGGGCCGGGCCCGGCCGCCGCAGAGGCGCTCGAGGACCTCGAGCATGCGCTTCGTGCCGATCCGGCAGAAGGTGCACTTGCCGCACGACTGGTCCTGCGTGAAGCGCAGGAAGTAGAGGGCGATGTCCACCATGCAGTCGGAGTCGTCGAGGACGACCAAGCCGCCGGAGCCCATGATCGCGCCGGCCCCGGCGAGGGCCTCGTAGTCCACCGGCGTGTCGGCAAGCGACGCGGGGATGCAGCCGCCCGAGGGGCCGCCGATCTGCACCGCCTTGAAGGTCCGGCCCTCCGCGGCGCCGCCGCCGATGTCCATCACGATCTCCCGGATCGAGATGCCCATGGGGACCTCGATGAGGCCGCCGCGGCGGACCTTGCCGGTGAGCGAGAAGACCTTGGTCCCCTTGCTCCGGCCCGAGCCCATCGCCGCGAACGCGGCCGCGCCGTGCCGGAGGATCCAGGGGACGCACGCGTAGGTCTCGACGTTGTTGACCAGCGTCGGCAGGCCGCGGAGGCCGCTCTGGGCCGGGAAGGGGGGCCGGAAGAGGGGCATGCCGCGCTTCCCCTCCACCGCCTGGATGAGCGCCGTCTCCTCGCCGCAGACGAAGGCGCCCGCGCCCTGCACGATGCGGACGTGGAAGTCGAAGCCGCCGGCGAGGATGTTCTTCCCGAGGAAGTTCCGCTCCTCCATCTTCCGGATGGCCGCCTGCATGCGCTCGACCGCCAGCGGGTACTCCGCGCGGATGTAGAGGACGCCCGTGCGCGCGCCGACCGCGAAGGCGGCGATCGCCATCCCCTCGAGGACGCGGTAGGGGTAGCTCTCCATGATCATGCGGTCCATGAACGCGCCGGGGTCGCCCTCGTCGCCGTTCATGATCGCGACCTTCTCGGCCCCCTTCGCCGCCCGCACGACGGCCCATTTCCGGCCGGTGGGGAAGCCGGCCCCGCCGCGCCCGCGGAGGCCGGAGGCCGCGATCACCTCGATGATCCGCTCCGGCTCGCCGCGGTCCAGCGCGGCCTGGAGCGCGGCGAATCCGCCGTTCGCCTGGTACTCGTCGAGGTCCAGGGGGTTGAGATAGCCGCAGTGTTCCGCGGCGACGTGCTTCTGCCGCCCCAGGAAGCTCTCCACCTGCGGGTCCCGCACGTGGATCGCGTAGCGCGTCACCGGTTCCCAGGCCTCGTCCGTGTGCAGGTTCTCCAGAAGCGAGGAGACGCCGGTCTTCACCCGTTTCCACAGGCCCCGCGGCCGGAAGTGGCGCCGCACGATCCGGTCCGCCTCTTCGGGCTTGACCTTGGCGTAGAGCGACGACGCGCCCGCCCGGTCCACGACCTCCACCAGCGGCGTCTGGTGGCACATCCCCACGCACCCCACCACCTTGATGCGCGCCTCCGCGCCCGTCTCCCGGACGGCGCGCTCGAGGGACCGCCGCACGTCGAGACTGCCGCCGGCCATGCAGCAGGTGCCCTGGCCGATGCGGATCTCCGCCGGCGCCTCCCGCCCGCCCGCCTCCTCGATGCCCCGGCCCTCCTTCTCCCGGGAGGCCTGGAGCGCGAGGAAGTCCTCGATCATCCGGTCCACCGTGCCCGGCGTCAGGTGGCCGTAGGTCGTCTCGTCGATCTGCACGGCCGGCGCCAGCGTGCAGCAGCCCAGGCAGGCGACCTTCGTGACCGTGAAGACCCGCTTCCGGTCGGTGTCCTCGCCCTCCGGGATCCCCAGGTGCCGGCGGACCGCGTCCACGATCCGCTCCGAACCCTTGACGTGGCACGCGGTCCCCACGCACACGCGGATGAGGTGGCGGCCGGAGGGCTTGTGGCGGAAGTGCGAGTAGAACGTCGAGACGCCGGCGATGGCGGCCGGCGTGATCCGCGTGACCTCGCAGACCCGGCGGAGCGCCTCCTCCGGCAGGTAGCCGTACTTCTCCTGGATCCGCCGGAGGATCGGGATCACGGCGTCGGGCGCCCGCCCCGTCTCCTCGACGATCCGGTCGATGTCCGCGATGTCCGGTTCCGCGCTCATTTCCCGATGCAGAAGAGGTGCTTGTCGCCGCGGATGTAGATCCGGCCTTTCGGGAACGCCGGGGTGCCGCTCACCTTCTCCCCCAGGACGTTCCGGGCGAGCTCCTCGTACTTCTCCGCGGCCTTGAAGACGAAGGTGACCCCGTTCTTGTCCGTGAGGTAGACGCGGTCGCCCGCGAGGACGGGCGAGGCGTAGAAGCCTTCCTTGTGCTCCTGCCTCCAGGCGGGCTTCCCCGTGGCGGCCTCCAGGCAGGTGACGGCGCCGCCGCTGGAGGCCATGATCACGAACTTGTCCGTGGCCGCGGGGCTCGAGACGTCGGGGAGGTCGTCCTCGTGCTTCCAGAGGATCCTGGGCGGGTCGCCGAGCTTCACGGCGGCCATCGCCACGTGCTCGGTCCCCGCGAAGACGATGCCGTTGGCGTAGCCCGGCGAGGGCGCCACCTCGCCGTCGCCGCCGAGGTGGTTGATGCTCCAGAGGAGCTTGCCCGTCACGGGGTCGTGGGAGGTCAGCAGAGGCTTGGAGTTGAGGATGGCCTCCATCCGCGCGCCGGTGTTGACGACGATGGGGGTGGCCCAGGAGATCTTGACGGGCCGGGCCTGGTCCCAGACGGTCTTGCCCGTCTGGGGCTCCAGCGCGAGGAGGCGGCCGCCCTTCTCGCCGTCGTACTGCACGAGGAGCCGGCTGGGGAAGAGGATCAGCGAGGAGGCGTGGCCGTAGGGATTCTTGGGCGCCCCGAGGTGGCGCGCCCAGGCCCGCGTCCCGTCCATCGCGCAGGCCACGACGTCGCCCGTGGCGAAGAGGGCGAAGACGCGCTTGCCGTCCGTGGCCGCGGTGGGCGCCGCGAAGCCCGTGGACTCCATGACCTCCGGGAGCTCCGCCGGCGCGCCGGGGACGTCCCTGGCCTCGTGCCTCCAGGCGAGCGCGCCCGTGTCGGCGTCGAAGCAGTAGATCTCGCGGGCGGACTTGTCGGAGCCCGTGAGGAAGACGCGCTTCTCCCAGACGACCGGGGAGTTGAAGCCGGGCCGGGGGACGGGGGCCTTCCAGAGGATGTTCTCGCCCTTGGGCCCGTCCCACCGGAGGGGGGCGTCGGTGTGGCCCGCGATGCCGTTCCCGTCCGGGCCGCGGAACTGCGGCCAGGCGTGCGGGGGGACCGGGTCGGGGGCGCAGAACGCCGGGGGGGGCGTCCCGTCCGGCGGGGGCGCCGGGGAGTCCGCGATCCCCGCGGAGAGGGGGTCGGCGGGCGGCGAGACGAGGGAGAGGAACAGGGCCGTGACCGCGACCGCCCCTCCGCCCGCGGCCGCGGCCCACCGGGCGCGCGAGCGCATCGCGGGCGACTCTCCCGGCCCCGGGCAGCTCCCCGGCAGGGGGTGCCGGCGGCGGAGCTCGATGGCCGTCTTCACGGCCGCCAGGAACACCGCGACCGCGACCAGCAGGACGAGGCCGCCGGCCCTCACCTGCGCCTGGCTGGTGAAGAAGCCCCGGCGGGCCAGGAGGTCCTACGCCCGGATCCGCCCCCGAAGCTCCGCG
>CAYNDR010000157.1:0-1299 GCA_964395295.1 uncultured Planctomycetales bacterium
TCCTGGGGCCGCCCCCGTCGCCGCTCCGGCGGGGTTTTACTGTCTACTTCACTGTATCAAGGCGATTGAACGCGGCAAATTACTCCGGAGGGGGGGCATCCGGACCCGTTTCGGGGGGGACGACGACGCCGGAATGCGCGTTTGGCATCCCCCGGGATCGCGCACCGAGGACCTCCGCCCGCGCTGTCGTCGACCTGCTCCAGCGGATTTGAGGCTGGCTATGCCTTCTTGAGGCAGCACTGCTTGTATTTCTTCCCGCTGCGGCACGGGCACGGATCGTTGCGGCCGACCTTCGCCTCGGTCGACCGGATCGGCTCCGGACCCTGGCGCACCGCGCGAGTGTAGAACCACGTCCCGTCGATGCGCTGGAACTCCGCTTTTTCATGGAGCGCCTGCTCCACCTCCTTCTCGCGGTAGTACGCCGTGAAATCCACGAAGGCCGTGTCGGGCTTGGGGCCCGGCTCGTGGGCGTGGATGACCAGGCGCGTCCAGTCCGTCCCTCCTGCGTCGGGATCGGGGACATAGGGTTCCCTGGAAGTCTCCAGGCAAGTGCGGTGCAGGTGCTCGAAATCACGCGCGACGTGGGCGGTAAACCGGGAGCGCATCATCTGCTCCGCGCTCTCGGCAGGCCCCTGCCGGGCCAGGATTGGCTCGCAGCACTGCGCGAATGTCTTGCCGGTTCCGCAAGGGCACGGCTGATCTTTCCCGGGAGGGGGAAATCCGGCGGGCGATGGAGTCACGCGGCGTCCCTCATGAAGGCTCCGGATTATACCCCCGGCGGCGCATTTGCAATTCCACAATCGACCGGGGAATGAGGCCCTCCCCCGGGTTGCGCCGTCGAGGCGGTCCCGACGCTGATCCGACTGAGGCCTTGAGGAGGGCTTCCCCCGAGAACGCGCGGATCGGAAGAATCGGCCAATCCAGCGCCGTGGCCGGCCGCCTGCGGAACGACGCTGGAGAACGGGAGCGCCATCGGGGACGTTGAAATCCGGGCTCCGAGAAGCATCGGCCCCTGCGCCGACCGCCAGTCCGCGTTCAGCGGCGCGGCCCTCCCTGCCGCGTCGGGTCCTGGCGTTGCCTCCGCTGGACGGGCACGTCAGGGGTCGAGGCTTCCTCCAGTCCTTCCGGTTCGGCGAGCCCCTGGGCGCAGATGACCTTCCCGCGGCGGCGCGATTCACAGAAGGCCTTCTTCTCGAACTCGGCCAAACGGCAGTCGTTGTCCCGGTCAATCTCGCGCCTCTCTTCCTTCTTCTTCTGCCCGCCCTTCGGCTCTGTCATTCTCAGTCTCGGAAGAACGCC
>CAYNDR010000157.1:1309-14178 GCA_964395295.1 uncultured Planctomycetales bacterium
ATGAAGGCTGCCGCCTGCTCCGGCGCGGGTGCTTCCCCCGGCTTCCGTCCGGCCGCGGCCTGGATCGCATAGGACGCCAGGAGCCGGCCATGGATCTTACGGAGGAGAGTCGGGCTCGGATACGGGACGACCTCTTGGATCTTCCCGTTCACGGCGAACGCGGCGCCCATTGCATCGCCGAAGAGGCGATGCGGAAGGGCATTGCCGGTGCCGGCCGGACTCTGCAAGGCCGGGGCCGCGAGGGTCCGACGGGGAACGCGGCATCGAGTCGGGCCCCGCGTCGCTGGCGGGCGGGCCCGCCGGGGGGGAAATCCGCCGGACCGCGCAGGCTAGAGGTTGACCTCCCAGCCTTTCCGGAAGGGCGGGCGCAGGAGCGCGTCCGCCTGGGGTTTGCCCTTCGCTTTCAAGCCCTCCGCGTCCCACTCGAAGGGCTCCCCGAAGCGGTAGGCGACGTTGCCCAGGACCACGGTCTCGGCCAGCGGGCCCGAGTAGTCGAACGTGGAGGTGGCGGGCTGGCCCCCCTTGCACGCATCGATCCACTCCTGGTAGAAGCCCGGCGACTTCGGGATCGTGTCCGGCGGGTACTGGAAACCGGCGAACTGCGCCTCCGGATGGAGCTTGTGCTTGCCGTAGGCGCAGAGGAGCATCCCTTTGGAGCCGACGAAGAGGGAGTGGAACTTTCCCAGATAGGAGCTATCCCCGGGAGGCAGACCCCGCTCCTTGAGGATGGCGGGGCCCTCCTTCTCATGGCTCCAGTGCAGCGCCACGGGGGGACGATCCCCGCGCGCCGGGAACTCGAAGCGCACCTTCATGGACTTGGGGGAGGTCTGCGGGTGGACGGGAGGGCCCGAGGCTTCCACGCGGACCGGGTACTTAAGGTCCAGCGCCCAGTACGCGAAATCCAGGATGTGGCAGCCCATGTTCCCGGTCTCGCCGGTCCCGAAGTCCCACCAGAAGCGCCAGAGATAGGGGCAGTAGGCGGGGTGGTAGGGGCGGAAGGCGGCCGGGCCGAGCCACAGATCCCAGTCGAGGTGCTCCGGCACCGGGGGGAACTCCGTGGGGATCTCCGGCATCCCCCGGTCGCCGGCCTCCCACGCGTATATCTCCCGTACCTCTCCTATGGCCCCGGAGCGGACGAGTTCCACGATCCGGCGGATGTTGTCCCCGCCGTGGTGCTGGGTGCCGAGCTGTGTGGCCAGGTTCTTCCGGCGCGCCAGCCGGGTCATCGTCCGGATCTCCCATACGGAGTGCGCCATCGGCTTCTCGCAGTAGAGGTGCTTGCCCATCTGCATGGACCGGACGGCCGGGTGGAAGTGGGTGTGGTCCGGGGTGCTGACCACGACGGCGTCGATCTGCTTGTCCATCTCGTCGAGCATCTTGCGGAAATCCCTGAACTTCCTGGGATTGGGGTATTTCTTGTAGGCGGCGGCCGCGCGCTTCTCGTCCACGTCGCAGAGCGCCACGAGGTTCTCGCCGGCCATGCCGTCGACGTTCGACGCCCCCCGTCCGCCCACGCCGATGCATGCGACGTTGAGCTTCTCGTTGGGGGACCGCGTCCTGCCCCCCGAGGAGCACCCGCCGACCCAGAAGCCCGTCCCGACCAGGGCGCTTGCGCCGATCATTTCGCGCCGGGTGATGCGTCCGGACATCTCAATATCCTCCGCCTTCCCGCCTCAGGATAATACGCCCGGGGGAAGCCGGATGGGGAGCCGCGGGGAAGCGATCTGGGAAGGAGGCTCCCCCCGTGGGCGCGTCATTTCCCAGCCCCGCGTTCCTCGTCGGGACCCTCCGAACCGCTTTCCGGCCGTGGGCGCGGGGGCCCCGAGTCCTGAATGACAACGGGATCAAGGCCGCCCGCAATTCGCCAGAAGGCGTCCAAGGTTCCCCAGGCCTTGTTGCCGACCACGAGAGGGCTGGCATTGGTCCTCTCGGGCATCGGTGTCACCCAGATGATGTTGCTTTCGCCGCACTCACGGGGCGAATCGGCGATCCTCCTCTGGGTCGGAAGCCCTTTCGAGAGGGGTGTATTGTCCCGAGACCCCGCCGCCGAACTCGGGCATCTGCGGGGGGAAGCTCGCCCTGTTCAGGGGGGCGGAAGGCCCGCGGGCCGGCAGGCGGCGAGGCGGGATCGTGCATTTCCAGTGGGCGATGCGCCGGCGCGGGGATCGCCGCCGGATTCGAGGGCGTGGGATGCCTGCCGCGCCCTCAGTCGCCGATGCAGTAGAGCAGTTTGCCGCCGCGGATGAACATCCGCGTGCCGCTGAAGGCGGGCGTGCCGCCGGAGCCGGCCGGCAGGGCGTTGGGGGCGGCGGCCGCGCCGGGGTCGCCCGGCGGCAGGAGGACCGCGTGGCCGGCGTCGTTGCCGACGAACAGGCGCCTGCCCGCCAGGCAGAGGCTGGGGTAGACGCTGGGGCTTTCACTGCGGCCGGCGGGCGGCAGGTCGAGCGCCTTCTGCAGGAGCGTCTTGCCCGTGGCGGCGTCGATCATGTAATAGGTCGCGGCGCGGTCGACCGTGTGGATCCGCCCGCCCTCGACCACCGGCGAGGCGTAGAACGTCCCGTCGAGCTGGGCATACCACAGCTCCCGGCCCGCGATCGTCTCGCCCGCCTTCTCGGGGAGTTCCACGGCCGTCATGGCGGCGTCGATGAAGTAGACGACGCGCCCCTGCACGACCGGGCTGGGGTACATGCAGTTGCCCAGGTCGGAGGCCAGGATCCGGCCGTCGGCGACGCGGACGACGTGGCCCTTGGGCGTGATGACGACGTCCACGCCGCCGATGCGGGCCGGGGCCGGGGTGCCGTAGGTCGCCTTGGCCTTGTCGTTCTTCCACAGCAGAGCGCCCGTGGCGGCGTCCAGGCACGCGAGCGGGCCGAAGTGGACCAGCAGGCGGCCGCCCGCCAGCATGGGCGACGCATGCCGCCCGTAGCCGGTGGCCAGCCGCATGTCGTACCAGTGCAGCCAGCGGCGCTTCCCCTCCAGGTCGCAGCAGGCCACGATGCCCGTGTTGAAGAAGGCCCACACCGACGTCCCGTCGCTGACCGGCGTGGGCGTGGAATCGCCGTAATTCTCGGACTGCCGCGGCGCCGCGGCGTGGAGGTCCGGCGGCAGGTCGGACAGGGCGTGGGTCCTGCGCCAGAGTTCCCTGCCGCCGGCGGCGTCGAGGCAGATCAGCAGATCCGGCTCGGCCGTGACGAACACCCTCGGGCCGACCACGACCGGGGAGGAGTGCCCCGCCCCCACCTCGGTCTTCCAGAGGACCTTCTCGGTCCCCGACCACCGGGCCGGCGGCGTCGCGTCCGCGAAGCACCCGCTGCCGTCGCCGCGCCAGCCCACGGGCCGCGCCGCCGCGGCCTGGGAGTCCGGGGAGCCCAACGGCGGCGCGGCGGCCGCCCCTCCCAGGGCGACCGCCGCCAGGATCGCCTGCGGCCACCTCGTCTTGCGCGGCATCAGTCCGTCCCGATGCAATACAAGTACTCCTCGCCGCGCAGGATCATGCGCCGGCCGTCGAACCACGGCGACGTATAGAACGACTCCTGCTTGCACGGATTGCCGCCGAGCCCCGAGAGGTGGATGTTCTCGATCACGTTGCGGCCCGCGTCCTTGAGCGGCGCGCCCGGCGGAAGGATGTGCGTGAAGCCGGCGTTGTCGACGATGTAGATGCTCTTGCCCCCCAGCGTCGGGCTGGCGGCGATGCCGTACACGAAGCGGTTGTAGCGGGTGTATCCGTCCAGGTGCCGGCGGTAGAGCGCCTTGCGCGCGGCCGTGTCGACGGCGGCCAGCCCGCCGCCCGCCTCGATCGTGTAGACGACCCCGTCGACGTACAGCGGCGAGGCCACCGTGAAGGCCGGGCCGGGCATGCGCAGGGGCATGGTGACGTCCTTGCCGTCCAGGTTCATGAGCACCTCGGCCTTGGCCCCCTCGGCCGTGCCGGGGGGAAGCCGGACGGCCATGAACGAAGGCGGGGCGTCGAAGCCGCGCCAACTGCACGGGTCGAACACGATCCCGTTTTCGACGATGGGCGTCGAGCACCCCCAGATTTCCAGTTTGCTGGGGCCGATCACCGCTCCGTCCGACGCGCGATGGAGGTACCGCATCTGGACGATCGCGCCCTGGCCGCCGAGCCGGACGACCACGGGCGAGTTGCTGCCGTGGCCGCCGTTCTGCCAGTCGTCGGGGGTGTTCCGCCACAGCTCGCCGCCCTTCAGGGCGTCGAAGGCAAGCAGGTGCAGGTTGGCCGAGTAGATCAGCTTGCCGTCGATCAGGGCGGGCGACATGTGGTTGCCGTGCTCCAGGGAGCCGAGCGATCCGCCGTCGTGCCAGCTCCACAGGCGCTTGCCGCCGAGGTCGAAGCACGCCACGACGTGCGAGCCCGGCCCCTTCATGCCGCCGCCGCAGGCCCAGTAGACGCGCGTGCCGTCGCAGAGGGGCGCGGCGTTGCTGGAGGAGACCTCGTTCCCGTACATGGGCGGGTACTTCTTGCGGTCGATGGCGCGGAAGGCGTCGTGGACGGCCCGCTCGGCGTCGGCCTTGGCCTTCAGCAGAGCGTCGAGCTTCGCCTGCTCGTCCGAGGACATGCCTGCCGCGGAGACGGCCGCGTTGATCGCCTGGACCGCCTGCTGGTTGAGCGCGGCGAGCTTGGCGGCCAGCGGCGCGGCCTGGTCCCGGACCTGCGGATCGGCGGCGCGCTCCGCGGCCGGCATCGCGTCGTAGGGCGTGTTGCTCTCGAGCCACAGGATCCGGCCGGTCTTCCTGTCGAGGCACGCCAGATCGGTGATGCCCGAGCCGATGAAGATGCGGTCTCCCGCGACGATCGGGGGCGACATGCTCCGCCCGGTCATGCGGGTCATCCAGGCGATGTTCCTGGTCTCGTAGGAGAACGGCGGCACGGGCTCGAGGTAGGCCGCGATCCGCCACCGGCTGACCCAGGCGTTCTGCCCCACGGGCACGGCGGCCTCGCCGCCGGCAACCTTCAACAGGAGGCGGTTCCAGCCCGGGGCCAGCCGCACCGGGACGGCGCGGTCGTGCGGGGCGGCGACCGGCCGGCCGTTGAGGAACACCTTGACGGCGGCGGCCGCGTAGGCGACCCGCAGGCGGACCTCGGCGTCGGCCGGCGAAAAGACGTAGGTGTGCGCGTAGGCCACCTTGTTGTTCAGGGGCAGGTCGCCGGCCTTGACGGTCCCGCTGTCGGGCAGGTTGCCGAAGCAGTGGACGAAATCGACGTTCAGGTCGCCGCAGGTGCCTTCGTTGTGGTAGTGCGTGCTCTGGGTGGCGATGTCGGCGCGGAGGTGCTTCCACGCGGCGCCGCCGGCCTTCTCCCCGCGGGCCGGCTGGACCTTGTCCTCTCCGCCCAGGAAATCCGCGTCGATCCCCTTCGCCGGATCCGCGGCGTCGAACGGCCCGGCGACGAGCCACTCCTTCAGCGTGAAATACTCAAGCGGGTGGCTGCCGGCCCCCGGTTGCGGCGCGGCGGGCTTGTCGGCCTGGTACCGGATCTCCGTGGTGATGCCCTTGACGCGGCGGCTCCACGCGACGGGCGGCGTGGCGCCGGGGAAGCGGCCCGTCCAGTCGCCGCGCCAGCCGACGGGGCGGGCGGGCGACGGCTTGAAGTCCGCCGCGCCGAGCGGCGGGCCGGACTGGCCGGCGGCGCGGCCACTGCCGATGAGCAGGCAGACGAGGACGGCGAACGGCCAGGCTCGCGTCATAGGGACCTCCCGCCATGCCCGCCCATCCCGGGCCTCCGGGCGGATGTTCCGGAAGGCAGTATAGGCGACGACGGCGGCCGTGACAAGGAGGTGGTGGCCCGCGAAATCCGCATGATGCGCTTGCCCCGAGACCGGGCCCGGGGGACGATTCGTGCAGGATGCCCCGGACGAATGCGGGGCATGAAGGAACGGCTCAGCGACAGCGGATCCAGGCGAGGCGAGCTTGCCGTATCTTCGCCGAGCCCCGGCTGTAGAGCAGGATTCCCAACGACCAGGCAGATTCAAGCCATCTTCCGGCTGAGATCGTGAGGCGAGGTCCCCCTGCTAACGCGTGGATAAGACAGCACCCCTCGGCGTAATCGACATTCCAATCGCCATCGCCGTCCGTCACCCCTGAGGTCCCATCCGCCCTGGCGATCCCCTCGGGGAAGGGCCCGGGCGGCCGGCCTCCAGCACCTCTCCACACCCAGGCCCCAGGCTCCACATGCCGGCAAGAGAACCGGCCCCCTTGGCCGATCTTCTCCATCGTCGTTTTGAAGTGGTTGTAGCCGTTGTCGTGCCGTAGAAGTTGCCATCCGATCGTCCTCGACCTGTCCCCAGAGGTCTGCCACCGCGATTACGTGGCCCTCTGTAACGGCCGCGTCCCCATCCCGTTGCGCTGCCCGGACTGCGGGGCCTACCACACGCTGGGGCCCCACGAGCTCACGGCTCGCGGATGCCACCTCCCCGACCGCGACTCGATCCTGGTCCTCGTCGTACGCTGCCAGGCCTGCGTGGCCACCCGCCGGATCCTGCCCCCCTTCGTCCTCCCCCGGTGCCGCCACGGCGCCTCCGCCGTCTTCGGCTGGATGTTCGGCGACATCGGCGCCGGCGGCGTGGAGAGGTTCTCCGGTTCCTGCGTGAATCGGTCTGGAAGCGCCAGTACGTTTATACGCGCCACGCCAAGTTGGAGATGAGGGACGACGGATTGCGCCCGCGGGATGTTCGCCGGGTGCTCCTGACGGGGGACCTTGTGCGCACGTTCACAAGGGATCCTCGGGGGCCAAGGCACCTGATGCGGGGATTGACGGTACATGGGAGGGCGGTGGAGATCGTGTGGCGGAAGGTATTGGATTACGTTCGGATTATTACGGTGTTCGTGGTAGAATAGAAAACCATGAAGAAGGCGTCGGTGGTGCCCTGCGAGTATTGCGAAGGAGTCGTCCACGAGCGGCGTGTCCGGGATGACTACTGGAGTGGGGACTCCCTAGTGATCATCGAAAACGTCCCCGTTGGAGTCTGCAACAAATGCGGGGAGCGATACTACTCGGCGTCTGTCATGGAAAAGATGGACCGTATTGCGGCCCGGCGTTCTAGAATCAAGCGTACCCTCAGGGTCCCGGTCACCACGTTCGACACCACGGCCTGAAGTTCGGCTCTTCAAAGGCCTCCATGGTTTCAGGATTGACCTGACCTTTGCGGACATCGAATTCCAGGACTTTCGCGGTGCCGGGGTGCACCGGGCAACCCTCCCCGGCCCCTCCCGCTACCGGACCTGGAACCTCCGGACGCATTGGGCCGGGCCGCAGAGCACGCGGAGCTCGAAGGCCCCCGCGGACGCGGACCACGCCACCTCGTGCTCCCCGGCCGTCACCGCAAGGCGCTCGCCGTTCAGGTACCATTCGAGCGACGCCCCTTCCGGCCCCCGGGCGCGGAACCTCAGGAAACGCGTCGCCGCGGGCGCCGAGGGGTCGAGCACGAACCGGTCCCCCGGCCGGGGCGACTCCAGGCGGAACGGCGCGGGACGCGGGGCGCACGCCCCCCGCGGGACCCTCCCCGCGGGGAAAAGCTCCACCACCGTCCGCCCGCACCCCGCGCCCGGACGGAGCCCCGTCTCCGCGCAGACTTCCGATTCCACGATCCCCCCCGGACGGTCCACCCAGCCTCCCCCCACGCGGAGCATCACCTCGCGGAAGACCGGCCCGGCGCCCTCGAGGCCGCTCGTGCCGCGGAGCGGCCGGCCGTCGCCGTTCCCCGCCCAGACCACCGCCGTGAAGGTGCGCGTGAATCCCGCCGCCCAGTTGTCCCGGTGGTCCGGGCTCGTCCCCGTCTTCGCCGCCACGGGGAAATCGAAGGCCAGATCCGTCCCCGTCCCGAACGCCGCCGCCCGCGCCCCGTCGTCCGCCAGGATGTCGGCGATCAGGAAGGCGGTCTCCGGGGAAAGGAGCCTCCTCCGCTCCGCGGACCCGGGACGCGCCCGCACCGGCAGGAACTCCCCTCCCCGCGCCAGCATCGCGTACGCGCCCGCCAGCTCCACCGGCGAGACGGCGGCGTTCCCGATCGCCAGCCCCAGGCCGTGACGGCGCGGATCGGGATCGATGCCCTCCAGCCCCGCTTCCCGCAACAGCCGCACGAGCCGCGGGAGCCCGGCCTCCCGGAGGGCCAGCACCGCCGGGATGTTGAGGGAATTCGCCAGCGCCGCCCGCATCGTCACCGGGCCGCGGAATTCCCCGTCGTAGTTGCGCGGCGCGTAGACGCCCGTGGGCGTCTCGAACTGGACGGGCGCGTCCTCGTAGACGCTCGCCGGCGTCCCGCCCGCCTCCAGGGCCAGCGCGAAGACGAACGGCTTGAGCGTCGAGCCCGGCGACCGGCGCCGCGCGGCCGGCCCCGCGAAGGCCCGCACCTCGCCGGAGGCGTTGTCCACCACCACGACCGCGCACTCGCCCGCGCCGCAGTCCGCCAAGTGGGGCCCGGCCCCCCTCACGATCCCCTCGACCTCCCGCTGGAGGCCGAGGTCGAGCGTGGTCCGCACTTCCGCGTCGCCCGGCCGCAGGACCCAGTCGACGAACGACCGGGCCTCGCAAGGAGGCGGGCGGGAGGCGATGGCGTCGCCCTCCTCGATCGCCCTCCGCCAGGCCGCCTCGTCCAGGTCTCCCGAGCGGAGCATCTCGTCCAGGATCCATCTCTGCCTCCGGCGCGCGCGTTCCGGCCGGCGCAGGGGATCGAGGCGGACGGGCGACTGGGGGAGCCCCGCCAGGAGCGCCGCCTCCGCCGGGCTCAGGTCCCGCGCGGGCTTCCCGAACGTCCGCCGGGCCCCCGCCTCCGCCCCGATCCAGTTCCCCCCGTAGGGGGCGCGGTTGAGGTATTCCTCCAGGATCTGGTCCTTGGAGAGACGCCTTTCCAGCCGCAGAGCCAGGACCGCCTCCTCCAGCTTGACGCGCCAGGTCCTCGGCCGCGGGCGCAGGAGGCGCACGAGCTGCATCGTGATCGTGGAGGCCCCGGAGACGCGGCGGCCGGCCGCGACGTTGTCCTTCGCCGCGCGCAGGACGGCCAGGACGTCCACGCCGGGGTGGTCCCGGAACCGCCGGTCCTCGGCCGCGATCGTGGCCGCGGCCAGCCGCGGGGAGATGTCCGGGAGCGGGACCCACGTCCCCCGCGTCCCCTCCGCCGAAAGGCCCTGCCGGAGCAGTCTCCCCTCGCGGTCGAAAAAGCGGACCGGGGTCGCCCGGCCGCGGTCCAGGAGTTCCTCCGGGAACGGGACAAGATAGATCCACGCCGCGGCCGACAACACCGCGAGCGCCGCGAAGGCCAGCGCGCGCTTCAGCCGGCGTTTCATCGCGCCCGGACCACGACCGTCGCGGCCGTGCCCCTCCCGTGGACGGAAGGCGAGTACATCTCCTCGACGTAGGGCGCCGGCGCCGAGAACTTCCCGGCCGTCGTGGCTCGAACCAGGTAGGCCAGTTGGCGCACCCCTGCATGCATGGTGTCCAGGCTCGCGAAGATCCGGTCGTCGCGCTGGTCGAGATAGTCGAAGTCGTTCCGCGCCGACGCGCCCCGGTCCTCCGTCAGGAATCGCAGGTCCACCGGCTCGAATCCGGCCGGGAGCGGGTCCTCGAGCGCCACGTACCGGCGCGTCGACCGGGTCGACAGCGCCACCCGGACCACCACCAAATCCCCCGCGTCGAAGTCGAGCCTGGGGAGGGTCTCCCCCGCTTTCTGGTAAGTGCGCCGGATCCAGAAGCCCTTGTCCTCCGGGCCCGGGTCGGGCCGGTGGCCCTTGATCCGGAGGCCGAAATAGGCCGGGCCGTCGGACTCCAGGCGGAGGGGGCCTGCCGGGAGGTTCATCCTGTGGAGGCCTTTGAGGACGTGCTCCCCGACGGGCTTGCCGTCCACGAGGACGCGGACGCGTCGCCCGGCGTCCGGCTCGTCGGACCGGAGCGCCTCGCGGAGGGCCAGGAGGGTCCAGCACCGCTCGTAGGTGACCAGGGCCCGGGCGAGGAGTTCGGCGGGGCGCACGTGGACGTCTTCTCCGAGCTTCGCGCGCGCCAGGATCTCGACGGCCCCGGCGCTCGCGTTGGAGCGGAAGTGGTCCACCGCCTGGGCGGAGATGTCTTCGGGCTTGCGGAGGATCTCCCGCGCCCGGTCGGGCCGGCCCATCTCGAAGGCCGCCAGCGCCAGGAAGGGATCGGGACGGAGCGACTCGAGGTACGCCTCGTGGCGGCGGCCCGCCAGGGCCAGGACGTAGAGGGCGTAGCTCCTCGTGCCTTCGCCCTGGTACCGGAGGCGTTCCTCCACGAACTTGAGCGTCCTTTCAAGCGCCGGCCGCGGCACCTTGAAGCCCGCGCGGTCCGCCAGGACGAGCGCGTGCGACGCGTAGACGGTCCCCGGGGGATGGGGCTTCGACTCCCCGGGCCAGTAGGCGAGCCCCCCCGATTCCGTCTGCATCGAAAGCAGGCGCCGCACGCCCGCCTCGATGAATTTGTCCGTCCCCTCGATCTTGAGGTCCCGCAGGGCCAGCAGGGGCAGGGTCTTGGAGGTCGTCTGCTCCACACAGCCGTGCGGGTATTCCAGGAGCCGGCGGAGTTCGGCCTCCATGAAGGCGACTTCGTTGGGCGCCAGGGTCAGGATGCTCGACTCCACGTGCGCCATGGAGGGAAGGGCCACGTCCGCCTTTCCGTCAACGCGGCCCGTGACCACGGCCGTCTCGGCCGCGGCCGGGTAGCGGACGGGGACGGCGACTTCAAGCCCGTCCTCGCGGGCCCCGAGCGCCGCGCGGATCGTGAAGCGCCGCTCGCCCAGGAAGCCGGCCCGGAAGGGGAAGTCCGCGGGCGCCGACTTGCCCTCTCCGATCTCGAATTCCCGGGCGGTCCCGTCGAGCTCGACGCGCGCCCGGCCGGCCGCGCCCGTGCGGTTGTGGAGGATCGCGCGGGCGTCGAACGAATCCCCCAGGAGCGCGAAGCGGGGAAGGGCGGAGACGAGCATGAGCGGCTTCTGCGTCTCGAAGGACGCCCGGCCCGTCCCCCAGCGGTCGCGGAGGGCCGCCACGGCGACCGCCCGCCAGCGCGTGAGGTTGTCGGGCAGGCGGAAGCTCAGGCGCACGAGGCCGTCCTCGCCCGCCAGGGCGCGGGGATTCCAGTAGGCGGTCCCGACGAATCTGTGGCGAGGCCCCTCCTTGTCGCCGCCGCCCCCGCCGGGGCGTCCCTTCTTGCCGCGCACGTCGAGCGGCCGGGCCGCGGCGAGGTCGCGCCTCGCCTCGGCCGTCTTCACGCGGAGGGGGCGCGGCCCCCAGAAGAAGGCGTGCGGATCGGGATCCTCGTGCTCCACGAGCGAGAGCACCGCCTCGTCGATCACGGCCACGGTCACCTCCGCGCCGGGCGCCGTGCGGATCTCCAGGGAGGCCTCCGCGCCGGGGGCGAACCGCGGCCCGGTCCGCACTTCGACGGGGAGGCGGCGGTCGGAGGCGTCGATCCGGAGCGTGGCGTACCCGTACCGGAAACAGGGGCGGCCCCGGTCTTCCCAGTCCGGCCCCAGGCTCCAGGCGGTGCGCCCGCGCAGGAGGAGCACCCCCACGTGGACGTTCGGCGCGTGCTCCTCGCGGACGGGGATATCGATCGTCGAGGCCCCGCCCCCGATATCCATCCATCGGTGCTCGAGGACGCCTTCGCGCTCCAGCGTCACGAGGGCCCGCGCGCCGGGGAGGGGCTGGCGCAGGAGCACCCGCGTCGTGTCTCCCGCCCGGTAGGCCTCGCGGTCCGGGACGAGTTCGATGCGGAGGTCGTTCCGCGGGCGCCACCCTCCCTCGCCGGGCCCGGCCACGTCGATGTCGACCGTGGCGAGGGCCTCCCGGCCCGCGTCGTCCTTCGTGCGGACCTCGAGGACGTGCGATCCCGGGGCGGCCGGGGTCGCCGTCCACCGGCCGCAGGGGACCATCTCAGCGGCCAGGAGATCGTCCTTCTTCTCCCACACGTAGCTCCACCCGCGGCCCGCGACGAGCTGCTGGACGGAGGACCAGGTCCGGCGGAGGAACCGGATCGAGAGGTCGCGCTCCACGGGCGTGCCGTCCAGGCGCTTCACCCGCAGGTTCACGGCAAAAGGTTTCCCCGCGTCGGCGAACTCCTCCTCGGGGCGGGCCTCGATGGCGAGCTCGGAGGGATGGACCGGCACGGCCGCCTCGGCGGCGATCGTCTGGTGCGCGGCGTCCGTCACCGAGGCCTGGAGGACCAGGAGTCCCGCGCCCGGTCCGAGCTTGAAGGAGACGTCCAGCCGGCCGTTCCCGTCGAGGACGCCCTTGCCGCCGGCGCCCTGGTTGCAGCCCTCGATCCAGGCCGACCACGAGACCTTCCCCCCGGCCAGCGGCGCGCCGAAGAAGGCGCGCGCCTCGATGGCGGCCTCGAAGCGGTCCTTCGGGAAGAAGAGGGGCGCGCGGGGGAGGATGCGGACCTCGAACGAGGGCGGGCGGTAGCATCCGACGGAGAAGCTCCGGGAGACGGTGCGGTCGCCCGCGGACGCCACGGCCTGGTACGTCCCCGTGCGGGCTTGGAGGGGGAGCGCGAAGGAGGCGTCGAAGCCGCCCGCGGGGGAGACCCGGGGCGCCGCGCGTTCCAGGAGGTCTCCGCGGCCGTCCCTGAACTCCACGGCGATGGGGTCCGGCCCGGGATTTTGCCACCAGCCCTTGACGTGGACGGTGTCGCCGCCGCGGCAGAGGGCGCGGTCGGTGACGAGGAATATTTCCAGCGGCTCGGGATCGCCGGGGGATCGGGCGGCGACGGGGAGCCTCCAGGTGGAAATTTCGTGGCACTCGAGGTCCAGGGAGGCGGCGTCGTCCTCGGTGCGGGCCAGGAGGTAGCGGGGGGCGCGGTGGAGTTGGGCCCGGCCGGGCGCGCGGGCGAGGGCCCCGGCTCGCGGTCG
>CAYNDR010000158.1:0-871 GCA_964395295.1 uncultured Planctomycetales bacterium
CCCTTCCGGGAGTTCCACGACAACCTGCACTCGTTCAACTGGCGCGGCTGGATCGACTTCGGCACCGGCGCCCTGGGTGACATGGCCTGCCACACCACCAACCTGCCCTTCTTCGCCGCCCAGCTCACCGCGCCCACCAGCATCGAGGCCGAGGCCGGCGACGTCAACAAGGAGACCTGGCCCTCCTGGGCCAAGGTCAAGTTCGAGTTCCCCGCCCGCGAGGTCCTCACCCCCGCCAAGGCCACCCTCCCCCCCGTCACCGTGACCTGGTACGAGGGGAAGAAGAACCGGCGCGACCGGGTCCTGCCGCCCGAGGACTTCCTCCACGGCGAGAAGTGGTCGGACAGCGGCTCGCTCATGGTCGGCACCAAGGGCGTGCTCTTCTCGGGAGGCGACTACGGCGACAGCTGGAAGCTCCTCCCCGCGAAGGATTTCGAGGGCTACAAGGGCCCCCCCGAGACCCTCCCGCGCTCCCCCGGCCACCATGCGGAGTGGATCCGCGCCTGCAAGGGCGGGAACATCAAGCCGATGTCCAACTTCGACCACGCCGGGCCGTTCGCGGAGTTCGTGCTCCTCGGCAACGTGGCCATCCGCCTGGGCAAGAAGCTCCTCTGGGACACCAAGGCCTGCAAGATCACCAACGCCCCCGAGGCGGCCCAGATCATCAACCGGCCGTACCGCAAGGGCTGGACGCTGTAATCGGAAGCGCATTCGGGACGGCCCGTCCCCCCGCGGGGGCGGGCCGTTCTATTTTCATTGTGTTTACAGCCCCCCTCCGGCTCATTACACTGGCCGTGGAATGACCCCCGAGGCCCCCTCGCAGCACCTCGTCCTGGCCCCGCTCCACGACGGCGCCCGCACCCTCTCCCTC
>CAYNDR010000158.1:881-14059 GCA_964395295.1 uncultured Planctomycetales bacterium
TGCCGAGCAGGAGGCGCGGACCCGCGCGATCGACCCCTATTTCGTCAGCCTGCCCAGCGAGATCGGCCGGACGATCGGGGGCTGGATGGCGAGCGGCTTCATCTACGGCCACCTGCTGGCCACGATCCAGGAGGGCGTCCGCATCCTCTCCATCCGCGTCCTCGGCGGCTACACCCAGGGCACCCTCGGCGTGCGCACGACCCTCCTGGGCATCGTCAAGCCGCTCCCCTCCGAGGGGAATCCCATCCTCCTGTCCCCGAATGAAGTCCGCCAGATCCACGAATTCCTCGAACGCGAGCGCGTCACCCACCTGGGCTTCTACCTGATGACCGCGGGATTCAAGCCCTTCCGCCAGCTGGTCAAGGACCTGCGCGGCCTCGGCTGGCGGGGCACGATCCTGGCCGGCGGCGTGCACGCCACCCTCCTGCCCGAGGAATCCCTGGTGGAGGGCGCCGACCTCGCGGTCCAGGGCCCCGGGGAAATCCCCCTCAAGATGATCCTCGAGGGCGCCGATCCCGCCACGATCCCCGGGCTCGTCTGGCGCAGGGACGGGACCGTCGTCGTCAATCCCGTGAGCCCCTCGCAGAAGATCGACCTCGACGCCCTCCCCTTCCCGATCTTCCGCTACGACGAGGACATGGCCCTCGTCAACGGGAAACTCAAGCCCCTCAGCCGCAGTGTCTACTTCTACCACTCGGACTGGAACGGGGAGAGCTGCGACATCATCACCTCCCGCGGCTGCCTCTACAACTGCGCCTACTGCTGCCACGCGGACCGCGGCGCCATCCGGAGGATGTCCGTGGACCGCGCCATGCGGGAGATCCTGGAGGTCCGGAAGAACCACCCCGAGATCCGCCAGATCAACATCCAGGACGACGTCTTCTTCACCGGATCCGACGAGTGGATCGAGGAGTTCTGCCGGCGGTACAAGCAGGAGGTCGGCCTCCGCTTCATCGTCCGCATGATCCCCCGGTTCGGGACCCCCGAGCGCATCGCCGCGCTCAAGGACGCCGGGCTCTACTACGTGACGATGGGCCTCGAGGGCTCCGACCGCATGAACAAGCACGTCTACCACCGCCCCGAGACCCGCGACACGTTCCTCAAGGCCGCCAAGGCGGTCCTCCGCCAGAGGCTCCACCTCTCCATCGACATCATCATCGACAACCCCTACGAGAAGGAGGCGGACCTCCGCCACGTGGCGGAAACGCTCAACGAACTGCCCCGCGGCGACTGGAACACCGTGACGCTCTCCCTCACCCCCTTCCCCAACACGGCCATCTACGAGCAGGCCCAGAAGGACGGGCTCCTCGACCGGTTCGTCACCCATGCGTACGACTCGATGCTCACCCCCTCGCGGGAGGGCGCCTACCGCACGCCGTTCTTCTGGCGTTCCCTCTACCTAAAAATCCTCCCCCAGGCCAACCCCAAGATGGGGGAAAAGCTCATCGAACGGGGCCCCGACGACCCCTGGGCCGCCCAGACCGTGGCCCGCATGGTCGCCTTCATGGACCGGATCAAGGCGATCACCTTCTGGACCCACCGGAACCTCCCCACCTTCTACTGGCTCTCCACCGTCCTCCTCAAGGGCCTCCGATTTATTTTCTTCAGAAAGAAATCCCCCTCCCCGAAACCCTAGCGTCGTACAATAAGAAGGGTATGCGTTCAGTCCCTGGTTTTCGTCAGAATTGAGAATCAAGAATGGATTTCCCCCCTTGCCCCCCGGGGGGAAGGGGGGGACTGCCCCTTGATTCTCGATTCTCTATTCTTGATTCTCAGATGCCCCTGAACGAGTACTAGGAAGGAACGGGACCTTCGGAATTTCAAGGAGCCTCCCATGCCTCGACCCCTCTCCCGCCGCCAGTTCCTGGGCACCGCCGGCGCCGCGGGCGCCGGATTCTGGACCTCGGCGCGGTTCGCCCCCGCCTACGGCTACCCCCAGAACAGCAGGCTCAACCTCGCCGCCATCGCCTCCGGCGGCCGGGGCGGCGCCAACATCGGCTCCTGCGCAAGCGAGAACTTCACCGCCTTCTGCGACGTCTACGAGCCCAACGTCGAGAGGGCCGCGAAGAAGTCCCCCGACGCGAAGAAGTACACCGACTTCCGCAGGATGTGGGACGACGAGAAGCGCTTCGACGCCGTCGTCGTCTCCACCTGCGAGCACACCCACGCCTTCGCCACGCTCCCCGCGCTCAAGCTCAAGAAGCACGTCTACTGCGAGAAGCCCCTCACGCACGGCGTGTGGGAGGCGCGCGTCGTGGCCGAGGCGGCCGTCAAGGCCAAGGTGGCCACCCAGATGGGCACCCAGATCCACGCGGGCGAGAACTACCGCCGCGTGGTCGAGCTCGTCCAGGGCGGCGTCATCGGGAAGGTCACCGAGGTCCACGTCTGGACCGGGCGCACCTGGGGCCTGCAGAGCCCGGAGGACGCCAAGACCCACAAGGACATCGTGAGCTCCCAGGAGAGGCCCAAGGAGGCGGAGGACGTCCCCAACGGGCTCCACTGGGACCTGTGGATCGGCCCCGCCCCGATGCGCCCCTTCCACTCGATCTACTTCCCGGGCCCCAGGTGGTACCGCTGGTGGGACTTCGGCTCGGGGACCATGTCCGACCTCGGCAGCCACTACAACGACCTGCCCTTCTGGGCGCTCAAGCTCCGCCACCCGCTCACGATCCAGGCCTTCGGCCCCCCCGCCCACCCCGAGATCGCGCCCGCCTCCTTCCGCGCGACCTACGAGTACGGCCCCCGCGGCGACATGCCCGCCTGCAAGCTCACCTGGTACCAGGGCCAGGAGAAGCCGCCCCTCGCCGAGAAGAAGGTCCCGCCGTGGGGGGACGGCCACCTCTTCGTGGGCTCGGAAGGGATGATCCTCTCCAGTTACGGCAAGTACATGCTCCTGCCCGAGGACAAGTTCAAGGGCGTCAAGCTCCCCGAACCCACGATCCCGAGGTCGATCGGCCACCACGCGGAGTGGATCAAGGCCTGCAAGGACGGATCTCCCACGACCTGCAACTTCGACTACTCCGGGGCGCTCACCGAGGCCAACCACCTGGCCTCGATCGCCTACCGGATGGGGAAGAAGCTGGAATGGGACCCCGTCAACCTCAAGGCGAAGAACTGCCCCGAGGCGGACAAGCTCATCAAGCGGGCCTACCGGCCGGGCTGGGAGCTCAAGGCATGAACCGCCGCGAGTTCCTCCGGCGGACCGCCGCCGCGGGCGTCGGCTTCTGGACCTCGGCCCGGTTCGCTTCCGCTTACGGCTACCCCCAGAACGCCAGGCTCAACATGGCCGTGATCGGCGCGGCCGGCATGCGCGGCGCGGACAACACCCAGGGCGTCTCCAGCGAGACGATCTACGCCCTCTGCGACGTGGACGAGCAGAACCTGGCCAAGGGCGTCGCCAAGAACCCAAAGGCGGTCCCGTACCACGACTTCCGCGTCATGATCGAGAAGGAGAAGACGCTCGACGCCATCGTGATCTCCACCCCCGACCACATCCACGCCCCCGCGGCGATGATGGCCATGAAGCTGGGCAAGCACGTCTACAGCGAGAAGCCGCTGGCGCACTCGATCTTCGAGGCGCGCTCCATGGCGAAGCTCGCGGCCGAGAAGAAGCTCGCCACGCAGCTGGGGACCCAGATCCACGCCGGCTCGAACTACCGCCGCGCGGTGGAGCTCGTCCAGGCGGGCGCGGTGGGCCCGGTCGGGGAGGTCCACGTCTGGGTGGGCGGCGCCTGGACGGCGGGGGACCTTCCCAAGCAGTACCCTCCCTGCCCGCCGCACCTCCACTGGGACCTCTGGCTCGGGCCCGCGGCCGAGCGCCCCTACCACCCCGAGTTCCACCCCGTCAACTGGCGCAAGTGGTGGAACTTCGGCGGGGGGCACCTCGCCGACATGGGGTGCCACTGGATCGACCTGGCCTTCTGGGCGCTGGGCCTGCGCCACCCCCTCACGGTCGAGGCGCAGGGCCCGCCGCCGCACGCCGAAGGCGCGCCGCCGTGGCTCGTCGTCGCGTGGACCTTCCCCGCGCGCGGCGCCCAGCCGCCGGTCAGGCTCACATGGTACCACGGGGACAAGCGGCCGCCGCACGCGACCGACGGCCGCCTCGGGGACTGGAAGGGGAACGGCGTCCTCTTCGTCGGGAAGAAGGGGATGCTGGTGGCCGACTACGGGAACCACCGGCTCCTCCCCGCGGAGGACTTCAAGGACTACGCGCGGCCGCCGAAGTCGATCCCCGAGTCGATCGGCCACCACGCCGAGTGGGTCAAGGCCTGCAAGGACGGCTCGCCTACGACGTGCAACTTCGACTACTCGGGGGCGCTCACCGAGACGGTGCTCCTGGGGAACCTGGCGTACCGGGCCGGGAAGAAGATCGACTGGGACGCCCAGGCGCTCAAGGCCAAGAACTGCCCCGAGGCGGAGCGGCTCCTCAAGCGGGAGTACCGCAAGGGGTGGACGCTGTAGGGCTCACTCCGCGACCGCCGCCGCCGCGATCGACTGGAGCGCCTTGCGCATCTCCGAGGCGTCCCCGTTGGGGAGCCCCACCCGCTGGATCATCAGGACGTAGATCATCCCCTTCTTCGGGTCGATCCACCCCTGCGTCCCGAAGGCCCCCCCGTGGCCGTAGGTCCCGGGCGAGAGCATCTCCGTGACCCCCTGCGGCTCGCGCACCACGCCGACCCCGAGCCCGAAGCCCATCCCCGGCGTGAAGCCCCCCTTGAGGTCGCCCGTGTGGACGCGGGTCATCTTCTCCACCGTCGCCTCGGCCAGGTATCGCTTGTCGCCTTGCGTCCCCCGGTTGAGCAGCATCTGGTAAAACCGGCAGAGGTCCGGCGCGGTCGAGAAGAGGCCGCCGGCGGGGATGGGGTACTTGCGGTCGGCAACGTCGCCCAGGAAGTTGTCGGTGCTGAGGAGCTTCTCCTTGTCGCGCTTGTAGAGCCCGGCGGTGCGATCGAGCTTCTCGGGAGTGGCATAGAAGAACGTGTCCTTCATCCCCAGGGGCTTGAAGAACCGCTCCTCCAGGAAATCCTCGTAGCCCTTCCCGGAGACGACCTCGATCACGCGCCCCAGCGTGTCGATGCCCGTGTTGCAGTAGCTCCACTTCGTGCCGGGCTCGAAGTCGAGCGGCCGCTGGGAGAAGGCCATGACCGCCTCGGCGAGCGTCCGATGGCGCCGCTTGTAGAGGTCGGAGAGGCCGGCCGGCAGGCCCGCGAGCCCCGAGGTGTGGGTGAGCAGGTCCTTGAGGGTGATGGGGCGGGGCGGCTTGACCAGCGTGACCGCGCCCCCCGTCTTCGACTGGACCATCATCTGCCCCCTGAACTCGGGGAGGTGCTTCTCCACGGGATCGTCCACGGAAAGCTTCCCCTCGTCCTCGAGCGCGAGGATGCCGGCCGCGGTGATGGGCTTGGTCATGGAGGCGATGCGGAAGATCGTGTCCGGCCTCATGGGGGCCTTGACCTCGAGGTCCCGGAAACCCACGGCCTCCAGGCACCCCACCGCACCGCGGCGCGCCACGAGGAGCACGGCCCCGGAGAGGTGCTGCTGGTCCACGAACTCCTGGAAGCGCGCGCGGAGCGGGGCGAGCTTCGCGGGATCCAGTCCTGCTTTGGCGGGATCGGCCTCCTGGGCGCGGACGGGGACGGACAGGACGGCCAGGAAAAGGATGATCCTCTTCATCGCGGGGTCCTCCTTGAAGGACCCCAGCCTACCAGAAGGGGGCCGGCTTGTTAATTATGGCGACGCCGGCGACGCCACGCCCAGAACAGGCCGGGCCACAGGAGGAGGTCGATCCCCATCGCCCCGCAGCCGCCGTCGCCGTCCTCCCCGGCCGCGCCCGCCGACAGGTCCCCCTGGGCCTCCCACAGCGTCCGCCCGTCCGGGAGCGTCTCGGCCTCGTCCGGGACGCCGTCACCGTCCGTGTCCGCGGCCATCGGATCGAGCCCGTTCGCCGGCTCGAAATCGTCCTTCAGGCCGTCCCCGTCGCCGTCCCCTTCGCCCTGCCAGCGGTCCGCCGGGATCGGCCCCTCCTCGAACTCCGCCCCTGACGCCGTCGTCACCGCCTTCGCCAGGCCCGCCGGCCGGACCACGACGATGTAATTCGCCTGCGCCCCGCCCGCCGGGGACGCCAGGTTGCCCCCCAGCACGAGGCTCCCCGCCGCCGCGGCCTTCCCGTACGCCCGCATCGGCGACGCCCCGCCGTCCGTCGAGACCACGGACTCCGGCGTCGGCGTCCACCCCGCGAGCCACCCCGGGAGCGTCCCCCGCCCGTCGTAGCAGACGTGGACGTATGCCTCCTGGCCCAGCGTGAGCGTCAGGTGGGTCGCTGCCGTGGCGTACTTGTCGTCCATCGCCGTCCGCACCAGCACCCCGCCCACCAGCCCCGCGCTGAGCGCGATCACCCCGTAGCTCCGGTCGATGTGCGTCAGCGCCCCCGCCTGCATCGGCGCCAGAGAATAGGGCCTGTTCGTCGACACGCCCGCGATCTTCACCAGGCCCGTCAGCGACGGCGGCGGGGCCTCCGCCACGCCCACGTTGTCGAACCGCGCGGCGCAGAGCGTCCCGTCCGCGTGGCTCGTCACCGCCAGCCCCATGGATGTCGCGGCCGCCATCGGGATCGTCTCCGTCGCCACCCACGTCCAGGCGAGGCCGTCCGCGGACGCGTAGCCAGTCAGGTTGTTCCCCTGGCGGACCACGCGGATCCAGGCGGGGGCCGCGGCGCTCCCCCCGGAGGTGCCGGCGCTCGCCCCGCCCGCGGCCGTCCTCCTCTGGAAGGCAAGGCCGTTGCCGGGCGTGAGCGCCATCATCGCGTGCCTCGATCCGGCGTCCAGCGTCTCGCGGACCATGACCCCCGCCTTGGCCCACGCATGGGTGCTTTCGATCGACGCCACCCGGGCGCGGATCTCGCCGTCGCCGGCCATCGCCTGGTAGACGAAACGGAACTCGTCGGCGCCCCCCCAGATGTCGGCGCCGGAGCCATGGACCTCGAAAATCCCCTGCGCATATCGGGCGCTCCCCGCGATCCCCGCGGCCCCGATGTCGCGGGTCAGCCAGGGGCTGGGGAGGACCGCGGAGCCTGTGACCGTAAAGGAAACCTTGAGGACCGTCCCGGCCGCGCCGGTCGCGTCGGCGCCCGAGTAAGGCGTGGCCGTCACGGCGTGGCTCCCCGCCGCCGGCGTCCAGGGGGAATAATCGGCGCCGTCGTTCCCCGCGAGGGCGTACGGGGCGCCGTTCTCGATCCGGTAGGCCGCGTTCCCGTCATAGGCGAACTTCACGCTCCCCACCGCGGCCGGCGACGTGTTCGCCCGCACGTTCAAGTTCCTCGTCGGCAGGGTCTCCAGGTCCAACTCGGCGCCGTCGGCGAGCGGGCCGATGTCGGCGTCCGTGTCCGCGTTGACCAGCGTGAGGCCCGTCACCGCCTGGACCGCCTGGGGCGTCGCGGCGGACGCCTCGTTGGAGTACGCGGAGTTCCCGCCCGCGTTGTAGGCGCGGACCCGGTAATAGTACAAGGCCCCCGCCGACAGGCCGGAGTCCGTCCAGCCCGTCGCGTTGGCGCCCGCGGTCGCGACCTGGGCGTAGGTCCCGCCGCTCCCCGTCTTCCGCTCGACCTTGAAGCCGCCCTCGTTCGATGCGTTGTCCGCCCAGGAGAGGCGGATCTGGGAGGCGGAGAGGACGGCGGCCGAAAGGCCCGAGGGCGCCGCGGGAAGAGGGACCTCGACGCGCACGGAGATCGAGGCCTCGGCGGCCGCGCCCGTGTTGTCGGTCGCCTCGGCCCTCAGGGCGTACGTGCCGGCCGCCAGGTCCTGGAGCGGAAGATCGTCCTGCCCCGCCGCGCCCCACTCGTAGGGGGCCTGGCTCTCCTGCCGCACGAGCTGGCCGTTGACGTACAGCTTCACGCCGGACACGGAGCCGTCGGGGTCCGAGGCGTTCACCGTCACGGCCAGGTCCGTCCCCGGGGAGAAGGAGGCTCCGTTGGCCGGCGCGGCGAAGCTGACGGCCGGAGGCTGGTTGGCGGCGGCGGCCTTGCGCACGAGGACCGCCCAGTCCCTGGCGCCGTCGTAGGGGGCGTTCCCGATCGCGCGGGCCGCGCCGCCCTGGACCGTCTTCACGGAGCCGTCCTTCAGGGCGCCGCCGGCGCGGGGATCGTGCCATTTCACCTCGAAGGTCCCCGACGCGCCGGCGAGGTCGAGGCTCGTCGTGCAGCCCTCGCGGAGGTAGATCGCGTAGACCGTCCCGCGCTTCGCGAAGCAGAAGTCGTTCGTCGCGGAGGTCAGGCCGTCGTCGTGGTGCATCTGGTGGAACGGCAGGTGCTGGACGAAGAACTGGTGGGCGTGGCGGCATTGGTCCCACCAGTTCGTCCACGCCGCGTAGTTGCTGACGGACCCGTCGCCGCCGCCGTAGGACGTGTAGCCCCAGCCGAAGTAGGTCTCCAGCCCCGCCCCGCCCGCCATGAGGGTGCCCCAGAGCGCCCACTTCCGCGGGTAGTCGTGGCCCGCGTCGAGGGCGTCCGGCCGCACGCCGGCGGTGTCGAGCCGGTTGCCCGACGCGTCGTACTGGAGGGGGATGTTCTCGCCGCCCGGCTCGTCGTTGCAGACCTCCCACTTGCGCCCCGCCTGGGCGGACTTGTCCACCCAGGCCTTGATGATCTCGTGCGCCGTGCCCATCCCGTTCGTGTTCAGCGTGAACTGGCCGGAGATGCCTTCGAAATCGCCGTAGCCGAGGAGCGGGCCGTAGACGGAGTCCCACGATCCGCCGGGCAGGGTGTGGCAGACCACGGGGGATCCGTAGGGATCGAGGTCCCGGATGAAGCTCGCGAAGGCCTTGCGCTGGGCGTCGGTCGTGGCCTTCCCCAGCTCGCCGCCCTTGGAGTCCGACCACCCGATCTCCTCGCCCAGGTTCCAGACGACGCCCAGGTGGTGGCCGAAGCGGGCGATCATCTCTCGGTAGTAGAGCTTCCGGCTGGGCGCGAAGGGGCTGACGCCGTCCTTCACCTCCCAGTATGTCTCGTTCTCGGTCTCGGAGAGGACGAGGTGCTGGAGGATCCCCTTGCGGTCCATGTGGGCCAGGAGGATCTCCCACTGGTCGAGCTTCGAGCAGTCGAAGCGGGTGCGGTCGTCCACGCGGCGGTAGGGCCAGACGCTGCCCGTGTCGCCGTGCCCCGTGTACGTCAGAAGGTAGAAGCAGTTCATCCCCTTTCCGCTGACGTAGTTGACGGCGCCGACGGCGTTCTTCCCCTTCCCGCCTTTCCAGGAGGGATCGCCCGCCGCCCAGTGCTGGCCGTGGGAGGAGAAGGAACTGCGGGTGCCGGCCGGGTCCTCGCAGTCGATGTCGGGGTTGGCCAGGAAGCCCTCGGGGCTGTCGGGCCCGACCTTGAGGAACCACTCGCCGTTCGCGTGGCGGAGGTAGTGCTCCCCCGCGTACCGCAGGCGGCCCTTGCCGCGGAAGTCGCGGCCGGTCTTGTCGGTCGCCGCGATGACGAATGAGCCTCCCGTCCCGTCGAAGTGCCCGGCGCCGGTCCCGGCGGCGGGATCGGTCGACATCGCGACGTTCGTCCCCTTCCGGAAGCCCGCCTTCCACGTCCACGTCCCCGTGGCGTCGGGGACGAAGTGGACGCGCCACTTGGCGCCCGCGGCCGCGCCGGTGTCGGCGGCGTCGCCGTCGGCGGCGTAGTAGCCGGGGACGCGGACCGAGCGCGACCCGAGGGTGAACGTCACGTCGAGCCGGTAGTCGGTGAACGGGTTGGGCGCGGCGGTCTCGCCCGTGGACGGCCCGTCGAAGGTGAGGGTCACCGTATGCCACTGCTTCAGCTCGCCCTCGACGGCGGCCGCGGAGGCGGCCAGCGCCGCGGCCAGGACCACCGCGGCGACACGGGGAGCGCACCGGTTCGGGACCATGTTCGGCCTCCTTACGGTTTGTCGATGACCTGGACCGTCACGCGCTGGATCGCGCCGGGCCGGCCCGCCGCGCGGGACTGCTCGTACGGCGTGGCCGTGACGGCGTGGACGCCAGGCCTGGGCGCCCACGCGAAGATCCGGCCGGAGCGGTCGCCGGCGAGCAGGTAGGGCGGGCCGTCCTCGATCCAGTAGTCTGGATTGGCGTCGAGCCCGAAGCGGACGCTGGCGCACCGCCCCGACGGGTTGAAGCGGATGTTGATATGGCGCGGGAGCCGCGCCAGGTTCAGGACCGTCCCGTCGCGGAGGTTCTCGAAGCCGGGGACGGGGCGTCCATTGCCGGCATCGATGAGGGTGAAAGAACCGACGGGTACCTCGGGGCGCCGGGCCGCGGCCTCGCCCGCCAGCGGCTGCGCCGCGAGGGGCACGCCCCGGGCCGCCGCGGCGAAATGGCCGGCGGGGACGTCGACGGCGGCGCCATCCTCGGCGCGGGCGAGCCGCACCCGGCCCTCCCGCACCTCCAGCCGCGTCGCGTCCGCGCCCGCGGAGAGCGTCAGCTCCGTCCCGAGGACCGTCGCTTCGGCCTGCGGGGTGGCGAAGACCATGGGGCTCCCCGGCGGCTGCCGGGGGACCTCGGCGGCGAGCGTTCCCTGCCGGAGTTCCACGCGCTTCCCGCCCGCAGGATCGGCGAGGCGGCTCACGACCGTGTCGGCGCCGAGATCCAGCCGCGTGCCGTCCGTGAAGAGGACGACGGCGCGCGCCGACTTCCCCTCCGCGGCCAGCCCCTGGCCGCCGAGCAGGGCCTGTCCGATCCGGGCGGGCGTCCGCTCCGGCGCAAGCGCGAAGACGTCGCCCTCGATCCGCTCGATCTTCGCCACGGCGGCCTCCGTCCGCGATGCCGGCGGGGGAACGGGGGGCGGCTCGACGCGGGGCGGTTCGGGGACGGGGGCCGCCTCCGGCGTGGGCCTGGGAGTTGCCTCCCGTCTCTCGAGCGGCGGAGCCGGCGCCTGGACGCCGGGCTCCGGCCGGCGTTCCGGCGCGGCCGTCTCCGGCGGCGCCGGCGGGGGGCCCGCCTCGGGCTCGGGGGGGACTTCCCGGACGGCGACGGGGACCGGGGTCGCGCGGGGTCGGATCATCACGAAGAGGCCGAACGCCGCCACCAGCAGGGCCGCCGCCGCGATCGCGGCGCGGCGGAAGCCGCCCTCCTCCCCCCGCATCGCGCGCCGCCAGCGCCCCACCCGGACCGGCATGGGCGCCACCTCCGGCGTCCGCGCCAGGCGCCGCAGGCGGGCGTGCTGCATCGACAGATCGAGGAAACACTCCGCGAACTCGGGATCGCCCACCATCAGCGCCTCGAGCCGGGCCACGTCTCCCTCGCCGAGGGCGTCGTCCAGGGCGCGGGAGATCAGGTCCAGTTTCTCGTCGCGCGTCATGGCGGGGAGGCCCCCGGGTTGGCCTGCAGTCGGCGCGTGCACTCGAGGAGGCGCGCGCGGGTCCTCGAGAGCGAGACCTGGACGGCCCCGGCCGACCGGCCGAGCCGCCGCGCGACTTCGTCCAGCGACAGCGACTCCTGGTACCGCAGGTCCACGACCCGCCTCAAGTGGGCGGGGAGGCGGCCCAGGCAGTGGCGCAGGGCGCTCAGCATCTCCCCGCCCCGCGCCGCCTCCTCGTCGTCGCGCCGGGCGAAGACGGCATCGATCGAGTCGAGGACCTCCGCGGACAGGATCAGCCGGCTCCGCGCGGTCGTCTTCCAGTAGTTCAGGACCGTCCGGCGGGCGATCTCCCGGCTCCAGGGGCCGAACCGCTCCACCGCCGCGCCCTCCCGGTCCTTCCGGAGCACCACCAGGGATATTTCCTGGAAGAGGTCTTCGGCGGCGACCCAGTCCCGGACGAGGGCCAGGACGTAGGCGAAGAGGACGTCCCGGTGCTCCAGGAGCTGGCGGGCCAGGCTCGGGCGGCCGTCTTGCGCTTCGGTGTCCATCGGGTCCTCGCGTCCCGATAACCAGTGGACGATCCGCCCCGGACCATACATCAATTCCGGGAAAAAGAAAACCGGGGCGGTCTTCTCGCGGCCGCCCCGGTCTGCGCGTCCTCGCTGGAAGGGATTACCGCGCCGCGCCCCTCCTCCGCCTCCACGCCCAGAACAGGCCGAGCGGCAGGAGGAGGTCGATCCCCATCGCCCCGCAGCCGCCGTCGCCTCCGCCGCCGTCCGCCGGAAGTTCCTCCGCCGGGATCTCTTCCGTCCCCCCCTCGGGGACCGCCGACGCGGCCAGGGCGCCGCCGACGACCGTGAACGCGATCGTCAACGGGGCCCCCACCGTGCCCGACGCGCTGGAGCCCGAATAGGGCGTCGCCGTCAGGCTGTGCGTCCCCGCCCCCGGCGTCCAGGCGTTGTAGTTCCCGCCCGAATCCCCCGCCAGGGCGTACGGCGCCGCGTTCTCGGTCCGGGTGTTCGCGTTCCCGTCGTATCCGAACCGCACGCTCCCCACCGTGGAAGGCGACGTGTTCGCCCGGACGTTCAGGTTCGCCGTGGGCAGGGCGGCCATGTCCAGCACGGTCCCGTTGACGAGCGGGCCGATGTCGGCGTCCGTGTCCGCGTTGACGAGGGTGAAGCCGGTCACGGCCTGCCCGGCCGGCGCCGCCGGGGTCGTCGCCGAAGCCTCGTTCGACCAGGCCGAATCGCCCGAGCTGTTGGTGGCCCGGACGCGGTAGGTGTAGGCCGTCGAGGCCGAGAGCCCCGTGTTCGAGTAGCTCGCCGCGTTCGCGCCGACCGTGGCAACCTGGGCGTAAGTGCCGGCCGCGCCGGTCTTCCGCTCGATCTTGAATCCCGCCTCGTCGCCCGAGTTGTCCGCCCACGTCAGGTTGATCTGGCTCGACGAGACCGCCGCGGCGGCCAGGCCGCTCGGCGCCGCCGGGGGGAGCGCGGCCTGGTCCACGACGGTGAACGAGACCGTCAGCGGCGTCCCGACCGTGCCCGTGGCGCCGGAGCCCGAGTAGGGGGTCGCGGTCAGGCTGTGAGACCCGAGCGTCGGCGTCCAGGGGGCGTAGTCCCCGCCGGTATCCCCCGCCAGGGCGTACGGGGCCGTGCCCTCGGTCCGGTAGTTCGCGTTCCCGTCGTATCCGAACCGCACGCTCCCCACCGTGGCGGGCGAGGTGTTCGCCCGGACGTTCAGGTTCCGCGTCGGCAGAGCGGCGAGGTTCAGGACGGCGCCGCCTGCAAGCGGTCCGATGTCGGCGTTCGTGTCCGCGTTGACGAGGGTGAAGCCGGTCACGGCCTGCCCGGCCGGCGCCGCC
>CAYNDR010000159.1:0-9589 GCA_964395295.1 uncultured Planctomycetales bacterium
CCCCGGCTCGGCCCCTGCGTCATCCTCGAGAAGGTCCAGGGGAAGACCCTGGAGAAGATCTGGCGGTCCCGGCTGGAGCGCGGGCAGGGGCCCCTGCCCCTGCCGGCCGTGGCCCACATCGCCTACCAGCTGGTCCACGCGCTGGCGTACGCCCACTCGCGGGGGGTGGTCCACGGGGACCTCCGGCCGGCCAACCTCCGGATCGAGGAGGCCACGGAGGAGGAGAAGCTCGCCGGCAAGAAGGCCAAGGGCATCGTGAAGATCGCGGGGTTCGGCGCGGGCGGCATCGACAGCCGCGACGCCCTCTTCTACGCGTCGCCCGAGCAGGCGCGCGGCCTGGGGGACACGACCGCCACCGACGTCTACCAGATGGGGATCACCTTCTACGTCCTGGCGACGGGCCAGTACCCCTACGAGATGGAGAACCCCGAGCAGTTGAAGGAGAAGCTCCTGAACCTCGACACCCATCCCGACCGCGTGCACCACGTCCGTCCCGAGATCTCCGCGAGGTTCGAGGGCCTCATCGAGGGCGCCCGGGACAAGGACCCGGTGAAGCGATGGCCGCTGGAACGCGTGGTCGAGGCGGTCACCCAGCTCTACGCCTCGAAGTCGTTCACGCTCGAGGGGGGCCCCAGCACCAGCATCGCGGAGGAGCTCATCGAGCGGGCGCAGACCAACTTCGCGCTCAAGGACTACTATCGCGGCGTCGAGGCCCTCGGCCTCGCCCGCGACTTCCTGAAGTCCGTCCCCATCGAGCGGGGCGGCGACGCCCTGCAGAAGTACGACCAGCTCTCCCGCCAGTGGGAGCCCCAGCAGAAGGCCGTGGAGGTCCTCAAGCTGGTGCACCGGAAGCACATCGCGCCGGTGGACCGCGTGATGGAGGAGCTGTACCGGCGCCACAGCCGCGGCGAGCCCCTGCTCAAGGACGAGGAGAAGGGGGTCTTCCAGGAGAACGGCGAGGACCTGGTGGTGTCGCGGCGATCCCTGTTCGACTGGATCCTCAAGCACACGTCGGAGGCGATCAGGGAACTCTCCCGCATCGATCCCGAGATGGTGGGGGACATGTACCGGAAGATGGTCGACCGCGCCAGCTCGCAGGAGGTCGCCGCCTCCGACTTGGCCGCGCACGCGTTCAAGTTCGGGGAGGACTTCGTCCGGCAGAAGGGGTCGCCTCGGCCCCCCACGCGCCGCGCGCGGCCCCTCCCTCCGACAAAATAGACCGTCCATTTTGTCGTGCCTTCCCGCTTCCTCCCGCGGCCCGCCGTGGTATGATCGGACCGTTCAACCGGAGGTCTTGGGCCATGAGGATCGCGATCGCCCTGTTCGTGCTCGGATGCGGCGCCGCGCCGCAGGCGGAACCCGCGAAACCCCAGGAGGCGCGGGCCGCCCTGGAGGACCTGCTCACGAAAAACATCCTCGGGTGGTGGTATCCCGGAACCCTCGACAAGGACGAGGGCGGATACCGCCTCAACCACGACCGCGACGGGAAGTACAAGGGCCCGGGGAACAAGGCGATCGTCACCCAGGCCCGCGTGGTCTGGTTCCTCTCCCGGATCTCGCGCACCCGGTACGGGAAGCCGGAGCACCTGGAGGGGGCCCGCCACGGGGTCGCCTTCCTCCGCGACAAGATGTGGGACGCGGAGCACGGCGGCTCCTACTGGGAGGTGGACTCCTCGGGCGCCCGCGCCGTCAAGCCCGAGAAGCACCTCTACGGCCAGGCGTTCGGGCTCTACGCCCTCTCCGAGTACGCGATCGCCTCGGGCGACGAGCAGGCCCGGGACCTCGCGAGCCGGCTCTTCAAGCTGATCGATTTCCGCGCCCACGACGCCCGCCACGGGGGATACAGGGAGCTCTTCCAGCGCGACTGGAGCGCCCCCGCGGAGACGACCCCGAGCCCGATGGGGAAGACGCCCCCCGGCACCAAGCTCATGAACACCCACCTCCACCTGATGGAGGCCCTGACGGCCTACTATGCCATGAGCCGCGATATCGTCGCGCGCGAGCGGCTCCTCGAGCTCATCTCCATCCAGTCGGTCTCGGTGGTCCGCCCGGCCGGGGGGGCGTGCACCGACAAGTTCGCGGCGGACTGGACCCCGCTCCCCGGCTACGACCGGATCTCGTACGGCCACGACGTGGAGAACGTCTGGCTCCTGATCGACGCGTGCGAGACGGCGGGGATCTCCACGGGCCCCATCCGCGGCGTCCTCGAGATGCTTTTCGAGACCTCGCTCAAGCACGGATTCGACGGGAAGGACGGGGGCTTCTACGACACGGGCCCCTTCGGCGGGCCCGCCGACAAGCTCACCAAGATCTGGTGGGTCGAGGGGGAAGGGCTCGCGGCCGCGCTCCACATGGCCCGCCTCACGGGCAAGGAGAAGTACATGGAGTGCTTCCGGAAGACGCTGGACTGGATCGTCAAGCGCCAGGTCGACCGGGAGAACGGAGACTGGCACGCCCACATCGCGCCGGACGGCAAGGTCACCGGCGACAAGGCCGGGCCGTGGAAGGGGCCGTACCACCAGGGCCGCGCGATGATCGTGTGCCTGGAACTGCTGGACCGGATGGGGCGCTGAGGCCTACTTCCGGCGCGTCCGCCGGCGGGGCTTGGGGCCGGGGCTGTCGGCGGTCACCTCGAAGGCCGGCGACTTGCAGCTCTGGCACAGGATCATCGTCCCGCGGAAGAGCGGCCGGTCGATCCGCTGGCGGCAGTTGCCGCAGGTGAAGTCGCCCTGCTCGTGGATGATCTCCCAGAACTGCGCGATCGTGATGAGGCCCAGCTCGATCATCACCTGGCCGAGCTTGGCCTTCACGCCGCGGGCGTGCTTGCGGGCCTGGGCGCGCACGGCCTGGGCCAGTTTCTCCTCGGTGACGAAACCCTTGAGGAGCGCGGTCTTCCCGAAGAGCTGGCCGTACTCGGCGCTCCTTTCGAACTCCTCGATGGCGCGGCGCTGGGTCCGCAGGAGCGCCTCGAGCACGTCGCCCTGGAGGATGCCCCTCTCGATCATGATCTGGCCCAGGGGGCGCCTGTATCGCTCGTCGATCTGCTGCTGGATGCAGAGGTCGAGGTGCTCCTCGCTCACAAGTTGGTGGCGCAGGGCCATCTCCCCCAGGAGCAGGTCCTTGGGCTCGTGCGGCATGGCCGTCCCCCCGCTGGCGTACGATTATACCCCCGGCCGCGGAATGCGAAAACGAAATGAACGCGGCGGTCCGCGCCTGGCGGGCGGACGCCGGCAGGCGCCCGGCTTGTCCTCGGCCCCGCCCGGGGCCCGCTCACCCCTTGCGCAGGCAAAGGACGCCGCCCCCGGGGAAGGGGCTCTTGAAGACGCGCTTGCCGCCGCCCTCCACGGTCTCGCCGGGCTTGATCTCTCCCGTGGCCGGATCGTACCACTCGCTGACGAACGGCCCGGGGGTGGCCGAGAGGTCCAGCGTCACCTCGTTGGTGCCCGGGAGGTACAGGAGGTATGTCCACCCGGGCTCGGCCAGGCAGTAGTTCGTCGATGACAGCTCCCCGTGGGGCCGGGCCTTCGCCAGGTCCACGTGCCTGGCGTACCGGAGCGCGGCCCCCATGCTGCGCAGGACTGGCTCCCACTTGGGCTCGAACTTCTTCCCGAGGACCACGCCGTCGTAGGGGTCCATGAAGAGGACGTTGTGGCCCCGGAGGAAGCTCTTCCAAACCCACGCGGCGTTTCCGCCGATCCCCCAGAGATGGTCGGTGTCGTTGAGCACGACCTTCTTGCCGTCCGCGGGCGGCGGGTTGTCCCGGTAGCCGCCATCGGGATTGGGCGAGATCCAGTCGGCGGGGCCGTCGAAGAGGGTGCGGTTGCTTCCCCCTTTGTACTGGAAGGTCATGCCCACGGGATGCTGCTTCGGCTTCGCCTTCTCGCAATCGTGGATGAATCGGATCATGTAATACTGCCATTCCGTGGAAGGCGGGTGGTTTTCGTTGGAGATCTCGTAGAGGACGTTGTCAAGGTCGTTGACCGTGTCGATCACCTTCCGGACGTAGGCCTCCTGCGCGGCGGTGACGGCGGGGACGGCCAGCTCGTGGACCTCCAGTCCCTTGCCGTCGCCGTTCGCATCGCCGTTGAGGCCGTTGACGTTGTTGCCGGGATGGAATGGATGGGACTCCCATTCGCCGGGGGCGAACTGCATTCCCCAGCCCTCGAAGAGCATGACGGAGACGTAGATGCCGCGGCGGCCCGCCTCGGCGACGCGGGACCGCAGGCGGCCGAAATATTCAGGATCGTATTTTGTGAGGTCGAACTTCGGCTTTCCGTCGAGCGCCTCTCCCGGTCCGGTGCGCGCCCAGGGGTGGGGGAAGACGTGCATGACGGCGTTGCGTCCCGTCTCCTTTGGATTCCACGTCGCGGACTCCCACGTCCACATCCGCATGAAGTTGTGGCCGTGGCGTTTCATGCAGTCGAGGCAGGCGGCGTAGTCGAAGCGCGGGGGCGGGTCGGTGGGTCCCATGTCCACGAGGTTGTTCCACGTGTGCGCGCCGGTCAGGAAGACCGCCCTTCCGGAACCATCCGCGAAATAGCGCGGGTTGTCCGGGCAGACGCGGAGCGGGCCCATCTTCGACGTCGGACGGCCCGCGCCGGGAGAGGCGCACCCGGCCAGGATCGCGGCGGCGAACAGGAGGATGGCGTGTCTCATGGGATTCTCCTTGGTTGCGGATTATAGCACGGTATGTTTCAATGATGAGGGAACACGGCATGAAAAGGATCGGCTTCCTCGCGCTCACCGCGGCCATCGTCTCGGCCCAGCAGCCGCGCCACCACAAGATCCCGCCCGTGGACCTCAAGCAGAGGATCATCTGGGGGGCTTCGTGCGAGGTGCCGGACGGCCCCGGCCTCTCCTTCGGGGGGCAGGATCAGGAGGGCGAGGACGGCTGTTCCCGCACGAGGATCAAGGAAGGCGGGGAGTGGAAGCCGATCCACGAGGATCTCCGCGCCCGCAATCCGCTCCAGGCCCTCCGAGACCGTTGCTGGTCCCTGCGGACGATGGCGAAGGATTCCGCCGCCAGGGCCCGGTTTCATTACTTCAAGGGGAAGCCGTTCGATCCCCCTCCTCTCCGGGGGCTGGACGCCCTCGTGTCGGACATCGAGAAGGCCGCGCCGGGCCTCGATGCGCTGAAAGGGCTCCGCTCGAAAGCCCCCTCCCCGATCGACCTCGAGAAGATCGCCGAGGCCCTGGACGCCGAGCCGCCGCCGCGGGCGCTGAGCCCCATCGCCTACGATGCCGCGACGAAGCTCTTCGTCCTCTTCGGAGGCGATCACCTCGACTACCTGACCAACGACACCTGGGTCTTCGACCCCGCGAAGCGGAAATGGTTCCAGAGACATCCCGCTGAGGCCCCGCCGCCGCGCGCGGACCACGTTCTCAAGGCCGCGGGCGACGGCAAGGTGGTCCTCACGGGCGGCTGCACCTACACCTCGAACACCGACTACTGCGGCGGCCAGTACCGCGACCTCGCCGACGGCGACTGGAAGTACGACATTGCGGCTAACACTTGGACAGGCGGGAAGGGCGTGCCGCCGGACACGCGCGTCTACCGTACGGGCCGGTTGCATCCCGACTATTTCCTGGAGGGGCCGAAGCCGGACCCCGCGCCGGTGGCGGAGCGCCTGCGCGACCTCCCCGCGAACACCTGGGTGCGGATGAAGCCGCCGCACCTGCCGGCGCTCAACCGCGACTGGGGCACGGCGGTCCTCGATCCCGACCGCGACATCATCCTCCGCTGGAGCGGCGGCCACTCCGCCCACGGCGGGACGGACGTGCTCCACTACTACATCGAGACGAACCGCTGGGATCTTCCGATCCCCGTGGAATTCCCGCTCGGCCAGCTCTACTCCAACACTTCCTATCCCGAGGGCTTCAACTTCAACCGGCGGCCGTGGGTGACCGGCCACACGTACCAGAGCTACGGGTACGATCCGAACCTGAAGAAGATGCTCTTCACGGGAAGGACGCGGCACTGCTACGTCTACGACCCCGACCTCGGCGACTGGGCCGGCCGCTTCGAGAAGCCGAAGGGGATGGTCCACGGGGACTGCTACTACACGCTCACGATCTGCTCCACCCCCAAGGGGCTCGTCTGCTGGACGCAGGCGGGGAAGATCTTCCGGTTCGACGCCGCGGCCCGCGAATGGGCGGAGATCACGCTCGCCGGCGGGAAACTGCCGGGATCGGTCGTGGACAACTCCACGGTCGTCTGCGATTCACGGCGCGACCGGCTCCTCTTCGCGCGGAAGCCATACGGCGACAAGCAGGCGTTCACGGGTGACCTGCACGCGGTGGACCTGAAGAGCAATGAGGTGAGCCCGGTCTTCCCCGAGGGCCGCGAGGCGGCGGGCGCGATCCCCTATCTCTGCCAGATCCGGTACGACGCCGCGAACGACCTCTTCCTCGCGGGCGCCACGCTCCCGCCGGGGCCGGACGGATTCAGGCGGACGCCGGCCTACGACCCCGCCGGAAACCGCTGGGTGTCGCTCCGGATCGGGGGAGAAGATCCCAGCGGCCCGAAGGGGCGGAACGTCTCGCTGGGCCTGATGTACGACGCGAAGCGCAAACTCTTCTGGGCGGTGGACACCCGGAGCGAGGTGTTCGTCCTCAGGCTCGACCCGAAGGCGGCGGACCTCCAGCCGATGCGCTAGTCCGCGCCGTTCTCGATCATCTCGCGGGCCGAGGTGCGCTTCCGGCGCGTCTCGTTGAGTTCCTTCTTGCGCATCCGGATGGATTTCGGCGTGATCTCCACGTACTCGTCCTCGTTGATGTACTCCAGGGCCTCCTCGAGTCCGAAGATCCGGGGCTGGGCGAGGACGACCGTGGCGTCGGCGGAGGCGGCGCGCATGTTGGTGAGGCGGCGCTTCTTGGCCGCGTTGACCACGAGGTCGCGGTCCTTGCAGTGCTCGCCCACGATCATGCCGCAGTAGACCTTCGTCCCCGGCGTGACGAAGAAGACGCCCCGCGTCTGGAGGTTGTCCAGCGCGTAGGTGGTGGCCTCGCCCTCCTCCTGCGCGATGAGGACGCCGGCCTGCCGGTCGGGGATGTCCCCCTTCCACTCCTCGTAGCCCTCGAAGGACGTGTGCATCACGGCCTGGCCGCGCGTGGCGGAGAGGAGGCGCGACTGGAGGCCCACCAGCCCGCGCGCGGGGATCCGCAGGAGGAAGTGGGTCCGCTCGTGGCGCTGCTGCATCTTCTCGACGAACCCGCGGCGCGACCCGAAGAGCTCGATCACGCGCCCGGAGTAATCGTTGGGGACGTCCACGGAGGCGACCTCCACGGGCTCCAGGAGGACGCCGCCGGCCTTCTTCGTGATCATCTCGGGCTTGGAGACCTGGAGCTCGTAGCCCTCGCGGCGCATGTTCTCGAGAAGGATGCCC
Source organism: uncultured Planctomycetales bacterium (assembly GCA_964395295.1). Classification (GTDB taxonomy): domain Bacteria; phylum Planctomycetota; class MHYJ01; order MHYJ01; family JACPRB01; genus CAYNDR01. The sequence continues at coordinate 7,386 of CAYNDR010000159.1, forward strand.
AGGTGGAGGAGCCCGCGGCCCGAGACCTTCCACTCGTCCGGCCCGAGCGGCTCCACGCGGAGGGCCACGTCGGAGAGGGTCTCCTTCATGAGGCGGTCGCCCACGTGGCGCGACGTCACGAACTGGCCCTCCCTCCCGCTGAACGGGGAGTCGTTCACCATGAAATGCATGGAGAGGGTGGGCTCCTCGATCTTCGTGAAGGGGAGGGGCTGGGGATCCTCGCCGCCGGCGATCGTGTCGCCGATGTCCACCTGGGGGACGCCCACCACGCAGACGATCTCGCCCGCGGGGGCCTCCGCGGCCTTCTCGCGCCTCAGGTTCTCGAAGGTATGGACCTCGGCGAGGGTGGCGGCGACGCGGCTTCCGTCGCGCTTGAGGAGGCTCACGGGGAGGCCTGGACGGGCGATGCCGTTGGCGATCCGGCCGATGGCCATGCGGCCCACGTAGTCGTTGTAGTCGATGTTCGCCACCGAGATCTGCAGGGGCGCCGCGGGGTCGCCCTTGGGGGCCGGGACGCGGTTGAGGATCGTCTCGAAGAGGGGCTCGAGGCTGCTCCAGGGATCGTCCATGCGGAGCTTCGACTGCCCCGCGCGGCCCACGGCGTAGACCACGGGGAAGTCCATCTGGGCGTCGGAGGCCTCCAGCTCGATGAAGAGGTAGAAGATCTCCTCGAGGACCTCCTTCGGGCGGGCGTCCGGCTTGTCGAGCTTGTTGACGACCACGATGGGCTGGAGCCCGTGGCCCAGCGCCTTGCGCAGGACGAAGCGGGTCTGGGGCATGGGCCCGTCGGAGGCGTCCACGAGGAGGAGGCAGCCGTCGGCCATGCGGAGCACGCGCTCGACCTCGCCGCCGAAGTCGTGGTGGCCCGGGGTGTCGATGATGTTGATCTTGACGCCCTTGTAGGAGACGGAGGTGTTCTTGGCCAGGATCGTGATCCCGCGCTCGCGCTCCAGGTCGTTGGAGTCCATGACGCAGTCGGTGAGCTCCTGGTTGGAGCGGAAGGCGCCGGACTGCCGGAGGAGGTGGTCCACCAGCGTCGTCTTCCCGTGGTCGACGTGGGCGATGATCGCGATGTTGCGCAGGTCCATCTTGGGGCGCAGAGTATAGCTCGCCCGGGGCGGGAATGCAACCGGGGACCTCACGGATCAGGCCTCGGGATTCCCGGGCAGCCTCCAGTAGTCCACTTCAGAGCCGGCCGGCAGCGCCGCGGCGCCCGCGGGCACCGTGAAGAATCCGTCCGCCTCCGTGAGGGACAGCAGGTGGGCCGAGCCGTTGCAGGGAAGAGGCTCCACCTGCCCGCGCGCGGTCAGGCGGCCGGGCACGAATTCGGTCCGCTCGATGGCCTTGCGGCGGACGGCGTCCTTGGCGAGGGCCAGGCGGAGGGGCGACATCGGAGGGCGCGATCCCATGAGACGCGCCGCCGCCCGGAGCACGAGGAGGTGGAACATCAGGAAGACCGCGACGGGATTCCCCGGAAGCCCGAAGACGAACTTCCCCCCGCCCGCGGCGAAGGTGGTCGGCTTGCCGGGCTTGACGGCGAGCCGCGTGAAGCGCGTCTCCAGGCCCGCGCGGTCCAGGGCGCCCGGCACCAGGTCGAACTCGCCCACCGAGACGCCGCCGGTCAGGACCACGAGGTCCGCCCGCGGGAGGGCCTCCCGGAGGGCTTCGTCCAGGGCCGCCGTCGTGTCGGGGACGAGGGCCTCCGCGGCCACGGGCAGGCCGCGCGCGGCGCAGAGCCCGGCCAGGAGCGGCCCGTTGCTGTTCATGATCCGGCCGGGCACGAGGCGGGCGGGGTCGTCCACGACCTCGTTCCCCGTCGCCAGGAGGGCCAGACGCGGGCGGACCGCCACCTCCGCGCGGACGAGGCCGCAGGCGACCAGGTTGGCCGCGTCCACGGGGCGCAGGACGCGGCCGGCGCGGAGCACGACGTCTCCCCGGCGCGCGTCTTCCCCGCGCGGGCTGATGTTGGATCCCGCGCGGCGGAGGATGCGCACGATCCCGTCCCGCTCCTCCGCGTCCTCCCGCATGACCACCCGCGCGGCGCCCGCGGGCACCGGCGCCCCGGTCGCGACCTTCACGGCCTCCCCGGGGCGCAGGGATCCCGGTCCCGGTTCGCCCGCCGCCACCGTCCCCGCGATCCGGTATTCCTCCGCCCCGTCCGGCCCGGGGAGGGCGTAGCCGTCCATGAGCGCCTTGTCGAAGGG
>CAYNDR010000159.1:9599-14008 GCA_964395295.1 uncultured Planctomycetales bacterium
TACCGTCCCTGGATGAGCTGTCCGGTGAGCGGCCCGGAGCGACGGGCGCGGTCCGAGGGCGACGCCGGGCTCGGCTCGGACGGAACCGCTGCTGCGCTCTCGGGGGGGGGCAGGTCCACCGCGGTCCGAGGGTCCGCGGCCAGCACGCGGCCCGCGGCCTCGCGCGCGGGAACCTGTTCCGAGGGCATCCGGGCGCCCGCGAGGGCCTCATCCACGATCCGGAACGCCTCGTCCAGGGGGATCATGGGGCGCGCGGCCTTCATGGGGACGTCCCCCCCGGCGCGGTCCGGAGGAGGTATCGCGCCTGTTCGGACAAGGCCCGGCAGACGGCCTCGCGCAGGGCGCGGTCCGGGAGCCGGGGGCGCAGGACCTCCTGCCATCCCGCCCGTGAATAACCGGGGCCGATCCGGAGATGCGCCCTGTCGCGCAGGCGTCCCGCGTCGTCCCGGATCCTTCCGTCGGCGGGCCGCCCCTCCAGGTAGACGATCAGGTCGCCCCGTCCCTCCAGGGCCCAGGCGTTGCATTCGATGAGGATATGGGCGCACCTCCGGTCGTGCGCCGACACGAAGTCGTCGAGGGCCGCGGGATCCCGGAAGTAGTGGGGCGGGCCGTCCGGCTTGGGCGGATGGTGCCCCAGCTTCGCGTATGTCGCGCGCGGCAGGAGGCCGCAGAGGCGCCGCGTCAGGCGCGTCTTGCCCACGCCGCGCCCCGAGCCGCAGATCACCCAGTGGAGGGCCATCCGGGAACTCCCCGACAGCGACTTAATGTCCCGTTTCTTCAGCCGACCGAGGCAGGCCCTCGCCCGGCGGGGCGGAGGCCTCGGACAGCGGCAGGATCCGGTTGAAGACGGCCAGGAACACGAACGGCAGGATGAGGATGGCCAGGGCCACGGCGATCCCCTCCCTCTCGAACAGGCCCGGCACGTAGTTCTCGCGGAATCCCCGCAGGCTCTTCGAGAAGATCTGCCCTCCGATCACGACGTTCCACCGCATGGCGAAGACCTGGATCAGCAGGATCAGGGAGGCCACGAACGCCACGGTGTTCCGCAGGGGGTCCGTCAGGAACGCCCTCATCAGCACCACCATCCCCAGCAGGAGAAGGGGGATGAGCGACCCGAACACCATCTGCACCCCGATGAAGGAGAACGCCAGCTTGGTCCTCAGGAGGGGGGCGATGATCATCCACTCCTCGTTCCGCTCGTACGCCAGCATGATGATTTCCAGCAGTTCCAGCGTCACCGTCATGATGGCGAAGAGCCACAGCCACCGGCACAGGGACTGGACGCAGTCCCCCTCGATCCTCCTGCTCCCGATCTTCATGAGCGCCTGGTACAGGATCACGATCAGCGCGATGCCGGAGGTCACCGCGGAGCAGAGGAAGATGATGGGCATCAGCGGCGTCGACCACCAGTAGTTGGCCTTCACCGAGCCGAACATGAAGCCCACGTAGCCGTGGAGGATGCAGGCCACCGGGATCCCCAGCGCCGCCAGCACCACGATCATCCGCCGGTCCACCGCCCTGGATTCCTCCGAGACGTCGTAGACGCCCAGGGCCAGCGCGGCGAACAGCCGCCTCTTCAGCCCGCGGCTCTCGCGGGCCGTCTGGATGATGTCCCGCCGGTACACGAACCAGATCTCCAGCGCGACCACGATCAGGTAGAAGGCGTAGATCAGCCCGAAGGCCGCCATGGCCGAGGAGAAGTTGGGCGTGACCATGATGTTGAACGACCGCTCGGGATGGCCCAGGTGGATGAGCAGGGGCAGGGTGGCGAACAGCAGGAAGCCCAGCGAGGCGACCAGCGACAGCCGGCCGATCGGGCGCAGTTCGGTGTGGCCGAACACGTGGTAGAGGGACGACACGACGAAGGCGCCGGCCACCAGCCCCGTGATGTAGGGGTACAGGACGATCATCAGGCTCCACAGGATGTGGAGGTCGTTGGGAAAGGAATAGCCGATGACCTCGGTCTCCATCAGCGGACCTCCCGGCTCATTCCAAGGTAGCAGCAGTTCGGTTCCGTCAGCATCTCCGGCTTGAGCACGTGGATCTCCTTCGTGGCGATGATCGCGGCCACCGGGTCGTCCGGCTTCCTCCGGTCCCCGATCTGGCGGACCCCCGCGGGACAGGCCTGGACGCAGGCGGGCTTCAGCCCCCTGGTGATCCGGTGGTAGCACAGCGTGCATTTCGAGGCCGTGTGCGTGCCCGGGTGGATGAACCGCGATCCGTACGGGCAGGCCTGCACGCAGTAGCCGCAGCCGATGCAGCGCTTCTCGTCCACCAGCACCACGCCGTCCGGCGTCCGGTAGGAGGCCCCCACGGGGCAGAGCTGGATGCACGGGGTGAAGGTGCACTGGTTGCAGAGCTTGGGCACGAAGAAGCCCTTGGTGATCTCGAATCCCGTGACCTTGGGCTCGAAGCCGTCCCGGCCCCCGTTGGGCGACTCCACGTCCACGTGCCCGGCGCGGGACACCCGGTAGCGCTCGATCCAGGTCCGGAAGTAGTGGGGGGGGACCTTGTTTTCCTTCTCGCAGGCGCGCACGCACGCCCCGCAGCCGATGCACTTGGCGATGTCGATCAGGTAGGCGTATTCGTGCTTCTCGGGATCGTACGGCTCGGGCTTGGCCGGCCCGGGTTCGGGGGCCGCCGCCGGCTTCGCCGGCCCGGGCGCCGGCTTCTCCTGGCCGGCCCCTCCCGTCAGCAAGGCCGCCGCGCCGCACAGGCCGCCCGCCGCCTGCCCCAGGAAGAACCGTCTCGACACGTCCCCGGTCACCGTCTTCCGCATGTCCAAAGGGTCTCCTCTACTTGGCCGAGGGATTGTGGGATTCATGGCAGGTCAGGCAGATCTTGCCCGTCATCTTGATGTTCGGGTCGGCCCCCTGCTCCGCGAGATGCGCCTTGAAATCGACCTGGGGGAACGTCTTGGGCCTGGCCTCCAGCTTCTGGTGGCAATAGGCGCACAGGGCGGCGGAGCGCAGGACGGGCATGACCGCCGTCTTCTTGTCCCCCTGGGCGTGGTCCGCCAGGGGGCCGTGGCACACCTCGCACGAGACGGAGGCGTGTTTGCCCCCGCGGACCTCCTTCTGCTCCGCCTCGTGGCACTTCTGGCAGGCCCCGGCGGCCCCGTGCACCAGGGGCAGGTTCATGTACTCCCCGATGCTGTCGTACCGGTAGTAGCCGGCCTGGCCGAACGAGGAGGGGAGCATGAAATGCCGGACGACGAGGAAGAGGACGGGCAAGGCCGCCAGAAGCAGGGCGGCCCGCCAGACGTGCTTGGTATGCTCCACTCTAGGATCTCCTCACGCCGTTGGTCGAGGCTGTCCCGGACTTGTCCAGGGATTCGCCGGACAGGAGCCATCGCAGGAGGGACGGGCGGGGGGAGGATGGGGGCGCGGGCCTTTCGGCCTGTCCCAGTTCCTCGCGCGCAAGGATCCGTCGGATGAAGCCCGTCGGGCGCCCGGCCGATCCCGCGCCGGCCGCGTCCTCCGGGAGGCGCTCCCGGCCGGCCAGCCAGCCCCACCAGGTCTCCCGATCGGGTTCCGTCCCCGCCCCGGCTTCGCCGAGGGATTCCCCGGCGGCGATCCATCCGAAAAGGGACGCCCGGGGCGGCGGCTCCGCGGCACGATCCGCCAGACCCAGGGGCTCGTGCTCCAGGATCCTCCGCAGGAAGATGTCCCGCCGCGGGGGCCGTCCCTCGCGGCGCTCGTCTTCCGGGAGGCGCTCCCGCCCGAACAGCCGGGCCATGAACGTCGCCGAGTCGGGCTCCGTCCCCGGCCCCCGTCCGGGCGCGAGGGAGTCCAGCGATTCCCGGGCGGTCAACCAGCGGGCCCATCTCAGGAACCCCGCCGCCATGCGTTTCAGCCCCATTCCCGGCCTCACGGGGTTGCCTGCCCTTCCTGCGCCGGGGCGGCCGTGGCCGCCGCGCCCGGGGCCTGGAGTTCCCCCTGCATGATGGCGATCGCGAGCTTGGTCAGGAACGTGAAGATCAGGAAGCCGACCGAGAAGATGCCCGCGCCGATCGCGATCTCGTGCCACGTGGGGACGTATTCGTAGATCTCGCCGAGCGTGTCGGGGGTGAAGCCCGGCATGACCAGCGCCATCCCCTTCTCGATGTAGACGCCCGCGTAGATCAGCAGGCATCCCAGGTTCAGCGTCACGGGATTCCGCCGCGTCGCCGGGATCAGCAGGAGGATGAAGGCCACGACACTGCAGGTCACCGACGTCCAGGCGTAGGGAAGCAGGGCCTTGTGGGGGCCGATCCCCGAGAACAGGTACTTCGTGTAGAGGAGGTGCTGGGTGTCGGAGTAGTACTCCTTGAAGATCTCCGCCCCGAAGAGGAACAGGTTCAGGAACATCGCGTAGGCCATGAGCTCCGCGATCTTCCAGATGGCCTCGTCGCGGATCTGGACGCGGGT
>CAYNDR010000160.1:0-2305 GCA_964395295.1 uncultured Planctomycetales bacterium
GTCCTTCACCAGCGCCTGGACGTACTCCGCGGACGTGCGCTGTGCGTTCTGGAGGGTGCATCGGACGAAGCGCGCCTTCCCGAACTCCTCGTCCTTGTAATCCATCAGCTCGGTGACGCCGTCCGTGTACAGGACGAACCGGTCGCCCCGCTCAAGGACGAGCTTGATTTCCCGGATCGCGCCGTCGAACATCTCCTGGTTCGCGGCCCCCAGGACGAGCCCGGTCGGGTTCACCGAGAAGCACTTCTTCGTCTTCCACTTCCAGAGCAGCATGGGCAGGTGGCCGGCGCTGGCCAGGACCATCGTGCCCTCGCGGATGTCCAGGAGCGCGTAGAAGAGCGTGACGAACATCCCGCGCTGGAAGTCCTGGAGGAGCACGCGGTTGGCCTGGCGCAGGATCTCCTTGGGGGACGAGGAGACCGAGGACATGGCGCGGATCACCATCCGCGCTTCCACCATCATCAGCGCCGCCGAAAGCCCCTTCCCGGCCGCGTCCGCCACCACGATCCCCAGGTTGTTCCGGTCGAACTGGATGAAGTCGTAGTAGTCCCCGGCCAGCGCCCCCGCGGGGGCGTAATGGGCGGCGAAGTCGTACCCCGGGATCTTCGGCACCTTCTCCGGGATGAGCTTCTCCTGGACCTTGCGGGCCGAGGCCATGTCGTGCTGGAGCAGCATGACCTCGTCCTGCTCGATCTCCTCAAGGGGGGTGGGAGGCTTGATGGCCGGCCGGAGTCCCGAGGCCGACGGGGAATCGTCGACCGGCTTGATGAGGCTTGAATCGCTGGGCCTGCGCTCGGGCGGCTTATCCATTATTATAATAATATAACATAGCCCGGTGCCGCCCGCCGCTTCCCACGAGGGATTCCCGTGCTATAATCCCGCGAATTCGCAGGAGGGCCCCCATGAAGACCGTCTCGCCCGAGCCGCTCCTCAAGCACGGCCGGAACCTCTGGGAGGCCTGCGCCCTCTTCGCCGGCGTCCGCCTGGGCGTCTTCGAGGCCCTGAGGGACGGGCCCCTCGCGCCGGTGACCGGGTCGCCGCGGCCCGGGCGCCCCTCGCGGCCGCGGAGCTCTCCCGCAAGCTCCGGTTCACTCTCCGGGGCATGAGGGCCCTCGCCGACGCGCTCGCCGCCCACGGCACCCTCGGATTCCGGAAGGGCCGCTACCTCCTGGCCCCGCTCTCGAGGCGCTGGCTCCTCCCCGGCGGGGAGACCTGCCTCGGGGACATCCTCCTCCACCAGGGCCTCCTCCTCGAGGGCTGGTCCCGCCTCGACGAATCGGTGAGGACGGGACGGCCGACGGGCCGACGGCCGCGCACCGCCGAAGGCGCCGCCGCCTTCGCCCGCGCCATGGCCTCCATGGCCGGCCTCACCGCGCCCGTCCTGGCGGGCCTGCTCCGCCTCGAGGGGACGCTCTTCCTCCTCGACCTGGGCGGCGGGCCGGGGCTCCACTCCCTCCATTTCTGCCGGCGGAATCCCCGCCTCCATGCCACCGTCATGGATTTCCCGGAGACGCTCCACGAGACGCGCCGGATCCTCCTGCCGCACCCCGAGTTCGGCCGCATCCGGCTCCACCCGGGCGACGTCCTCAAGGACCCCCTCCCCGACGGAGTGAACGTCGTGTGGATGTCGCACCTGATCCACAGCATGAGCCCCGCCGAGGTCCGGCGCCTTTTGCGCAAGGCCGCGCGGGCCCTCCTGCCCGGGGGCCGGCTGATCCTCCACGACTTCTTCACCCATGAGGACCGCCCGGGGCCGCCCTACCCGGCGCTCTTCCGCCTGAACATGCTCCGCGGCACGCCCGCCGGGCGGACCTACTCGCGGGCGGAGCTGAAGCGCTGGATGGCGCGGCTGGGGCTGGGCCGCTTCAGGGACATGGACGTGCCGCGCGGCCCCTCCGGCCTGCTGATCGCCGTCAAGCCCTGAGCGAGCGCAGGATCTCGTGGAGCGCCGCCACCAGCTCGTCGATCTGCTCGTCCGTCCCGATGCTGATGCGGATCGACTCCCGCAGGCGGGCCTCGTCGAAGTAGCGGATGAGGATCCCCCTCTTCTTAAGGGCCTCGTAGACCGCCTTCGCCTCCGGGCCGATCCGCGCCAGGACGAAGTTCGCCTGCGAGGGCAGGCTCGGGAGGCCCATCTTGTCGAGCCGCCCGACCAGCCGCTCCCGCGTGGCGCGGACCCGGGCCACGTTCGCACGCATCGTCTCGAGGTCCGAGAGCGCCGCCTCGCCCGCCGCCTGCGACATGCGGCTGAGGTTGTAGGAGTCCTTCACCTTCCGCAGGCCCTCGATGATCCCGGGCCTCGCCA
>CAYNDR010000160.1:2315-3554 GCA_964395295.1 uncultured Planctomycetales bacterium
TGGTCTAAGGTCTATCTCCACTGGATGGAGAACATCCATGACTTGTGCATTTCCAGACAACTCTGGTGGGGGCACCGTATACCCGTTTACAAGAATGAGAAAACCGGTGACCTGATCGTATCGAAGTCCCCGCCACGGGGGAATGGTTACCTTCAGGACGACGACGTTCTCGATATCGCTGACCAGGGGCAGGGCGTCGTCGTCCGCGAAGTCCACGTAGGCCTCGTCCACGCAGACCATGCCGTCGTGCCGCCGGGCGAAATCCCGCAGTTCCTCCAGCCTCACCATCGTCCCCGTGGGCGCGTTGGGGCGGGCGATGAGGACGAGCCGCGCGTCGAGCCCCGCGGGCAGGGAGTAGTCCTCCGGCCAGGGGACCTCCTTCGCCGCCGCCCCCTGGGCCCGCACGAGCGTCCGGTAGAGGGTGTAGGTCGGGACCGGGTACGCGACGGGCTCCCCTTCCCCCGCGAAGGCGCGCACCAGGACCGACAGGAGCTCGTCCGAGCCGTTGCCGGCGATGATCCAGTCGACCGGGAAGCCGTAGGCGCGCGAGGCGGCCTCCCTCAGCCTCGCCGACTCCGGGTCCGGGTAGAGCCGCACGATCTGGGCGGCCGCCCTCACCGCCTCCGCCACCTTCGGCGGCGGCGGGTAGGGGTTCTCGTTGGTGTTGAGCGTGATGACGCGGTCGCCGGCCGCCGGCTGTTCGCCGGGGACGTACGGCCCCATCGCGTCGATGTTCTTCCGGAAGTAGGACCGGGCCATGGCGCCCCATGGTAGGGAAAGGCGGTCCCGCTTGCAACCCCCCGATGCCCGTCCGCGCGGCCGCGGCCCCCCCGGGATAATCCTTGCATTTCCCCCGTGATATTGTATACTGGATGGGGACTATACATATGTCATGCACCACCGGCGGCCCCCTCCCTTCCCGGGTCATGCTCGTCGTGGCCGCCGGGGACTCCATCCGGCTCCTCCTTCGCATGTTCCTGCGCCAGCAGGGCTGGACCTGCTGGGAGGCCCCCGGCCCCGGGGGGGCCCTCGCTCTCCTGGACCTCCAGCCCGTCACCCACGCGCTCGTGGACCTGCACCTGGGGAAGGAATCCGGCTTCGACCTCATCCGCGAGATCGCCCGCCGGAAGCCCCGGGTCCGGATCATCGCGATGACCGGTTCCCTGCTCACCAGCCCCGAGAAGGGCATACCCGAGGGCGCCCTGGCGTTCCTGCCCAAGCCGTTCACCGCCCTCAAGA
>CAYNDR010000160.1:3564-11828 GCA_964395295.1 uncultured Planctomycetales bacterium
CCCTGTCCCGCCCTGGCGGTCCTCGCGGTCTACCTGGCCTCGAACGTCGCGCTGGCCTTCGAGAAGCCCGCCTCGTTCCTGCGCCGCGCCCCCGAGGCCCTCCTCTTCCTCTTCGACCTCGGCGCCGTGGTCACCCTCATGCTCCTGGCGGGCGAGACGAAGTCCCAGTTCTACGTCACCTTCTTCCTCATCATCCTCATGGCGGCCCTGGCCCGGAGCGCCCGCGCCGCGGGCGTCATCGCCGTCGCCTCGGCCATCCTCTATTCGCTGCTCACGGGTCTCCGCCAGCCCGAGGAGATCCTCCAGCCGGCCTTCACCACCCGCCTGGCGCTCTTCTTCGTCACGGCCCTCTTCGCCGGCTACATGGCCGAGGAGGCGCAGGACAAGCAGGACCGGCTCCGCCGCGTCCAGGGCTTCTACCGGACGATCTTCGACGAATCGGCCGAAGGCATCCTCGTCCTGGCCTCCGACGGCCTCGTCCGCGAGGCCAACACCCGGGCCGCGGAGATGCTGGGGAATGACCCCACGGGGCGGCCCGCGAGCGAGATCCTGGGGGTCAGCGACACGCACATCCGCCGGGTGATCGGGAACGGCCGGGTGTCCGATCCGAAGGATGCCCCCCTGCCGCTCTTCACCCTGAACCTGGGCCCGGCCGGCGGCGCCGAGGCCCCCTGCGAGGTCATCGTCAAGAGGTTCGGGGTGGAGGGGGAGGATTTCAAGCTCCTCCTCCTGCGGGACGTGCGGCAGGTGAGGCGGCTCCAGAAGCGCATGGCCGAGCTGGAACGGACGAGCGTGCTGGGGGACCTCGTCGGGAGCATCACGCACGAGATCAACAATCCGCTCACGGCGATCCTGGGATACAGCGAACTGCTCCAGAACGCCTGCACGGACCCCGACTTGCGCGGCCATGCCGACCGGGTCCGCGAGGCGGGGAAACGGTGCAAGGAGGTCGTGGAGACCATCCTGGGACGGTACCGGTCCCAAACCGCCACCGCGGGGCCCGTCCGCGTCGCCGACCTCGTCCGCAGCGTCGCCCGTCACCTGGAGTTCCACATGCGCTACCATCTCGTCACCCTCGACGTGGAGGCCGGGGAGGGGATGGTGGTGAGGGCGAACGAGGGGCAGATGGAACAGGTGTTGACGAACCTCCTGTGCAACGCCGTGAAGGCCATGCGCCATAAATCCGACCGCCTCCTCCGCGTCCGTTGCCGGGCCGAGGCGGGGAACGCCGCGATCGAGGTCTCGGACACCGGCTGCGGCATCCCCCCGGAGCACCTCAAGAGGCTCTTCGAGCGCGGCTTCAGCGCCTGGGAGGGCGACGACGGCCACGGGCTGGGCCTGGCCATCTCCCGGGAGATCGTGGAACATTGCGGGGGGAGGATCGAGGTCCGCAGTGACCTCGGCCGGGGCACCACCTTCACCCTCCGCCTGCCCCTGCTCCCCGCGCCGTCCCCCGGCGGATCTCCCCCGGCCTGAGCCCGGCCGGGGACACGCTCTTCGGGCTCGCCAACGGCGTAATCCTCCAGGTACCCCTGGGCGTCCACCCGCCCCGGCCAGCGGGCGGCGCGAAATGCGGACTCGAACAAGCTCGCCATCCCCCTCACCGTGGGCGGCGGCATCCGCACCGTGGACGACATGAAGGCCCTCTTCGACCTCGGCGTCGCCAAGGTCTCCGTCAACACCGCCGCGGTCAAGCGCCCGGACCTCGTCGGGGAGGCCGCGAGGAAGTCCGGGCCCGACAAGGTCACCGTGGCGATCGACACGCGCAGGAATCCCAGGTGCCCCTCCGGCTTCGAGGTCATGGTCAAGGGCGGGACGGAAGGGACCGGCAAGGACGCGGCGGCGTGGGCGAAGGAGGCCGAGAAGCTCGGCGCCGGCGCGATCCTCCCCACCAGCATGGACGCCGACGGCACCCGGGCGGGCTACGACCTGCCCATGACCCGCGCGATCGCCGACGCCGTCCGGGTCCCCGTCATCGCCTCCGGCGGGGCGGGCACCCTGGAGCACCTCCACGAGGCGATCTCCGAAGGCCATGCCGACGCCGTCCTCGTGGCCTCCATCGCCCACTTCGGGACGTCCACGATCCGCCAGATGAAGGAATACCTGGCCTCGAAGGGCCACAAGGTCCGCCTGTGACCCCCCTCCTGGTTATAAATCAAACGCTTTGATTTATAACCAACCCGCCCGGCGGCGGCGTCGCGGCGCCGTTCCAGCCCGGCATCCAAGCGACCCAAATTCGCCTCCTGCGGTATCGTCGGGGTGCTATAATTCCCCCGCGGGATTCGCAGCGGCGTCTCCCGGTCGCCGGATCAAAGGCGATGCCGGCGCAAGCGAGGAATCCATGAAATACGCGGCCTGGCTGGGAGTGGCGGTCCTCTGCGGATGCGAGACCGTCGAGGGGCTCTACGAGCGGAACGCCCTGGAAGGCCTTCCCGCCAACGTCTCCGGGACCTGGCTGGCCAAATCGGGCCCCTTCCTCCTGACGCTCCGCCAGGAGAATGTCACGGCCGACGGGACCTGGCGCGACTTGAGGATCACCGCCGACCAGCCCAGCCATCATCCGGTGTACGGCGCCGGGACGCGCGAAGTGGAGACCGACGTGACCGGCGAGGTCCGGGGCCGCGTGCTCCGGGGGCGAAGCAAGCCCCAGAAGGACCGCTCCGGCGTGGAGGTCGGCGGCATCCAGGCGCACATGTTCCTCTTCGCCTTCACGATCTCCCCCGACGGGAAGACGGGCGAGTGCGGGCTGAACCTCATGATCGACCCCGCGATGGGATCGCTGGGCACCTGGAAGAGCGGGATGATCCGCTACTCGATCCGGCCGTCCGAATCCCCGCTGCCCCCCGGCGGGACGGTCTGCACTTTGCCCGTGACCTCCGACGGCGGCGTCCCGGGGCTCACGGAGCGCGCCACCGACGCCCGCGACGTCTGGGTGTCGCTGCACTACACGCGGGACCTCAACGGGGAGATCATGCCCTCCCGGATCCTCCTCCCGGTGGAGGCCCCCCGGAAGGCGAGCTGGATCCACTATCCCGGCCCGGGAATGTACGCCGGGATCCTGGACCGCGGCTCCCTGCAAAAGGCGCGCGCCGGCTCCGCCGCGGTCCGCAAGGGCCAGGTCTCCTTCGAGACCAGGAACTGCTGGTGGGTCCTCGCCCCGGGATGGGACGAGGGGGCGGCCGACCTCACCCCCACCAAGTACGTGGCCGAACTCTACCGGGAGGACCCGGACGGACAGGCCATGCCCTTCGAGACGGCCGACGTGGCCCGCCGCGCGCCGGACGGATCGTGGCAGTCCTTCCGCGGATACCTCCTCACCGCGCGGGTGCTCACCTGCGTCCGCGCCGTCATCGAGGACGGGAAGCCCGCGCGGGTGGAACTCATCGAGCCGGAGGATCCTGCGCTGGAGGAGATCCTGGCGGGCCCGGACCGGACCATCACGCTCCTCCGGTGGAAGAACCGCGCCCTGGTGGCCGTGAAAAACCGCACCCTCCCCGGCCTCCTGCGGGACGCCAAGACGAAGACGCTCTCCTCGCTCGCGGAACGGCTGGAGCAGGCGGTGCTCGACGCGAACCACGAGGTCGAGCGGGGCAAGGACCGCGCCCAGAGGTCCGTCGAGCAGGGCAAGGAGGCCTCCGCCGACCGCGAATGGGTCCTGGCCTACCAGGAGCGGGTGGAGGTCCTCAAGCCGATCCTGACGGCCATCAAGGAAGAAATCGCGAACCGCGGCAAGTGACGCCGCCGCGAGAAGCAATCTGACCTAGACGGGAGGTGCGCATGCTCCGGACGCTCGTCCTTTCCGCCGTCCTCCTGGCCGCCGGCTGCATGGACATGGAGATGGCCCAGCAGCCGGCCGCGGCTCCGGCCGCCCCCAGCTACACCTGCGGCAAGTGCGGCGGCACCTACCTCCAGCCCCAGAACTGCCCGAAGTGCGGCCTGGAGCTGAGCCCCGTCCAGGGGACTTCCACCCCGCCCCAGGGTTCCGGCTTCATAAAGAGGAAATAGGACCGCCCCGCGACCCGGAGGATCACTTCGACAGCACCGTCGACCGGCGGATGTTCTCGCTGTAGGTCTTCTGCTCGTGGGCTTCCGTGCTGAATTCCTGGCCCAGGTATTGCGGCCCCTTGAGGAAACGGTACTCCACCTTCGCCCCTCCACCATGGGAGGGCGTCCCCGAGACCCGGTTGAGCGCCTCCTGCTGCACGTGGCGCATCCCCTCGATGGCCATGGAGGGGAGCGTGGCGGTCGCCGCCGGGATCGGATCTCCGGGATTCACCCAGACCACGACCTTCTTCACCTTGCCCGTGTCCAACAGCTCCTGCAGAGAGGGACCGCTGATGAGGGAGCGATCCCCTCCTGCGATATGGAACTCGTCCACCTTGATGACGTCCCCGCGGATGAGCGCCTCCGTGACCGTGGCCCCGTTGCTGTGCGCCATGATCCGGTCGATCTTCGTGCCCTGGAGGGTCCGCATGAGGCGCTGCCCGTTCTCGCTCCCCAGCGTCGCCCCGGCGAGCGTCACGTGGTCGACGATGCCGCGCCCCGCCTCCCGCGCCGCCTCAGATTCCCCGGCGCCGAAGGAGATCGCCAGGGCCCTCCCTCTCTTGTGCAGCTCCGCATAGGATTCCCGGTTCTTTTCAAAGGGGACGATCCCCTCGCGCAGGATCTTGTCCGCGTCGCGCTGGTCGGTCATCAGCCCGAGAACGACCCCCTCCTTGATGTGGCGCTTCGGGCGGTCCCAGTCGGGGCGCTCGATCTTCATCTTCCCGACCATCTCCTCCACGCGCTCGCGGAACTCCCCGAGCCGCCCGCGCTCGTACGTGACGATGTCTCCCGCCATCTGGCGGATCATCTTGAGGCGCTCCGCCACCTCCTCCAGCCGGAGGGTCGGATCACCCCACGCCTCGCGCAGGAACTGCCGGCCCAGTTCCCCGGGCAGGCGGCCCCAGCGTTCCACGTCCGGATTCCGGAGGTCGAGATCCCCCAGCTCGGCAAAGAGGCGATCCGCCAGGTTCTTCACGGCGAGGGGGCCGCCCAAGGGAGCGCCGGTGCGTTCGGTAAGCTGGTCCACGGCGGCGTCGCGGAGGTCCCCCACGAACCACCCCTTGATGTTCCGCCTGGCCTCGGCGTACGGGGACGGCCCCGACCAGCGGGTCCGCGGATCCGGGACCGGGTCGAACCGGCGCAGGCCCGCCTCGAACGCGGCCGTCTCCGCCGCCCGGATCTGCGCGTCCCCGATGAACTCGGGCGCCACCATGACTTGGTCCGACGTCAGCGCGACCACGTCGGAGGAGTAGCTCGGCCCCATCGGCAGGCGCGCCCGGTACTCCAGACTCTGCCCCACGCGGACCTCGGGCGGGGCGTTCGCGCCGCGGCCGTCGAAGAACGCGTCCCAGGGATTGGCGTCGGCCAGGGCCGCCGCGACCTCCTCGGGGGGCGGGTTCCCCTCGATCCCGAAGAAGGCGGTGGAGCGGCGGGGCTGGATGACCGCCAGCACGTCCGAGAGCTCCCCGCTCCTCGCCCGCTCGCGCTCGTCCCAATCCGCCCGGAGCTCCGCGGCGTGCTCGAAGCGCGCCTTGCGGGCCATCTCCTCCAGCCGGGCGATCTCCTCCAGCCGCCGCCGCTCCGCCTCCTCCCGGGCGCGGCGGGCCGCCTCGATCTCCTCCGCGCTCGGGCCGGAATCCGCCGAGAAGAGACCGTCCATGAAGCCCTTGAAGATCATCGCCCCCGCCCCCATGGCGAACAGGTTGGCGTCCCGGCGCTGGATCCCCTCCACCATGGCCCGCGTCGCCGTCTCCTCCAGGCTCCCGCCCCCCTGGTACCCCCCGCCGCCCCCCGAACCCGATCCCCCGTGCACGGCGCGGATGTGCCGCTGGACCCACTCGTCGGCCACGGAGGGCTTTTCGTGGACGACGAAATTGCAGCCCGAATGCGGACAACTGCGGGTGACCTTGCTGGCGACGCTCCGGCGCAGCCGGTCGAATCCCGATTGGAGGTCCTGGGCGCCCGCCGAGGCGCAGAACGACGCCGCGAGGAACGCCGCCAGGACGCCCGCAAGGGAACGGCGCACGGTCACTCCCCCCGCCGGTTCTTGAGGTCCTGCATCTCCTTCTCCAGCTCTTTGGTCAGCGCCGGGTTGAGCTCCACCGCGCGGTCGAGGTCCTGCGCGGCCGAGCGGTACCGGCGCAGCGCCAGGCAGCATCGCCCGCGAATCATGAAGGCCTCGGCATCCGTAGGGGCCATCTGGATCGCTCGGTTGAGGGCGGCCACCGCCTCCTCGTGGCTGCCCATCGCGTGGAGGACCAGGCCCGTGGTGCTGTACGTCCAGGCCCAGGTGGCGGCCAGCTTCCGGGCGGCCGCGCAGTCGGCCGCCGCCTTCTCCTTCTCGCCCTTGCGGACGTAGGCCCGGGCGCGGACCAGGAGGGCCACGGCCTGCTCCTTGTCCACGGCCAGCGCCTTCTCGCAGTCCTGCAGGGCCTCGTCCACGCGCCCCAGCATCATCCGGGCGTGGCCCCGCAGGACGAACGCCTGCGTGGCGTCCGGCTGGACCTCGAGCGCCCGCGTGCAGTCGGCGGCGGCGGCCTCGAACTCCTTCGCGTTGACGTGGAAGTTCGCCCGCTCCAGCAGGGACCGCGGGTCCCGGGGATCGGCCTCCACCGCGCGGGTGAAGCTGGCCAGCGCGCCCTTGGGGTCGCCCAGGGAGGAGAGCGCCCGGCCGAGGAACCGGTGGCCCTCCGGCAGGGACGGCTTCAGCTCGATGATCCGCTGGGCGTGCTGTTTGAGGGCGTCCCACGCCCCGCGGCGGTCGTCGATCCGCGCCAGCAGGGAGTAGGCGCGCGCGTCGGCCGCGCCCAGGGAGACGGCCACGGAGGCGTCGCCCACCGCGAGGCCCGCGTCGCCCTGCTTCTCGTAGGCGAGGGCCCGCAGCAGGTAGGACTCCGCGCGCCGGGGCGCGAGCTGGACGGCCCGCGTCAGGTCCTCGATCGCCCCCTGGACGTCCCCGCGCTCGGTGCGGACGCGCCCCCGCTGGGCGTACGCCTCCGCCAGGTCCCGGTCGAGTTCGAGGGCGCGCGACAGGTCCCGGAAGGCCTCCTCCCACGCGCGCTTCTCCGCGAAGGCCCGTCCCCGGTTGAGGTAGGCCACGGCGCTGACCGCGTCCAGGCGGATGGCCTCGCCGAACCGCTCGATCGCCTCGTCCCACGCGCCCGTCTCCCGGCGGGCGATGCCCTGGAGGAGGACGGCCTCCACGAGGCCGGGGCGGGCCTTGAGCGCGGCCGAGGCATCCTCGATGGCGCGGGGCCAGTCCGCCCTGAAGGCGTTCGCCCAGGCCCGCTCCATGAGGGCGTCCGGGGTCGCCTCCGCCGCGACCGCCGCGGAGGAGTCCTCCAGCGCCCCCGCGACGTTCCCCAGCATCCTCCGCGCCCGGGCCCGGAGCACCAGGAGATCGGCCCGGCCGGGGGAAGCCCCGAGCCCGTCCGTGGTGTCCGCCACGGCCTCGCGCCAGCGCCCCTGGGCGGCCAGGAGGCGGGCGCGCACCAGCCGCGCCTCGCCGTCGAACGGGGACAGACGGACCGCCCCTGCGGCGAGACGTAGAGCGCCGGCAGGGCCGAGGGCGTCAGCAACGGCGAGGGAGAGCGGAAGCGCGCTCTCGATGCCGGAGTACACGCCCGACAGCGCGCCCACGGGGTCGTCGAGGCCGAGGCGCGCCTTGGAGCGGGCCAGCCAGAGGTCGGCCCGTCCCGGCGCCGCCTTGAGCTGACCGGTCAGCCCCTGGAAGGTCTTCTGGGCGGGGTCCTGCGCCCACAGGACAAGGCAAAGGGCAAGAGAAGCCATGAATCCTCCGGCGGAAAAGGGACCGTCCGTGGAGTTATTTTACCACCTTTTCCGCCGGAAACCCCGGACAGCCGCCGTCCCTACCGCACCCGTTCCAGCGACAGCCCCTTCAGGGGCGCCGTCGCGTTGTTCCAGTCGGGCATGAGCGGCAGGAACACCGCTCACGCCCCGCGGACGGACCGCCCCTTCAGCGAGACGTACAGCGCCGGCAGGACGAAGAGCGTCAGCAACGTCGAGGACACCAGCCCCCCGATCACCACCGTCGCCAGCGGGCGCTGGACCTCGCTCCCCACCCCCGTGTTGAACGCCATCGGGACGAATCCCAGGCTCGCCACCAGCGCCGTCATCAGCACCGGCCGAAGGCGCTGGCCCGCCGCCCGCAGGGCCGCCTCCCGCACCGGCAGGCCCTCTCCCATGAACTGCCGGATCGT
>CAYNDR010000160.1:11875-12774 GCA_964395295.1 uncultured Planctomycetales bacterium
CCCCCACCGCCGCGAACGGCACCCCCGTGAAGACCCGCAGGGAGTCCGGCCAGTTGCCGTACGTCGAGTAGACCAGGAACAGGATCAGCGCGAGCGCCGCCGGCACCACGACCGCCAGCGTCCTCGACGCCCGCACCAGGTTCTCGTACTGCCCCCCGAACTCCACCCCGGGCCCCACCTCCTTCTCGATCCGCCGCTTCGCCTCCGCCACGAATCCCCCCAGGTTCCCGCCCGGCACGTTCACCGTCACCAGCGCCCGCCGCCGCCCCCACTCCCGGTTGATGACCAGCGGCCCGCTTGTCCGCTCCACCCGCGCCAGGCTGGACAGCGGCAGGCGCTGGCCGCTCGGCGCCGGGATGAGCAGGGACCCGAAGAGGTCCGGGTTCTCCACGGCGCGGTCCGGCAACCGGACCGCCAGAGGGAACCGCTTCTGGCCCACCCGCACCTCCCCCACGTCCTTCCCGCCCGCCGCCTCCACGACGTCCAGCACGTCCCGCGCCCGCAGTCCGTGCCGCGAGAGCGCCTCCAGGTCGAGCTTCACCTCCAGGACCGGCTGGCCCACCATCGGCTCCACCGCCGGGCTCGCCCTGCCGGGGATCTCCCGGAGGATCTTCTCGACCTTCTCCGCCTTCTCCTTCAGGACGCCGAGGTCGTCCCCGAAGATCTTCACCCCCACGTCCGTCCGGATGCCCGCGATCATCTCGTTGAAGCGCATCTCGATCGGCTGAGTGAAGGCGTAGCCCATGCCGGGGAGGGGCTTGAGGATCCGGTCGATCTCCCCCTCCAACTCCAGGCGCGTCTTCGCCGCCTTCCAGCGTTCCCGCGGATGGAGCGTGATGAAGATGTCGCTCACCTCGATGCCCATCGGATCGGTGGCCACCTCGGGCGATCCCGTCCGG
>CAYNDR010000160.1:12784-13998 GCA_964395295.1 uncultured Planctomycetales bacterium
GGCTCCAGATCGCCTTGATCTCGTCGGGGAACCGCTCCTTGAGGAGGCGCTCGATCCGGATCGTCATCGCCGCCGACTCCTCGATCGACACCCCGGGGAGGCGGACGACGTTGACGACGATCGAGCCCTCGTCCAGCCGCGGGACGAACGTGGACCCGAGCTTGAGCGCCAGCGGGACCGTCCCCAGGACCGCGATCAGCGCGCTCCCCAGGACCAGGACCCGGCGGTTCACCGCGAACTCCACGGCCGGCGCGTACAGCCTCCCCAGGATCCGGATGATCCAGGGGTCACGGTGCCCGGCGGACTTCCGCGTGACGAGGCAGCTCGCGAGGACCGGCATCACGGTCAGCGAGAGGAGGAGCGACCCCGCCAGCGCGAAGACCACCGTGAGCGCCATGGGCTTGAAGAGCTTCCCCTCCACCCCCTGCATCGCCAGGACCGGGAGGTAGACGATGATGATGATCAGCTCCCCGAAGAGCGTGGGCTTCCGCACCTCCTTGGCCGCCTGCGCCACCACCTCCACGACCGGCCGGCCGGTGCGGTCCCCGTGGAGGTGCCGCACCGCGTTCTCCACCATGATGACCGAGCTGTCCACGATGAGCCCGAAGTCGATCGCCCCCAGGCTCATGAGCGTCCCCGCGATCCCCGCCATCAGCATCAGGTTTAAGGCGAAGAGCATCGAGAGCGGGATCGCCGCCGCCACGATGAGGGCCGCCCGCAGGCGCCCCAGAAAGAGGAATTGGATCGCGACGACGAGGAGCGCCCCCTCGAAGAGGTTCCTCTTCACCGTCCGGATCACCACGTCCACCAGCTCCGTCCGGTCGTAGACCACCCGCACCCGCGTCCCCAGGGGGAGGCCCTTCTTCACCTCCTCCATCTTCTCCTTGAGCCGGCCGGCCACGACGTGGCTGTTCTCGCCCCTCAGCATGAACCCGAGGCCCAGGACCGCCTCGCCCTTCCCCTCGGCGGTCACGACGCCGTGGCGGATCTCGTGGCCCTCCACCACGTCCGCCACGTCCCGCACCCGGACCGGGTGGCCCTCCCGGGAGGCGAGCGTGATCCCCTCGATCTCGCCGACCGTGCCCACCGCCCCGAGTCCCCGGATGAGGAGGGCCTCCCCGGACCCCCGGGCCACGCCGCCCCCCACGTTCGCGTTCGAGCGTTCCAGGGCCTCCAACACGTCCGCGATCGAGAGGCCGTGCTTGGCGAGCCGC
>CAYNDR010000161.1:0-9859 GCA_964395295.1 uncultured Planctomycetales bacterium
GACCTCTCCCACTACACGCCACGGGACAAGGAGAAGCAGTTCCCGTCCATGGGCGGCTTCCACGCGGACTGGCTCCGCGCCTGCAAGGGGGAGAAGAAGACCCACTGCAACTTCGACTACGCGGGGAAGCTGATCGAGACGATGCTGCTCGGGCTGGTGGCCTTCCGCGTCGGCCGGAAGCTCAAGTACGACGGCGCGACCGGCAGGACCGGCGACCCGGAGGCCGACAAGCTGATGGGCCGCGCGTACCGCGAAGGCTGGAAGCTCGACGGGTAGCGGCGGGACGCGGACGGGGGCGCAAGAGACCGTAATCGTTCATGGGTATCAGCGAATCAGGAATTACGAATCTCGATTCCGCCCCATTTGGCATTGACGAAGTCCCCCGGCGCCGTTAGGATGTGGTCTGGAACATCCGGCCCGATTGAAGAAGGAATAAGGGAGGGGGAGATGCCCAGCGGCCGGCCCGGTCCGATCCCCTCCCGCTTCGAGGAAGATTAGCCCGTCGCGTACCCAGTGGTCTTTTGATACTTCCCTGTTGAGGAGGAGACGTCGATGGCGAAGAAGGCCTCAAGCGCGTTCATGAAGCCCCTTCAGCCCAGCGAAAAACTCGCCCCGGTCACGGGGGCCAAGCCCCTGCCCCGGAGCGAGGTGGCGAAGAAGCTCTGGGTCTACATCAAGAAGCACGGGCTCCAGGACAAGACCAACAGGCGGATGATCAACGCCGACGAGACGCTCAAGGCGGTCTTCGGCGGGAAGAAGCAGGTCTCGATGTTCGAGATGACGGCCCTGGTGTCGAAGCACCTGAAGTAGATCCGGGACCACACCCCAACGGCAACCGGACGGGGTGAGGGGTCCCGGGGTAAAGCAGACTGCGGTCCAGGACCGGGGGGAATCCAAGGGGATTCCCCGGTCCGGGGTGGTGTATTTCACCAGGACCGCATGGCACGAGGGCAATGCCCCATGAAGTTCATGCCCCCGAATGGGTGGGAGCCTGAATCGGACACGCTCTTCATCCATGCCAACGGGGTCCGGATCGAACTTCGGATTTACCGCGACAGAAGGGGTTGGTTCCTGATCCCGACCGATCTCGCTCATGAAGTGGTCTACTTCGATCCCACGCCGGAAGGACGCGACCAGGCCTTCGCGGCGTTCGCCGAAGGGCTGCTGGCGGAGACGAACAAGAAGAAGGCCCACCGCGCCGAATCCATGGCCAAGGCAAAGAGGGGGCGCAAGCCGAAGGAAGTCCCAGAGGAGGATTCGGAGGACGACTCGGAAGAGAGGACGGACGAAAGAGGCCCCGAGGAAGCCAAAGGACCGGACAAGGACGAGGTTCCCTAGATTATCCAGGATTCCTGGCCGCCTGCCTTGCCTTGCGCTTGCGGAATCCGCGCCCCCTTCCCCTCCCTCACCCCTTGAGCCGATCCCCCCACCCGCGCCGGCAGACGCCCTCCCCTGGAGACGCCCTGCCCGCACAAGGGGGGCGCGGGAACCCCGACGGATCAGGCCGGCCCTCCTCCTCTCCCCCCGGGCCCGTCCTCCTTGCGCCCACCTGGCCTCGGCGGCCAGGGAGCGTCGGCATACGCTGGAAGTGCTCGTGGAAGTTGGCGGAATTCCGGCATCAAATCTTGTGCCCGCGGTCCACGCGCTGTAACCTATTGGCGCCCAAGCGTGAGGGCGTAGCTCAGAGGTAGAGCAACGGCCTTTTAAGCCGTGGGCCGTGGGTTCGAACCCCACCGCCCTCACCACCCGTTAATTCAAGAAGCGGCGGAATAGGATCCCCTCCGGGCGTCACCGGATCGCGTACGTCCGCTTCAGATGCTCCAGGGCCTGCCTCAGTTCGCCGTCCCCCAGGGGGCGTTCATAGATCAGGAAGCGCGCCAGCTCGCCGTCGAAGGCCTCCACCCCCGGGTGGTTGGTCGCGTCGCGTTCCTGCCCGATCGCGAGCTTGGAGGAGTTCGCCCTGGGATTGACCGGGAAAGGCCCGCCAGAGACGGGCGCGGGGTCGTTGATGAACAGGTCGATCCGCACCTCGCCGGCGCCCGCGCCCATGCGCCCGGCCACGACGTAGTATCGGTCCTCCTTCAGCGGCTCGAGGGCCACGACCTTGGGATTGTTGGCGTCCCAGCGCCCGAAGGTGACGCCGTTGCGCGATCCGATCCATACCCGGTTGTCGTCCGTCAGGTTTCCCCAGATCCCCTCGTAGTTCCCGCCGTTCCTCAAGTTGCCGAAGAACGAGTTCACGTCCTTCAGCCGGGTGTTCTGCCGGGTGACGCTCAGGACGGCGAACCAGGTGTACCCGCTCCCCGTCAGGAGCTTGTCGAAGGCGTCTTCCTCGTGATTCACCAGCTCCTGCCGCCGGAACACCAGGACGTTATGCCCGCCGATGGCCGCGACGGATTTCCTCAAGGTGGGACGGCCCGAGCCGCGCTCCTTCCGCCCCTCGTCCCGCTTGACGAAATCCCGGGCCGCGGACGCGGCGACCTGGCTCGTCCACTTCACGACGCGGTCGCCGTCCTCCACCTCGACGCCCCGGTCGGCATCCAGGTCCAGGATGAGCCCCTTGTCGATCCCCTGGGGCGGATCGAGCGGCACGGTGGCCAGGAGCAGCAGGACACAGCCCGCGATCCGCATGGCGACCTCCCCGGGAGGGGAAACCCTATTCATGATACGGATGCCGGTCGGCAGGGGATGGGGCTGCTGCCGCGCGAGGCGATCTTCGACCGCGCCGCGTCGGCGCGACGGGCCATCCCGGGTCCCCGACGGCGCCGTTTCACGGGCCTTCCAGGAAGCCCCAGCCTCCCGCCCCGGCTGAAATGGCGTTAAGCGAGGCGTCCCGAAAGTGTAAACTCCGGGAGAATCGGAGCAGAGTCATGACGCTTCGGCCCGCCCTCTTCCTGGCCGCGGCCGCCCTGGGCTGCGCAACGCGCGGACCCGCCGACCCGTCCCCCGCGGCCGTCGAGCTGTCGAGGATCGATCTGCACGAGGAGTCCCGCCTGGCGATCGAGGACGTCCTGTTCCACGCCCAGGAGTTCGGCGGGGCGCTGGAGAGGGCCTGGCAGGACCTGAAATCCCGCCAGGTCCGCCTCCGGCCTATGACCACGCGCAGATGCGGAAGCTGGCCGGACGAAGCAGCGGGCGGCCTCCCTGCGGGAGAAGGCGGATGAGACTGCAGGGACTCATCGCGGGCCTGACCGCGCTGTGGGCGGGCGCCTCCGGCGCACCCCAGGCCGAAGACTGGCCCCATCTGCGCGGCCCGAACACCAGCGGCGTCTCGGCGGAGACGGGGCTCGCCGAGTCCTGGCCCGCCCAGGGCCCGCCCGTCCTCTGGCGAATCGAGATGGGCCAGGGCTTCTCCGGATTCGCCGCGGCGGGCGACCGGCTGTACACGCAGTTCCAGACCCTCGCGGGACAGGCCGTGGCCTGCCTGGACGCGGGCACGGGGCGGCGGATATGGACGCGACGCTACGAGTACCCGTGGCAACCGGACGGCCGATGGCCGGGGCCGATGGCGACCCCGACGGTGGCCGGGGGCCGGGTGTACTTCGCCGGCGCTTTCGGCCTCGCAGGCTGTCTGGACGCGCGGGACGGACGCCTCCTGTGGTCGCGGAACGTGGCCGAGGAGTTCAAGGGGACCGGGACGGAGTACGGCTACGCGTGCTCGCCGCTCGTGGAGGACGGCAAGGTCTACCTGCCCGTGGGCGGCAAGGGCGCGGCGGTCGTGGCCCTGCGCGCCGGGGACGGCTCCGTGGCGTGGCGGTCGGGCGACTACGCGGCGAGCTACTCGCCCTGCCTCCCCGTCACCGCGGGCGGGCGCCGGCAGATCGTGGCGTTCCTGCGGAACCACCTGGCCGCCTTCGATCCGGAAACGGGGCGGGAGCTGTGGAACGACCCGTGGTCGGAGGGTTACGACGAGCATTCGTCATGGCCGCTCTACGAGGAGCCGTACCTGCTCGCCGCCGCCGCCTTCCGGAAGGGGGCGCGCGCCTACAGGCTCGACGGCGCCGCGGCGGAGCCGGCCTGGACCAGCCCGGAACTCTCGAACGACGTGTGCTCCGGCGTCGTCCTCGACGGCCACGTCTACGGCTTCGACCTGCACGACCTCCAGCCGCGCGGGACCCGCCCCGCGCGCGGGGCCTTCAAGTGCCTCAAGCTCTCCACGGGCGAGGTCTGCTGGTCCACCGACCGCACGGGCCACGCGACCGCGATCGCCGCCGACGGCAAGCTCATCCTGTTCAGCGAGTCGGGGGAGCTGATCCTGGCGCGGGCGACGCCCGAGCGCTTCGAGGAGCTGGCCCGCGCGCGGGTCTTCGAGGGCCCGGCCTGCTGGACGCCGCCCGCCCTGCATCGCCGGCGGCTCTACCTCCGGGACCACGCGCACGCGGCGTGCCTCTACCTGGGAGACCCGGCCTCCACGCCGCCGCGAGCCCTCGCCCCGCAGGAGACCCGATCGGGCCCGCCCACGGGCGGCCGCGCCCTCTACGCCCCTTCGCTCCGGCTCATGGCCCGCTGGTACGCGTGGAACATCGGGCTGTTCGTCCTGTCCGCCCTGGCGGGATGGGGCGCCTCCCGCCTGCGCGGCGGCCGCCTCGCGTCCCGGGCCGTCTTCTGGGGCGGGGCCTTCGCCCTGGGCTCCGCGGGGACGCTCCTGACCGACCCGCTCGTGTTCACGTGGCCCGCGAGCCTGTTCGTCCCCTTCCAGCTCCTCGTGCTCGCGGCCGTCCGCGGCGCCCGCTGGCTCGTCCGGGGCGGGATGGCGGGCTTCGCGGGGCTGTGCTTCGGGTACTACCACCTGTGCCGGAGCCTGTTCCTGGTGATGGGCTACGGGTTCCTCGCGGGGCTGGTGCCCGCGTTCCCGGCGGCGGTCTGGGCGGCCCGCGGGATGACGGACGAGAAAGGGCCGTGGCGCGAGGCCGCGCGGACGCTCCTCTCCTTCTCCGTCTACTTCTGGGCCTCGGCCCTCTTCATCGCGTGGAAGACGCGCTGATCCCGATTCCCTCAAATACCCACCTTTTGGGGTCCAGGTGGAGTCCTGCGGGCAAGCTGCCGATGAATGAACAAGGGCGGGACATCAACCTGATTGTGCCCCTCCCGGTGCCGTATGACAAAGAAGACCTCCTCGCACGAAGAGATCGTCCGCCGCATCAAGGCGTCCGGCCTTACCATCTACGACACCCTGATTAGCAATCCCTATCTCTACCTGCCCTCCGACGGCCTCGAGGAAATTCTCCGGGCCCGTCTCGTCGGCCTCTCCCTTGATTACCCGCTCAGGACACGATCCAAGGTCGTCAAGTCCGCCGTCTGCAGGGCGCTGGGCTATCCCGTGCCCAACCGCTTCCTCAGGGTACGACCCCGCTTTCCGGGGCAAAACTTCGACACCTATGTCCAGAAAGCGGACAACCTGCAGATCTGGAATGAGGAAGTATCGAGAGACCGCCGCTACGTGATCATCCGCGTGGACGAGTCCCTGCACGTCAAGGCCGTCCGCGTCGTGACGGGCGACATCATCGCCTCCCTCGACACCACCGGAACGCTGACCCGGAAGTACCAGGCCGCCGCCCGGCATCCGGTCCGATCCAGCCGTCTCGTCTCCGCCGCCGACACCTCCCACATCCTGGCGTTGCTCAGGCATGGATCAAAGGCATCGCGGGCAGGGGCCGCGTTTCCTTCGCGCCGCTTTCTCCCGGTGAGAGCGCTGTATATCAAGTTGCACTCCCTGGTGGGACGGCGAATCGCCAATCCCGGCTCAGACCAGGAACGCAACCGCGGAGCAGTCCTTCACGAAGCGGTCCAGCGGGCCCTTGGGTATGGGGCCCGCGTGGACACGGGCCAGTTCCCGGACGTCCCCGATCAACTGCTTGAGCTGAAGCTGCAGACCTCCCCTACCATCGACCTGGGATTGGTGTCTCCCGACAGCACGGAGCCGATAGAGCCGGTACCACAGGCACGACACTGCGACGTGCGATATGCCGTGTTCTACGCGAAACCGGGGAGGAATGAGGTGAGGCTCGACCACGTGGTCGTCAGCACGGGCGAGCGCTTCTTCCGGTTCTTCCGTCGGTTCAAGGGCAGGGAGGTCAACCGGAAGCTCCAGATCCGGCTACCACACGGCTTTTTCGCGCAGCCCGAATGACGACCATACCAAGCCATTAAGTTCCTCTTCCTCGTCCCGGCCAGGAGCGGCGCCACGGCGGGGATCCGTGGCCTCCGACAGCATCCCGATGATCCGGCGTCCCTGGGAGCAGTCCGGCCGAGGAAGCGGGAATTGACGGACGTATTGAGTCATGAATCGCCGCCGGCCGGCATAGAGCTTGTTGTGAAAAACCGTGTCGTAGTACGCCGTAATGAAAGTCGAATTGGCCACGGCGAGCATGAGGTAGAGCCACTCCGGGGCCGCTCCCTTGTCAAGCGTGATCCAATAACAGTCCCCGTTCACGAGGGCGCCGCTCGTGTCGAGGAAGAACTTCGGCTGCTCAGAGATGTCGGGATATACGACCTTCGCGCATGACCAGTCCCGGGGCTGTTGGGGCACCCAAATCTCGTACCATTTCCTTCCGGCCTCGACGACATAGCGCCGCGCCTCAAGTTGCTTTCGGTGTCGCTGGAGATACGCCCGAGCTCGCGGATATTTTGCCAAATCCACGGGCCGTCTCGATCCGTCCGATCCCTCCTCGTGGGGGTACAAGATCCGCGTCGGGTGGTCTGGCCCGATCCCGCTCAGCCATCGGGCGGCGGCATGGTGCGTGATCAGGGGGCGCAGCAATCCGGGCTCCGGCCGGCCGTCCTCGGGCAGGGAATCCCAATCATCACGAATGAATACGGCATCGGCCGTGGTCTTGATGCCCACGCGAACCTGGGCAACATCCCCGAAGGCGCAACTGAGCCTCGACCGCACTTGTCCCAGCCAGCTCTCGGTTTGCGGCGAGGACAACGACCAGGGGGCGTCGGCAGCCTTGCCGAAGGCCAGCTCGCCGCGATCCACGTGAAAGCGTCCTTCGCCGGTCCGAACGATTCCCCCATCCGGACTCCTGAGCGCATCAAGGATGGACGGCCACGTCCGCGCCGAATGAACATCCGCCGTCGGGCTCCTGGCCGCGTACACCCGGGCGAAAGGACACCTGGCCTTGCCGGATGCCGGGTTGCGCTTCGCGACCAGGACGGCGGGCAGGACGGCGGCATGGAAGAGCCTGGTATCCCCAAGGTCGTACAAGTCGCACAGCTCGAAATCCCGCCGCAGCAGTTCCCGGACCGACGCCCCTGACTGGATCATCATGAACCGGTTCGAGGTGAGCAGCCCCAGGACGCCCCCCGGACGGAGCACCATGGAAATCGCCTTGACGAACGCATGGTAGAGGTCGACCCGGCCGCTGAGGCCGAACAGGGCGGCCAGCCGCCTCGACCGATGGGCACCTAGCACCTGAGTCCTGACGTAGGGCGGATTCGAGATCACGACATCAAACCGTTCGGCGGCCAAATCGGGAGCCGCGAACAAGGGCGTCAAAGACGGGTCCGCATAATTCGCGATTACGGCGTCCAGGAAATCCTGGCCCCTGATTTCGACGCCGGCAACCCCGAGGCCGAGAAGTTTCGCCTCGGCATTGCGGGCGGCGGCACGATCGGTCTCGTAGCCTATCAGCAGCATCCGGCGGCGGACCCTCAGGGGGACCGCAAGGGCGGCCGCCCGCAACAAGCCGCCATCGCCGCAGGCGGGATCCAGGGCGAGGATCGCGCGGGTGCCGAACGCGACTTGGCGCACTGTGACATCCGCCAGGAAGGACGCCAGGTCAGACGGCGTGTAGTGCACCCCGTTGGCCTTGATGGATCGGGCGACGGCATCCGATAAGGTAGTCATCCCGCGCCCTGCTCCGAAAGTCCCGTCAGCAGCCGCTGAAGACTTTCCTCGGTATAGAGCCGGTAGCGGTTCATGGGGTGGCGGAGGGGGCGAAGCTTCCCTTGCCGGTCCCAGTTCCGCAAGGTCGACGCGGAGACGCCGAGGAATCGCGCCGCTTCATTGACGGTGAGAAGCTCCGACAACGAACCGATCCGGGGGCGCCCCTTCCCGTCGGGTCGCCTCTTCTTCGCCTTCACAACCATGCCAAACATTATTAAAGCTTATCACTCCCTGTCAAGGTCTGATGGCGGATCGGCATCACTTGGCCGCCCCGGCCACGAACAAGGTTACCGGCAACCACATCCACGCCCAATGTTGCAGTTGTTGAGTGTCATGATAGGGCACATTCCAAACGGAAAGCCGGATCGTGTATGCCAACGGGCTTCTTGACCCCGCGCTTGACGGGGCGGAGCGGGGGTGGAATACTCCCGGCGTGCGCCCCATCGCCGCCCTCCTCCTCTGCGCCGGGCTCTCCGACCCGCAGGACGCGCCCCTCCAATACCCTCCGCGAATCCGTGTCCGCGCCGGCGGCGATCGCGCCGTCTTCGCGCGAGGCGCGGAGGCCGCGCCGTTTCCCATCAAGGGCTTCAACTACGTCCGCCTGAGGGGCGGCGACCACGCCACCTTTGACGCCGACACCGACTCCACGAAGGCCCACTACGACCCCGATCGGGCCGAGGCCATGCTCCGCGTCCTCGAGGCCGCCGGCTGCAACACGGTCCGGGTCTTCGTGGCCGGGCGCAGCCGGGGCAATCCGGGCATCGCCGGGAATCCCGAGACCACGAAGGGCCCCTACGGCCCCTACATGGACAACGTGATGGACTTCCTCCGCCGGGCCGCGCGGCACGGCGTCTACGTCTTCCCCACCTTCGGCGACGGCGAGCTCCCCCTCAGCCGCCACTACCAGGCCATGCTCCATGCCGAACAGAGGGGCAAGAACGCGATCTACTTCACGAAGGAGGGCATCGAGGCCAAGAAGGCCTACGTGGCCGACTTCCTGCGCGCCATCAGGGAGAAGGACCCCGCCCTCCTCTCCACGCTCCTCGGGGTCCAGGGCCAGAACGAACTCTACGTGGCGTGCGACCGGTGGCCGTTCACCGTCCGCGAGGGGAAGCTCGCGATGCCGAACGGGAGGAGCTACGACATGGCCTCCGACCGCGAGCGGCGCCTCCTCATGGACGAGGGGCTCCGCCACTACCACGACGAGATCGCGAAGGCGGCGAAGGCCGTGGACCCGCAGGTCCTCGTGGCCGAGGGCATCTTCACGATGCGCGCCGTGGGCAAAACCCTCAAGACCCACGAGGGGATCTCCCCCGACACGAAGGGCGACAAGCGCTGCCCGCCCGGCCTCCCCACGCTGGGTTCCGGGACCCTCGACTTCATGGACATCCACTTCTACCCCGTCCGCCGCGGCGCCGACCTCGGGGAGGACTTCCGCACCGACATGGACTCCAGCCTCCTCTTTGCGCCCGAGATGGAGGCGATCCGGAAGAAGAAGCCGATCCTCCTCGGAGAGTTCGGCGCCTTCCGCCACGTCCAAAAGGACTTCGCCGAGGTCGAGCGGCAGATGCTTGCCGTGCGGGACCTCGCTGTCGCCGAGGGGCTCAACGGCTGGCTCTACTGGACCTACGACTGCCGGGAGCAGGAATCCCTGTGGAACGCCATGGACGGCGGCGAGGACTTCGTCCGCAAACTCTCCGGCACGGGCCGCTAACGCATCGACCGGAGGATGTCCCAGTAGGCGCCGCGGGCCCCCGCGGCGATCGCCCGGTCGAGCGGGCCGTTCTCGTTGTAGTTGCAGCTGGCGATCTCCCCGCCGGCCGATGGCCCCAGGCAGAAGAAGCGCCTGTCGCCTCCCACGAGCGACGCGAGGTGAGCGCCGATGTCCCCGCCGAGCGCCGGCTCGACGAAGAAGGCGGGCTCCCGGAGGTCGTCCGTGGCGCCGGTCACGCCCGGCCGCGGCGGCCCGCC
>CAYNDR010000161.1:9869-13970 GCA_964395295.1 uncultured Planctomycetales bacterium
GCAACTGCCACACCATGTGCGCGGCCATCCGGCCCCGCTTCATATCGCTGTCGGTGTCGGCGACCCTGTTCGGGGGGAACCGATTCAGGTAAGCCGGGTCGCATACTCCGTGGGAGTAGTTCCACGAGTGCTCCGGCCAGTCGCGCATCGACGAAGAAGGCGGGCTCCAGGAGGTCGTCCGTGGCGCCGGTCACGCCCGGCCGCGGCGGCCCGCCGGGCGGCGCCAGCTCGTCCCCGAGGGGCGTCCCCCGGTAGAGCCGGAGCCCCAGCGCGATCCCAGCGGCCTCGGGATCGAGCGCCCGGACCTCCTCGACCGCCCCCTCGATCGTCTTCCGCGTCTCCCCGGGGGCGCCGAAGAGCATGTCGATCATGACGGCCATGCCGGCCCGGCGGCACGCGGCGCGGGCCGCCCGGAGGTCGGCCGAGCGGTGCGCCCTCCCCAGCCGCGCGAGCATCGCCGCGTCCACGTGGTCGGCGCCGAAGTTGACCCCCGCACAGCCGGCCGCCCTCATCGCCGCCGCCAGCGCGCCGGTGAAGCGGACGGGCCGGCAGTACGCGTACCAGCGGATCTTCCCGCCCAGCCCGCGGCCGGCGATCGCCTCGCACACGGCGAGCGCGTGGTTCGGGTCGGCGTTGAACTCGCTGTCGCAGGTGTGGAAGACGTCCACGCCCATCCCCGCGAGCGATTCCAGCTCGGCGGCCACCGATCCCGGAGAGCGCGTCCTCACGCGGCAGCCTTTCGAGAGCGTGTCGGCGCAGTAGGCGCACCGCGCGTCGCATCCCCGCGACGTCTCGAATCCCACCTGCGCCCCTTCCCTGAGGTAGCGCCGGTTGTCGACGAAGGTCCGGCGGGGCACGGGGGCCGCGGCGAGGTCGATCGGGAGTCCGCCGGCGGGGCGGCCTTGCGCGAAGGCCACGATCGCCCCTTCTCCCTCGCCGCGCACGGCGACGTGCGCGCCCAGGGCCCGGAGCGCCGCGCCGGGGGCGATCGACAGGCCCGCGCCGCCCACCACCACGGGCGCGTCCGTGTGCGTCCGGATCAGGCGCACGACCTCGCGGTGCTCGGCCACGAACGACCGCCGCGACGCCGCCGACGAGTCGTCGAGGTTCCGGAAGGTGAGGCCCACGAGGAGGGGCCGCTCCGAGAGCGCCCGCGCGACGTCCCCGCCCCAGGCGAGGTCGAGGACGCGGACCCCGAAGCC
Organism: uncultured Planctomycetales bacterium; assembly: GCA_964395295.1. GTDB lineage: Bacteria > Planctomycetota > MHYJ01 > MHYJ01 > JACPRB01 > CAYNDR01. The sequence continues at coordinate 11,072 of CAYNDR010000161.1, forward strand.
GGCGTCCTCGAGCGCCGTCCCCAGATAGTCGAGCGCGATCGGCGCGATGGGCGGCCGGATGCGGTTGGCGTTGACGAGGAGGACCGGCGCGGACATCGGCCTACCGCCCTCCCGAAAGCAGTTCGTCGTCGACCGCCGCCGACATGTCCCGCAGGCGGAAACAGGTCGCCCGGCCGTTCGGATCGGGGAACTCCGTGAGCGTCAGCTCCAGGTCGCCCTTCAGAGACAGGTCGAAGCCCGGCTTCCAGGCCTTCACGCGGCAGGCGGTCCCGCCGGGGCGGACGGCATCGCTCGGGGCGGGCTCGCCCAGCGACGCGGGATCGAGCGTGATCCGGGAGAGGTCCGCGCCGTCCCAGTTCGCGATCGCCTTGTTCGGCTCCGGATTGAGGCAGTAGACCACGGGGCCGCGCATCACCGCCGCGCGTCCGGACTGCCGCTTGCGCCCCTTCACGAGCCGCCAGGCCATGGGCAGGTCCAGCGTCACGGCATCTCCCGCTTTCCATTCGCGGTCGATCTCCAGGAACGTCCCGGGCCGGGCCGGGCCTTCCACCGCCTGCCCGTTGACGGCGGCCTTGGCGCCGGCGGCCCAGAGGGGGATGCGCAGGCGGATCGGGAACCGCGCGGGCGCCGCGGGCTCGACCTTGAGGACGACCCTCCCCGAGTTCGGGTAGTCCGTCTCCTGCCGCACGGAAACCGCGGCGCCGCCCAGGTCGGCCTTCGCCTCCGACGCCCCGTAGAGGTTCACCGCGAGCCCTCCCTTCGACCGGTAGTAGGCCATCTGCGGGAGTTCGGCCACGATGCGCCGGTAGTTGCACGGACAGCAGTAGGTGTCGCCCGGCCAGTACTCGCGCTTCCCCTCGAGCGGCGCGAAGTAGCGCAGGCGGCGGCCGTCCGGCGACTGCGCGGCGAAGAGGGCGTTGTAGATCGTCCGCTCCATGAGGTCGCCCAGGCGCGGATCGCCTTCGAGCCGGAGGAGGCTGTCGTAGACGCGAAGCTGGTAGGCGGTGGCGCAGGTCTCGCCGAGCTCGCCGCGGACGTCCTGGTCGTCGGTCCAGATTTCCCACATCCCGGCGCCGCCGGTGAGGGCGAGGCCGTCCCCCCGGACGAGGAAGTCCATCGCGCGGCGCGTCTGGGCAAGGAGCTTCGCGTCGGGCTGCACGCGGTGGAGCTCCAGCTGGGCGAGGCAGCGCGCCATGTAGGCGTAGATGTGGCCCTCGATGAGGGGGCGGCGCCCGATGACGATGCCGAGGTCCCAGTCTGCCAGGGCGCGCTCCTTGAGGACGAAGTCGAGGTAGCGCTTCTCCCCCGTGGCGCGGTGGAGGGCGACCATCGTCCGCTCGAGGCCCGTCACGGCCACGTCCGCGGCCACGGCGTTCTTCTCGCCCCAGCGCTCCGGCATCCCGCCCCAGCGTTCGACGATGTAGTCGGCGGCCTTCCGGGCCCCGTCGAGCGAGGCCTTCTCGCCGAAGAACCGGTGGTCGCTCAGGAGCCCCCACGCCAGGTACTGCACCTCGTGGACATCCCACAGGCCCCACATCCGCGCCGCAGGCTTCATGATCCCGGCGTACCCGTCGGCCCCCTGGGCCTTGATGGCCTCCTCCACGAGGCGCTTCTTGAGGGCCACGGCCTTCTCGTCGCCGGAGTACGCGGCGAGGCGGACGGCCGCGTCGATGAGCTTCCCGAGCCCGATGTAGCCGTCCCTGCGGGACTTCTCCCGGAAGGGCTGCAGGAAGTCCTTCTCCGCATCGAGGACGAGGAGGTTGTTCTTCAGGGTGACGTCGATCCGCCGCCCGATCTCGCCGCCGACCCGGACCTGCCTGAGGTCGAGGGGCTCAAGGGCGTCCTCCGCGGGGGACGGGGCGCCCGCCAGGGCCGCCAGGAGCAGGATCGCGCCGCTCTTCATGGGGGTGCCCTCCTTCGCGCCGGCGCGGTTATACCAAACCGGGCCCCTCCCGGGAAGCGGGGCGGCGGCCGGGCCGGGGATGACCGCCATTGCTATTGTGCGCAATATCACATACACTTCAGGGGAGAGGCCATGATCGCCGAGGCGGGCGTCCGGGGACGGGTCTTCGACCTGCGGCGGTACTCCATCCACGACGGGCCGGGCATCCGCACCACGGTCTTCCTGAAGGGTTGCCCCCTCCGCTGCGGCTGGTGCCAGAATCCCGAGAGCCAGTCGGGGGGGCGCGAGACGGTCCACTTCCCCGGCCGGTGCACCGGCTGCGGGGAGTGCGTCCGCGCCTGTCCCCGTGGCGCCGTCTCCCCCGAGACGCGCCGCCCGGACCCGGCGCGGTGCGACGGCTGCGGGGCGTGCGCGGAGGCCTGCCCGGCGGGGGCCCGCGAGGTCCTTGGGCGGGACCGCGCCGCGGACGAGCTCGTGGACGAGCTGGAGCGGGACCGCGTCTTCTTCGAGGAGTCGCGCGGCGGGATCACCTTCTCCGGGTGCGAGCCGCTCGCCCAGCCCGGATTCCTCCGCGCCGCCCTCGACCTCTGCCGCGAGCGCGGGCTCCACACGGCCGTCGACACCTGCGGCCACGCCCCGCGGGAGCAGGCGGAGGACCTCGCGCGCCGGGCGGACCTCCTCCTCTACGACCTCAAGGGCATGGACCCGGAGCGCCACCGGGCGGGCACGGGCGTCCCGAACGGCCTCATCCTGGAGAACCTGCGGGCGGTCTGCGGGCTCGGCGCGAGGGTCTGGGGGCGCCTGCCGCTCATCCCGGGATTCAACGACGACGAGGGGAACCTCCGCGCCACGGCCGAGTTCGTCCGCGCCCTTCCGGGCCCGCCCCCCGTGGGCGTCCTCCCCTATCATCCGGCCGCCGCGGACAAGCACCGCCGCCTCGGGCGCCGTTATGCGCTTGAAGGGCTGGCGGCGCCGCCGCCGGACCATGTCCAGCGC
>CAYNDR010000162.1:0-4074 GCA_964395295.1 uncultured Planctomycetales bacterium
TGATGTCGTTGGGGATCTCGTCCAGGGTGTAGCCCACGGCGAGCTTGGCGGCGATCTTGGCGATGGGGAAGCCGGTGGCCTTGGAGGCCAGCGCGGAACTGCGGGAGACGCGGGGATTCATCTCGATGACGACCATGCGGCCGGTGGCGGGGTCCACGCCGTACTGGATGTTGGAGCCGCCGCATTCGATCCCGATCTCCCGCATGATGGCGATCGAGGCGTCGCGCATGGCCTGGTACTCCCGGTCGGTGAGCGTCTGGGCGGGGGCCACCGTGATCGAGTCGCCCGTGTGGACGCCCATGGGGTCGAAGTTCTCGATCGAGCAGACGATGACGCAGTTGTCCTTGCGGTCGCGCATCACCTCCAGCTCGTACTCCTTCCAGCCAGCGACCGACTCCTCGACGAGGATCTCGCCGATCATCGACTGCTCGATGCCGTACTGGACGGCCCGCTCGAACTCCTCGACGTTGTAGGCGATGGCGCCGCCGGAGCCCCCCAGGGTGAAGCTGGGGCGGATGACCAGGGGCAGGCCGATCCCGGAGTGGATCCTCCGGGCGTCGTCGAGCGAGTAGGCGTAGCCCGAGCGGGGGAGGTCGAGGCCGATGTTCTCCATCGCCTTCTTGAAGAGCTTGCGGTCCTCGGCCTTCTTGATGACGTCGGCGTTGGCGCCGATCATCTCGACCTTGCACTGGTCGAGCACGCCGCGGTCGGCGAGGGCCACGGCGGTGTTGAGGGCGGTCTGGCCCCCGAGGGTGGGGAGGAGGGCGTCGGGGCGTTCCTTCCGGATGATCTTCTCGACCATGTCCGGCGTGATGGGCTCGATGTAGACGCGGTCGGCCATCTCCGGATCGGTCATGATGGTGGCCGGGTTGGAGTTCACCAGGACGATCGTGTAGCCCTCCTCGCGGAGGGCCTTGCAGGCCTGCGTGCCGGAGTAGTCGAACTCGCACGCCTGCCCGATGATGATGGGACCCGATCCGATGAGCAGGATCTTCTCGATATCGGTTCGCTTAGGCATGGATTCGCCGCCTTGAAGAAAGGCTTTCAGGACACATCGGGCTTGGGCGCGTATCCTAGCGAGGGCCCGCGAAGGCTGTCAAGGGCGATCATGCGGGAATCCGGCGCAAACCGCGCGGCAGGGGGGAATAATCCATATATTCGTTGACAGGGTCCGGAGGGGTGCTATAGTTTTTACCAAGAGTGTTGGGGAAATTATTGGGAGGAGAATTTATGAAGAAGGCGGCAGTGGTTGCGTTGGCGCTGTTGATCGTGGTGGGGTCGATCGGCTGTTTCGGGCCCCGGAAGCTGACCCGCGGCCTGGACGACTGGTTGAACCAGGAGTACGTGAACCAGCCCTGGTTGGTGGGCAACGTGATCTCGCAGGCGCTCATCGGGGTCGCGTTCTGGGTCACGAGCATGGTCGACAGCATCATTGACGTGTACTACTTCTGGGGGGTGGACGCCTGGCCGTTCGGCAAGGGCGTAGGCACGCCCTTCAACCACAAGGCCGTCACGGTGCCTGCCGGCAAGTAGCACCGGACCGGAAGCCAAGAACCCCCGGCGCGAGCCGGGGGTTTTTTTATTCCCCGCGCGCTCCCCGGATTGGTATGATCCGGCCCCGTTGGCACCATGAAGAAACCGCTCCTCGTCCTGGCCGCGGCCCTCCTGGCGGTCTCCGCCGGCGGGTGCTTCGGTCCCCAGAAGGTCACCCGGCAGGCCGACGACCTGCTCCAGCAGGGCTACGTGGAGAAGCCGTGGCTCCACGGGAACACGGTGTCCCTGGGGCTCATCCTGGTGAGCCGGGTGGTCACGGGCCTCATCGACGGCCTGGTCGTGAACCCGATGGATTTCTGGGGCCTGAGCGCCTGGCCCTTCGGCCGGGGGTGGGGGACGCCGTTCCATCACGTCGCCCCGAAGGTCCCGGCAAAGAAGTAGCCCATCCCGCCCGTCGCTTGCCTCCCGATGGCCCGGGGATTATCATGGGGGCGCCCGCTAGGTTCATTCGGCGCCCAAAGAGGGCCTACTGGTGAACACCGAAGAAGTCCGGGAACGCGTCCGACTTGGCGAGGATTCCCGGACCGAGTTTAAGCGCGAGGAAGTCCACGAGGACGACTTGGCGGCATCCTTGACGTCCTTCGCCAACGGAGCCGGGGGCATGCTGATCCTGGGCGTTGCCGACGATCGAGCCGTACGGGGGGTGAGGGATCCCGACAGGACGATCCTGCGGATCGACAACATCAGCAGGCAGAATGTGGAACCTCCCCTGACGAACGTGACGGTGGAGAAGCATTCGATCGAGGGGAATGTGGTCCTCGTGGTCCATGCCCCACGCGGCCCACAGCGTCCCTACCGCACCAACCGGGGCGTTTATTTCGTGCGGGGCGCCGCCGGGAGGAGGATGGCCACCCGCCAGGAACTCCTGGAGATCTACCAGTCGGCGGGGTCCCTTTTCCCCGACGAGATCGCGGTGGAGGACGCCGGGGAAGGGGACCTCGATCGGGACTCCCTTCTCGATGTGCGGCCCGAATTGAAAGGGATGGCCTCCGAATCGATGGGGCGCGCCTTGATCGCCATGAAGGTGATGGCGGACGAGAGGCATCCCACCGTGGGGGGCTTGCTTTGCTTCGGCCGGGACCCTCAGCAATTCAAGCCTTATGCGAGGATCACCGCGATCCGCCACAAGGGGACGGACGTGAGCGAGGAGTTCCTGGATCGCCGCGAGCTGGGCGGCACGCTCCGCAGGCAGATCGCGGAGGCGCAGGCGTTCCTGCGCGAACACCTGGCCTCCGCAAGACATCCGGGACCTCGTCCCATTTATTCCATGCCCTTCGATGCTTTCGACGAAGCCCTCGTGAACGCGGTCGCCCATCGCGACTACCTCGCGCTCTCCCAGGTCCGGCTGTTCCTCTTCGATGATCGGCTGGAGGTCGTCAGCCCCGGCATGCTCCTGAACACGGTGACGATCGACAACGTCAAACTCGGCTTCCACCTCGTGAGAAACCCGATCGTGTTCAATCACCTCGTTCGGGCGCGGCTGGCCACTGATGCAGGCCGCGGCATCCCCACGATGATCCAACGGGCACGGGCCAGCGGGCTTCCAGAGCCCGAGTTTGCCTGCGTGGGGGCCGAATTCCGGGTGACCTTCAGGCTCAGGAATTGAAGGCCGTGGAAGTAAGCCCGCCCATGCCTGCGGCTCTCCTCAAGTGCGACCTTGTGGATTCCTCCGATTTGGCGAAGAGGCCCGGCGAGTCGGAGCGGATCGAGTGCATGAGGCTTGTCCACGCCGCCGTGGGGGAGGCCGCGAAGGGTTTCCAGCCGGCAGGCTCGCCAGGATGGGAGGGGGATGGGGCTTCGATCTACTTCAAGGGCGAGGCGGCCGCCGTGCGGGCCGTGAAGGCCGCCCTCGATGCGGTCGAAAGGGTGCGCACGATCAGGGGCTATGAGGTCCAGCTTCGAGCCTCAGTGGGATTGGATTTCGTGAAGGAACAGGAGGACTTGGGGAAGTCGAATCCACCGGAATTCAATGCTGCCGGCCACCTGGTCGGGTCGGATGTATGCCCACCAAACGGGGTTTGCTTGACGGAGGACGTTTTTGTCTCGATACGGCATCAGGATCCGGCCTTGGGGAAGAAATTCTCCTACCTGGGGATGACGAGCCGAGACAGGATTCCCGCTTTCGTCTCTCCGGCGGGACGTAAGCCCCAGAAGGAAGGAGGGCTTCTTTCCAAAGAGAATGACACCTACCTCGTTTCCAAGGCGGTGTGCGATTATTATCTTCGGCCGCCCTTCTCCCAGTTGAGGTTCTACGGCCTGCCCCAACTCGATTTCCTCGGCACGCTTGACCTGATTAAGGTCTTCACCCCCCTTCGGGTCCGGCGGCGCGGGGGAGACGAGCCGCTCCGATTCCCATCGGAAAAGGGGAAGGAAGTGCGATTCGCCGAATCCGATCGGGCTCCACCCGAACGGTGGGAGGAGGCGTTCGAACGCGGCCGGGCCATCATCCTTCTGGGAGAGCCGGGGTCAGGCAAGACCACGCTCCTCCGGTACACGGCGGTCGTGGCGGCGATGGGGAAG
>CAYNDR010000162.1:4161-13944 GCA_964395295.1 uncultured Planctomycetales bacterium
CTGGGTCTTTTCGCCCACGTCCTTTCGCCCCATAGCGATCAGCCAAAGGAACGGATAACGAAGGCCCTCGAGGAACGGGAGTTGACGGATGAGCTGCTTTTTTTAATCGATGGCCTGGATGAGATCCCGGAGATCCAGGACCGGATAGATGCGGCAAGGCTCATGGAGGAGATTGCCCACCAGCACGATGATTGCCGTTTCGTTGTAAGCAGCCGCCTCGTGGGCTACCCGGGGGTGAATTTGCCGGGGGGGCGCGAGTACGTCCTGGAGCCCCTGACGCGCGAGCAATCCAGGGCGCTCGCCCGCGCCTTCTACGTGGAATTGATGGGATCGCAAAGGCTTGATCCTGCCGTTGCGCAACGCGAAGGTACGCAAAAGGGAGAGAGCCTTTGCGAGGCCTTGGAACGCCGCGAGGCGCTGGAGATCTTTGCCCGGAATCCATTGCTCCTCACGCTGGCCGCCCTCGCCCACGTTCGGTCGGAAGGGGAGTTGCCCCATCATCGAGTCAAGCTGTACGACGTAGCCGTTCAGACGCTGGTTGAAGCCTGGGCCCGGGTGCGTCGGCCGTTGGGGCCGGCCGGCGGCATTCGAGCGGTGGATTACGATGAGGAGGGGAAGGCGGTTCTCCCGTCCCTGGCCCTTTACATGCACCAGCATTGCCCCGGGGGGATCATCGACAAGGACGACCTCCTTCGGCAGATCGGCAAGCGCCTCCCGGGCAGTCGCAAGAACTCCGCCCCGTTGGCCAGGGATTTCCTGAAGAGGCTGAACGATGCGGGATCTCTCCTGACAGAGCGCGGGCCGGGGCGATGGGGCTTCATGCACCAGACGTTCCAGGAGTACCTGGCGGCGAAATGCCTGACGGCGGAGGATTCCTACCGGAGAGTCCTGAAGGGGCGGCTCTACCACACCCGCTGGCAGGAGGTGATCCGATTCACCGCGGGCGAGCTGGGGGCGGGGCAGGGGCGCGCCAAGGCCGCGGCGGCCTTCATCCGGGGCATCCTGAACGACAAGAGGGACTGGCGCTCCACGGAGATGCGGCTGAACGTCCTCCTCGCCGCCGAGTGCGCGGCGGACACGATCTGCGGGGATGAGGATTTGGAGGAGGAGATTGTTTCAGCCCTGGTAGACATGATCTCCAAGGAGCGGAAGGTACCCTGGGAGGCCATCAAGGATACGGTGGGGCGCGTGCGCGGCACGCCGCTGGGGAACCGGTTGGGAGACAGGTTGGAGCGGGAATTCGATTCGGTTTCGTATGACCACATGTCGGTATTCCCCGAACTCCTCGCCATGCTCGGTCATACCGGCGTGTTGCCGCGTGTCATCGAGTCAATCAAGCCCAAGGAGCCCGATTCTTCGGATGCCGGGATTCCCATCCTGGACGATAAGGAATTCCTTCGGGGTATGGCCTACGAGGCAATGGGATGGCTTGGAAACAGGGAGTTGGCGCCATTCCTCCTGGACGAATTGAAAGAGTCCAATCTGTTCTTAATTAGTCATATCGCCCGCGCCCTGCGTCGCATCGGAGTGCCGGAAGCCGCTTCACGCCTCATGGGAATGCTGGGGAGAGATCGATCGCGTGACCTGCGCTGTAACGCGGTAAAAGCGCTTGGGGAGATCGAGGCCACCGAGGCCATCCAGGCGATCCAAGGATTCCTGAGCGATGCCGATCCAAAATTACGGGAGTCCGCCTCAAGGGCGCTTGGATTAATGGGAGCGAATCAGGCGATTCCTGACTTGATGCGGATTTTGAGAGAGGATGCGGACGATGACTGTCGCGCGGCAGCCGCCGAGGCCTTGGGAAACCTGGGTTCACAGGAAGCCATCCCCGGCTTGATTGATGCATTCCGTCGCGGCCCAAGCGGACTTCTTCGACACAGGGCGGCATTGGCCCTTGGCAAGCTTGGATCAAGGGATGCAATTCTGGATTTCAAGAACGCAATCAAAGGCGGTAGAGATCCTTTCATGGCTGAAGCAGCCGCTCGTGCGCTTGGGATGATCGGCGATCGCGATGCGATTCCGCTTCTCATCGACGCCCTCAAGGGGAATGCTTCATACGGATTGGCTTGGGCCCTTGGCCGGATGGGCGTCCGCGATGCGATCCCCCCCCTATTGGGCTTATATCGAGAAAGGGAAACGCGGAGGTTTCATGCCGTATGGGCCCTCTGGCGCTTGGCCTACGATGACGAAGATCCGGCCCCACGGCGCCGGGCCCGCCGCTAACGCCCCGCCACCAGCCAGCGCCAGATCTCCCGCACCCCCGGCCGCTTCCCGTACAACAGCAGGCCCGCCCGGTAGAGGCGCGCCGAGACCTTGAGCGCCAGCCACGTGCTCGCCGCCAGGATGGCGATCGACAGCAGGATGTCGAAAAGCGGCGTCCCCTTCGGGTCGACCGTGGCCCGGAACATCATCGTCGTGGGCGCCGTGAAGGGGATGAAGGAAAAGATCCGCGAGACCGTCCCCTGGGGGGACTCGATCAGCGCCAGCAGGATGATCGCGGGCGAGGCCCCGAGGAAGGTCCAGATCGAGGCCATCTGCTGGCTCTCCCGCAGGTTCGTCCCCAGCGCCCCGAAGCCCAGCATCAGCGACCCGTAGAGGACGTACCCCAGCAGGAAGTAGACGAGACAGAGGAAGAACACCTGCGGCGCCAGGGCCAGCTGGACGGCCAGCGCCAGCACCCCCACCACGCCCATCGTCACCCAGACGAGCACCTGCAGGAGCCCCGCCGCCCCCAGGCCCACGAGCTTCCCCAGCATGAGCTCCCCCGGCGTCACCGAGGAGAGCACCATCTCCATCACGCGGTTCTCCTTCTCCTCCGCCATCCCCTGGAGGAGATAGGCGCTCGAGGTGAAGATGGCCGTGAGCAGGAGGAAGAAGAACACGTAGGCCGTGGCGGAGCGCTTCACGGCCGCGTCGGCGTCCTCCGTGGAGACCTGCCCCGCCTCGTCCAGGAAGACCATGTCGGGGGCCAGGGGGGCCTTGGCGCGCGCCACCCGCCGGGGATCCACCTCCCGCAGGACGTTGTCCACCAGCCAGTCGTCCAGCTTCGGCGGGAGCAGGGGCTGTTGGGCCGTGAGCAGGGTGGGCCGCCGCATCGTCACCACGCGCACCTTCCCCGTCTCCAGGTACTCCGGCGGCACCACGATGTAGGCGCCGATCTTCCTCTCCTTGAGCCGGAGCCGCCCCTCCTCCTCGTCCGCCAGGGCCACGATCCGGAATCCCGTCGGCGGCGAGGCCAGGCCGCCCCAGCGGTCGATGACCCCCAGGTCCTTCCCGCGCGCCTCCTTCGCCTCGTCCACCACGGTCTTCATCACGAGGGCCATGCCCCCGCCCACGACCGCGAAGAAGACCGGCAGGATAAAGCAGGCCACGAGGAACCAGGCGCGCTTCACCGTCACGCGGAACTCGTGCCGCGCCACGATCCAGGCTTTCCTCACGGCCGGACCGCCTTCACGAAGACGTCGTCGAGCGAGGGCAGGGCCTTCTCGAAGCGGCGGACCTTGACCCCCTCCGCCAGGAGGGCGGCCAGGAACGCCTCGGGGGAGGCGCCCTCCTTGAGCCAGAGCCGCGCGGCCGCGCCCTCCGCCTGGGCGCGCTCCACCTCCGGGCGTCCGGACGCGTCGCGGTCGGCCTCCAGGACCACGGCGTTGTCGGCGAACCGCTCCTTGATCGCGCGCACCTCGCCGGAGAGGACCTCCCGCCCCCGGTTGATCAGGAACACGTGGCGGCACATCGCTTCCACCTGGTCCATGCGGTGCGAGGACAGGATGGTCGCGGCGCCGCGCGCGGCGCACTCCTTCATCAGGTCGGTCACGAGGATCCGGTTGACCGGGTCGAGCCCCTCGAAGGGCTCGTCCAGGACCAGGAGGTCGGGCTCCGTCAGCAGGACCGCGGCGACCTGCACCTTCTGCTGCATCCCCTTGGAGAGCTCCCTCATGCGCTTCTTCCGGGTCTCCAGGAGCCCCACCCGGTCCATGTACGCCTCCGCCCGGCGGGCCGCGACGTGGCGGTCGAGCCCCTTCAGCTCGCCGAGGAACTGGAGGACCTCCGCCACGCGCTGTCTCTGGTAGAGCCCGCGCTCCTCGGGGAGGTAGCCGATGCGCTCCTTGAGCGCCGGGGTGATCGCCTCGCCGAGGACGAGAATCTCGCCCGAGTCGGGCCTGAGGATGTCCATCGCCATCCGGAGGAGGGTGCTCTTCCCGGCGCCGTTGGGGCCCAGGAGGCCGAAGATCTCGCCGCGCTCCACGGAGAACGAAACGGCGTCCACGGCGGCCTTGGAGCCGTAGGCCTTCGTGGCCGCGCGGATCTCCAGGGCGGGCTTCACGACAGGCGGGCCGCCTACGCCAGTTCCCCGTGGCTCTTGATGATCTTCCCGACGAGGCCGTACTTGTGGGCGTCCTCCGGGGAGAGCCAGAAGTCGCGGTCGGCGTCCTTGGTGACCTGGTCGAGGGTCTTCCCGGTCTCGTGGGCGACGATCTGGTTGTAGCGCTCGCGGAGCTTCACGATCTCCTCGGCGCTGATCCGGATGTCGCTGGCGGACCCCACGACCATGGTCGAGGGCTGGTGGAGCAGGAACCGGGCGTTGGGCAGGGAGAAGCGGCGCTCGCGCGGCGCGGCCAGGTAGATCATGACGGCGGCGCTGGCGCAGAGGCCGGTGACGACCGTGCGGACCGGCGGCTTGAAGAACCTCAGCGAGTCGTAGATGGCGAAGCCGCTGTCGGCACTGCCGCCCGGGGAATTGATGTAGACCGTGACGGGGGACTTCTCGTCCTCCTGCTGGAGGATGATGAGCTGGGCCAGGATCTTCCGGGCCAGCTTGTCCGAGACCTCCTCCGACGCCTGGATGGAGCGGGCCTTCAGGAGGCGGCGGAAGATGCCTCCCCCGCGCATCTCCTTCTCCTCGTCGTCCTCCGCAAGCCTGGGGTCGTTGGGCATGGGTTCTCCTTTTTCAGGGATTGTGGTTCGACTCGACTCCTTTCGGAGCCTTGCTCACCACGCTTCGCCTCGCTCGCCGCAGGACTTCCACAGCCTGCGGCTTGCACTGAGCGAGCGGATGCCGCCGAGCCCGGCGAGGCGGCATCGCGAGTCGAAGTGGTGGGCGTGGACAGACTCGAACTGTCGACCTTTCGCTTATCAAGCGAATGCTCTAACCAACTGAGCTACACGCCCCCGCATCACAAAGAACGCTTCTATCCGCGGGGCGGCCCCCTCGACGCGCACCGCCCGCCCGGCCATCGAGGTGGTGGACCCGACCGGAGTCGAACCGGCAACCTCCTGGTTGCAAACCAGGCGTTCTCCCATTGAACTACGGGCCCCCCTTCGCACCGTTGCGCCGTCGTGCTTCGGCGGGGTCTCCAAACGCCGCCTATATATAATCGTCATCCCTTGAAGGGTCAACGCCTATTTGGGGCGGGGACGCGGAGGCGGCGCGGGACCTACGTGCGTTTCCTGAGCAGGAGCGGATCGGGCACCACGGACGGCTCGTTGGGCGAGATCATCCGCTGGAACCGGTAATGCCGGGTGGTCGCCGAGGTCCACTCGACCTTCAGGATCATCCACTCGTCGTCCCGCAGGATATAGGGGACCAGCCTGCGCATCCCGCTGGGATCGCGCGTGTCCACGGTGACCTCCACGATCTCGAGTTTCCGGCTCGGATCGACCTTGAGCGGCTGGGCGGCCCGCAGGGTGGACGTGTCGTCCTTGCGGGCCGGAGGCGCCGGCAGGTCCTTCTTCTCGGCGTGATTTGCGGCGGGCTTGAGGGCGCTCGGGTTGGCCGCGGACGCGATCGGCTGGGACCCGGGCTGGGCATCCCGGCCCGAACACCCGGCCGAGGCCAGGGCCAGCGCCAACGCCAGGGGCAAGGTCCTCATGAGAGGAAACATTATACCATCAAGGACGCGGAGGACGAGGAACTTTACGAGCGCCAGCTATACCTCCCCGTGCCCCGGACGTCATAATGACAGGGGGATCGTTCGGGGGTGGATTCCCGATGCCGGATTCAGCAAAGGCCCATTTATCCGTGAGGCGCCGGCGGGCCATTCCCTGGCCGTGCGTCTCCTGGGTCCTTTCCGCGCTGGCGCACCTGCTCCTCTTCTGGCTGGGGACGGAGCTGATCTTCCTGGGGCTCCCGGTCGAGGAGGATGTCGTGGTCGTGGTGCGGTTCCGCCGGCCGGCGCCTCCCCCGGAGGAACCGCCACCGCCGCCCCCGCCCGCCGGTGAGCGGGTCGAGAGGGAAGGGGAACAGCCGGGGCCGCCGGGGAGGGTCGAGGAACCCGCCCGGCCCGCGCCCGTCGCCGTCCCCGTCCTTCCTCCGCCGGTCCCGGCGTTGCCCGCGGACGCGCGGCCCGTGCCGGCGGGCGTCCTGGAGGGCGTCCCGGCGATCGGCGCGGGAGACCTGGGCGCCCCTTCCGCGGGTGTCTTCCAAGGCCGGCGCCGGGAGCGCCGCGAGGAGGCCGTGGCGCGCTATGGCGGGACGGCGGCCGGCGAGGACGCGGTGGAGCTGGGCCTGCGGTGGCTGGCCGCGCACCAGGGGGAGGACGGGCGCTGGTCCACGGGCCGGACGAAACGGTGCCCCGCGAACGATCTCTGCAGTGCGGCCGGCAAGCGCGGCGAGGAGAGCGAGGCCGCCATGACCGGCCTGGCGCTCCTGGCGTTCCTGGGAAGGGGAAATACCCATCAGGATGGCGAGCACCAGGGCCCCGTGGCGGCGGGTCTCCGCTGGCTCCTGGGGCGGCAGAGGGAGTCGGGCCACTTCACGGACCCCCGCGAGGGCAACATGTACGTCCACGGCGTCTGCGCCACGGCGGTGGCCGAGGCGTGCGCCATGACGGGCGACGCGGAGCTCCGGAGGGCGCTGGGCCGGGCCCTGGCCGCGATCGACCGGTCCCAGCTCCCGGCGGGCGGTTGGGACTACAGTCCCGCGCCTCCCGGCAAGGGGGGCGAGATGACGCTCTCCGTGTGGCAGATGATGGCCCTCCGGTCCGCGATGGAAGCCGGGGTCGAGGTCCCGGGACGCGCGGTCGCGAGGGCAAAGGAGTTCCTGCGGCGGCTCACCGATTCCTCCGGGGCGGTGCGATACGTCCCCGGTGGGGAGTGCTCGATGGGCTCGACCGGGGCGGGGCTCTTCGCCAAGTGCATGTTCGGGATGGCGGAGCGGGGCGCCGTGGACCGCGGCCTGGAGGCGCTCCGCGAGATGTCCCGCGACGAGGAGCCCGGGCCGGAGCTGGCGCGGATCCGGGTGGCCCTCTACGCCTGGCACTACCGCACACTGGTGGAGTTCCAGCGGCAGGGGAAGGGATGGCGGGAGTGGAACCGGGCCCTGCGGCCGCACCTCGTCTCGACCCAGCTCACCCGGGGCCACGCCGCGGGATCGTGGTCGATCAGCGACTACCCGGAGATGGGGAGGGTGTACTCGACGGCGCTCTGCATCCTCATGCTCGAGGTCTACTACCGCTATCCGCCCGCGGAGGGGCGGACCGCGGCGGACGTGGTGGGGGACGCCACGGACGCGGCCGTGGACGGGCCGACCCCCGCGGAGGTCCAACGCATCGAGAGGATGCGGCCCCCGGCTCCCGAGGTCCTGGCCGAGCGGCGGAGGCGCGAGCGGGAGGAGGCGGCGGCCCGGCTGAGGAGCGCGAAGCCGGAGGACCGCTACCTGGGGGCGCGGAAGCTGGCGGAGCTGGAGGACGCGGGCGAGGTTCCTGAGATGATCCGGGCGGCCGAGAAGGAGACGGGCAACCTCAAGGCGCTCCACGTCGGCTGCATCGGGCGGGTGAAGAATCCGGAGGCGGTCCCGTACCTCGTCCGCCTGCTCGATGACCCCGAGGAGCAGGTCCGGTCCGCGGCGATCGCGGCGCTCGTCCGGACGACGGGCCTGCGTCTCGGCGAGGCCTCGCGCTGGAAGGAATGGCACGCGTCGCGGGAGGGAGTCCGTTCGCGCCCCTGATCCGGCGTGCAACGGTCCGGGCCTCCCCGTCGTATTACTAGGATTCTTGTCGGAGCCCGATCATGCATCTGCTGATCGCCTTCCTGGTCCTGTTCCAGGCCGATCCCGCCGCGGAAGGGGCGCGCAGGATCGGCGAGGAGGACCTCCGGACCCACGTGGAATACCTGGCCTCGGACGCGCTCGAGGGCCGCGCCGTGGGATTCCCGGGCAACGAGAAGGCGGTGGAGTACGCTACGAAGCATCTCAAGGAGGCCGGGCTCAAGCCCGCGGGGGACGGGGCGTCCTACCACCAGCTCTTCACGCTGAGGGACCGGCGCTCCGCGAGGAACGTCCTGGCGGTGCTGGAGGGTGCCGACGACCGGCTCAAGGGGGAGTACGTGGCGGTCGGGGGCCACATCGACCACGTGGGGACGAAGGCCCAGAGGAACCGGGGGCAGGTGGGCGGGCCCAAGGACGGCGACGAGATCTACAACGGCGCCGACGACAACGCCAGCGGGACGGCGGCCATCCTCCTGCTCGCGAAGGCGTTCGCCTCCGGCCCCGCGCGGCCGAGGCGATCGATCCTATTCTGCCTGTGGAACGCGGAGGAGACGGGCCTGGAGGGCTCCACCGCGTGGACGGTCCGGCCGACCCGGCCGATCGAGAAGGTCGTCTACTATCTCAACCTCGACATGGTGGGGCGGAATCCCGAGCGGCCGATCGATTTCGAGGGCGCGCGGAACTCCGAGGGGGACTCGCTCGAGAGGATCGTCGCGGCCGCCTGCGAGGCGGAGGGGCTCCGCGTGACGAAGTACGACCACCACCACGAGGCGATGTTCCGGGCGGACGGGGCCCCGTTCCTCCGGGCGGGCGTCCCGGCCTCGATGTTCTTCAGCTACTGGCACGACGACTACCACCGCGTGACCGACCACGCCGACAAGGTCGCCTACCCGAACCTGGCGAAGGTCGCGCGGGCGTCGTTCCGGATCCTGCTCGGGGTGGCGGACCAGGAAGCGCGCCTGAGGTTCAACCCCAACACGCCTCTGCGGGGGAAGTCGCTCGGGATCGAGGGGGAGGAAGTGGAGGGCGAGGCGCTCGCGGAGCTGAAGCTCGGGGAGGGGAAGGGGGCCTACCGGCTGAAGTCCGTGGGGGAGGGGAAGGTCCTGGGGAAGGCGGGCTTCAGGGGAGGGGACGTGATCCTGGGATTCGCCGGCAAGCCGCTCCCGGCGGCGCGGGCGTTCGGCGAGTTCTGGGTGCGGGCGAGCGCCGTGCGGCCCGGCCAGGAAGTGGAAGTCGAGGTCCTCCGGGACGGGAAGCGCCAGGCGTTCACCGCGCGCTGGCCGGAGTGACGTTCCCGGCCCGCCCGGTCGGCGTCCTGCTTCATGAACGCGTCGAGGGACTGGGCGGCGATCCCGCACGGCTTCAACCGGCGGGCCCTGGTCGTCTTCACGGGCGATCCGGCGCCGTACGATTACAGCGACAACACGGCTCTCAGCTCAACAGCGTCACCTGGCCATCCCCGGGGAACTGGGCGAAGGGGATCTGCGGTACGACGGGCAGCTGCCATTGAGAGGGCACGGAGGAGACAGAGGAATAACCACGGAGGGCACGGGGGAAACGGAGTCACCACCGCGGCCGCCGGGCCATCCGCATCCGTTTAAAATAAAAGATGGCAAGAGGGGTCATGGGCGGGCGGTTGGGACGCCACGCCTTAACCAACGGAGATGGGCCCTTACTCTACCTGATGTCGTAGAGCCTGGGAGGATCTCCCTTCAGTGCCTTCCCCGCCTTTCGGCGAGGGGGTCCTTAGAAAGGAGGTGATCCAGCCGCAGATTCCCCTACGGCTACCTTGTTACGAC
>CAYNDR010000163.1:0-13092 GCA_964395295.1 uncultured Planctomycetales bacterium
GTTTGTGAAATTCTCTACCTGATCGTTAGGTGGGAGAAGGGGGGAAGTGCTCATCGAATTCTTCTGCTCATCCCGCCTGACGATCACGGCTTCTGCGCCTTCGCGGGGAGCGGCCGGATCTTGAGGTTGCGGTACTCGATGCGGGCCGTGTGGTCCTGGAGGCAGACGTGGCCCTTCGCCGGAGGCTCCTTGAAGAACTTCATGTTCTTGAACTTGCTCTTCGCCACGCGCTCCTTCCAGTCGTCGCTCCCGAGCTCGTACTCGACGATCTTCTCGCCGTTGAGCCAGTGCTCGATGCGGTTGCCGTCGGCGAGGACCCTCACGGCGTTCCACTCCCCCCGGGGCTTCGACGTGTCCTTCGTCGGCGCGTAGAGGTCGTAGCACGCTCCGGCCAGCTGCTTCACGTCGCGGCCCGGGTAGGCGGCGTTGTCGAGGACCTGCATCTCGGGCCCGGTGTGCCACGAGGTGGCGGCGTCCTCCGAGGCGCGGATGATGATGCCGCTGTTGCCGGCGCGGTCCACGATCTTCCACTCCAGCTTGAGGTCGAAGTTGTCGAACTGCTCGATCGTGACGAGGTCGTCGCCGCCGCCGGCGCCCTTGCCGCCCGCGCCGCCGGCCAGGCGCACCATGGCGCCGTCGAGGACCTTCCACCCCGGCGGCATCTCCTTCATCTTGTAGCCGCGCCAGCACTCGGTGGTCCGGCCGTCGAAGAGCAGCTTCCATCCGGCCTGCTTCTCCTCCTCGGTGAGGGTGTTGTCCTGCCGGCCCGCGGGCGCCGCCGCGAGCAGAAGGACGAACGGAAGGGATCGGATCATTTTCGTTCCTCCCTATTTCACAAGCTGTTTCAGGGCCTGGTCGGCCAGCGCCTTGGGCTTGTCGGGCGACCCGCCGCCGAAGATCGTCATGGGGTCCGGGGCGATCCTCTCGGCGGCGTACCGGCGGACCTCGTCGGCCTTCGCGGGATCGGCCTTCGGGGGGTTGGCCAGCTCGAAGAGGTATTCCGTGAGCCGGTAGGTCTTGGAGAAGAGCTCGACGCGCGATTTCTCGGGCCCGTCGGCCGCGAGGCCGGCCGCTTGGTCGAGGCGCTCCCGGGCCTCCCGCGCGAGGCGCCGCTGCTCCTCCGTCCCGAGAACGAACTGGTTGCCCCAGCGGTAGAGCTTGCGCTCGTGCTGGTTGTCCATCGCGATCCAGAGCTTCTCGAGGGCCGCCCAGTAGGCCCTCATGGGCTCCCGGGCGCGGGGGAAGAGGTCGGCGCAGAACCGGTCGAGGAGCTTCTCCGGATCCGTGTCTGGATTCCACCAGAGCCTCGAGGTGATGAAAAGCTTGGGCCCGTCGAGCCCCCAGTTCGGGTAGGCCTCGAAGTGGGCGTAGCCGAAGTCGAGGCCCTTCGCCTTGACGGCCCGGAGGACGCGCGCCTGGAGCCCCGGATAGAAGCGGGGGATGAGGTAGCCCAGGCCCTGCCCCCAGTCGTGGTGGCCGAAGCGTGATGCCGCCTTGGACCAGAGGTCGATCATGTTCCCTTCGGGGGGCTCCAGGACGCGGTCGATGATCGTGTCGGCGATCGTGAAGACCACGACCGGGAGGATGTTCTTGTGCAGCCTGAAGGGGGGCGTCGCGCGGACGTCGGAGTAGGCGATGTAGACGATCGTCTTGTCGGGGAGCTTCTTCTCCAGCCGCTCCGCGACCTTGTTGAGGAACTCGGCGTTCAGCCGGGAGAGCGCCCCCACGCGGCCCCCTTTGGGATCCGCCTTGGCATACTCCTCGAGGGCGGACGCGCACCGGGGGCACTGGCAGAACTTGTTCGAGTCCTGGATCGAGAAGGAGATGTGGGTGAGGTCGGGCCGCTTCTCGAAGTACGCGGCGGCGGATTCCTCGGCGGCGTCCAGGAGGGCGGGCTCGGTCAGGCAGGGCTGCCAGCCCTGGTCCGAGGCGCTCGCCGGGACGTGCCGTTTCCCGTCGCGGACGGGATAGAGGTCCGGATATTTCCGCGCGAACGTCCCGGGGGGGAACCGGTCGAACATGCTGTGCTGGTGGGTGAAGGGCTCCTTGCGGGCGGCGGCGTTGCGCTTGAGCCACTCGCCCTCGCCGGGGACCAGTCCCACTCCGGTCATCATGCAGTTCCGGACGAACGGTTCCTCCTTCAGGTCGATCTCGGGGACGGCGAGGCGGGGTTCGGCCGGGAGGGAGGCGAAGAGATCGCCGGGCATGTAGAAGCGGACCCCGCAGAAACGGTCGAGGAAATGCGCGGCGCCGTGGAAGGTCCCGGCCGGCGATCCGCCGGCGATGGCGACGACGGCGCCCTGCCGCCGGATCGCGAAGCCGTCGCGGGCAAGGTCGGCCTTGGGGGCCCACCGCGTGCGGCCGAGGGCAATTGCCTTCCCGCGGACCTTGTCCTCGGCGACGATCTCGAATCCGTCCCTGGAACGGGAGGCCTTGCGGAGCCATTCCTGGAGGAGCTGGGCGGCCTGGGTCTCCTCCGCGGCGGGTGGCGCGGGCAGGGCGAGGACGGTGTCGCGGGGGTCCAGCGGGAGGTCGCCCCCCAGGAGCGCCGCCAGGAACGCGAGGGTCGGCATTCTTCCCTCCCCCAATGAAACGCTCCCGGCGGCCGGTTGCGCTCGATCCGGGGAAGGGAACGGCCGGTCAGTTCCTCTTGTACGCCATCCCGCTGAGGCTCAGGGTCTGGACCCAGGGGAAGGGCCAGCTCTCGAAGGCGAAGAACCGCGCGGGATCGCACTCGATCCGGACGTGGGCGACCCCGTCCGCGCCGATCCGGCGGGCCTCGGCGACGAGGCTCGCGAGCGTCGACTCCAGGCCGGCGTCCACGATGGGCAGGAGGGCGAAGAGGTAGAGCCCGCTGCGCTGGGCCCAGACGAGCCCGAGGGATTGGACCCCGGCGGGGGCGTCCCCCTGCGACAGCCAAAAGCCGCCCTCGGCCTGGTATTTCCCGAAGGCGGAGTTGTCCACGCTGACGCAGGCGGACAGCGAGAGCGCCAGCAGGGCGGCGGGGGCGATCTTTCTCATCGGACGGTCCCTCATGGGTCTCCATCGGCCATCGGCCCCGTTGCCCTGAAGGCCGGAATATCGTGGCCGCGCCCTCCCGGCCGTATTATGATCTCGGGCCATGGGCAGGAATCAGGCCTCCCTCCGCCTGGGGAAATACTCGATCGGCGTCGGCGACCGCTTCGCGCGCCCGGGCAAGGCCCAGCTCCGCGCCTTCCAGGAGGCCCGCGCCAAGGGCGTCGAGGCGACGCCGGTGTGGAACAAGTCCAACCGGGAGCACGCGATCATCGGCTCCACGCCCGCGGAGACCCGCGCCGCCGCCGAGGCCGCGGTCCGCGAGGCGGGCTGGGACGGCCCCTGGCACCTGGACGCCGATCACATCAACCTGAAGAACGTGGACGGGTTCATCGACGCCTGCGACTACTTCACGCTGGACGTGGCCGAGGAGATCGGCCGCCCGGCGGACGAGGGGGAGGTGCGGGACTTCGTGGACCGCCACGGGGGCCTGGCGGGGCGGCACCGGGCCGCGGGGCTGGGGGAGCCCATCGTGGTCACGCGGATGAGCCTGGAGCAGGCGGCCCGCGGCTACCTCCCGGCCGTGCGCGAGGCGGGCCGGATCTACCGGCGCGTGGAGAAGCGCAAGGGCGCCGGGCGGTTCGTCACCGAGGTCTCCATGGACGAGACCGACCGCCCCCAGTCGCCCGCGGAGCTCCTGGTGATCCTCGCGGGCCTCGCGGAGGAGGCGATCCCCGCGCAGACGGTCGCCCCCAAGTTCTCCGGCCGGTTCAACAAGGGGGTGGACTACGTCGGGGACGTCGCGCGCTTCGAGCGCGAGTTCCGGCAGGACCTCGCGGTGATCGCGCTGGCGGTCAAGGAGTACGGCCTGCCGGACAACCTGAAGTTGAGCGTCCACTCGGGGAGCGACAAGTTCTCGATCTACCCGGCGATCCGCAAGGTCCTGCGCGCGACGGGGGCGGGGCTGCATCTCAAGACCGCGGGCACGACGTGGCTGGAGGAGCTGATCGGGCTGGCGGAGGCGGGCGGCGAGGGGCTGGAGCTGGCCAAGCGCGTCTACGCCGGGGCCTGCGCGGACCGCGAGGCCGTGGTCAAGCCGTACGCGGCGGCGGTGGAACTGCCCGCGCCGGACGCGGTGAAGGAGTGGACCTCGGCCCAGTTCGTCGGGGCGCTCCGGCACGACCGCTCGTGCAAGGCGTTCAACCCGCACTTCCGCCAGCTCCTGCACGTGGCCTACGGGGTGGCGGCGAAGATGGGGGACGAGTACCTGGGCCTCTTGGGGAAGTTCGAGGAGACGGTCGCCCGCAACGTGGCGCGGAACCTCCTCGAGCGCCACCTCCAGCCGCTCTTCCTCGGGGATTGAGCCGTTATCGCGAAGGCTCGTCCCTGGACAGGAAGCGGATTTCGTCCTCGGAGAGGACCCGGGAGTAAAGCCGCACGTCGCGCAGCCGGCCGGCGAAGAAGTTGCAGTCGGTCTGGAGGCGGCCCATCACGATCCGGGGCGGGGCCCGGCGCGTCCCGGGGGGGCCGGCCGCCTCCACCTCGAGGGCGCCGCCCGCGTGCCGCAGGCGGGCGCGCGTTCCGGGAGCGGGATCCTGGCGGTGCTGGTCTTACGGGGCCGCGTGGGCGGGGGGACCTCCCGGGCCTTCTCGGGGGGGAGGGTCTTGATCGCCTCGGGGGCGCACTTGGCGCAGTACGCCTGACCCTCGATCCGGAAGGCGGACCCTTTCTGGAACTCGCTCCCGAGGATCCGGATCTGGCAGGAACTGCAGTAGACGATCTCGGTGCCCATGGCTCGAAGGAGATGCTATCCCCCAGAGGGATGCCGTTCAAGGAGGGCCTTATCGCGCCTTCCAGCGGTAGAGCTTTGCGCCGTTCAAGGGCAGCCGCCAGCGGTCGCCGCGGGGCTCGGGGACGGCCACGCCGCCCTCGGTGCGCACCTCGGCCGGGCGGCCGAACCGGTCCGCGGCCAGCTCCACCGTGAACGTTCCCTCCCGGGGCAGGGCCATGAGCGTCCACTCGTCGCCCTCGCGGCGCGCGAACACGCTGATGTTGGTCCGCACCGGTCCGAAATCCACGGCCTTTCCGTCCGCGTTGACGTGCAGGCGGTACCACTTCAGCCGCTCGTCGCCCCGGCCGCGCTCCGCCTCGAACGAGATCGTCCTGCCGCCGTCCTTCACGCGGAGCACCCCGAGGCGGATGCGCCCCTTGCCGTCGTCCACGCCTTCGAGCGGCACCCGCCCCCCGCCGCCGGGCGGGTAGAGGCCGATCGCCCACTCGTATTCCCCGTCCGCGACGTCGTCGGGGACCCCCACGTTGTGCGGGCCGTCGTTCACCACGCTCCCGCGCGCCCACCGCGACGTGGGCGCGGCCAGTCCGTGGTCCTGCTGAAAGCGGATCTTGTCGTCGGGCCCGAAGTGGACGAAGCAGACGTAGTCCTGCGGGAGCGCGTCCTCCACCTTCCACCGGTACGTGACCCGGAAGGCGCGCGGGCCGGTCGCGGCGAAGTCCCCGACCTCCGGTCGCACGCGGCGGAGCCCGGTGACGTTCCAGTGCGCGGCGTTGCGGGCGTTGGCGAAGACGCTCTCCGGGGTCTCGGCGTAGTCGGCCATGACGCCGTCCCGCTGGGCGGTCCAGGCCGTCACTCCCGCGCCCTTCGCCAGCCACCCGAAACGCGGGAGGACGTGATTGCCGGCCTTGAGCGGCGCCTCGGCGTTGTTGGCCGTGATCTCGAGCCCATTGTCGTACCTCGTGCGCGCCGCCTGCCACCGGCCCAGCTTGGCCGCGGCCGTGCCGTCCACCCATCGGCCGCCCGACTCATACTGGATCTCCACGGGCTTCGCGGTCGCATGGCGCGCCATGACGGGCGAGAGCAGGTGGTGTTCCAGCCACGCCAGCGGCGCCGCGTTCCAGACCGCCCCTCCGAGGAAGCCGGCGTGGCCGAATGCCACCTCCTGCATCCGGTACTGGTCCAAGACGACCATCGGAGGCACGTGGCCCCACTCCGGCCGGGCCCACCACCGCTCGTAGTAGCCCATCCCGTGGTTGACCTGGAGCGGGTGGACCTTGAGGAGGTCGAAGTCCACCATGAGCGGGGCGCCCATGCCCTGCTCCACGGGCCAGGCCTGCCCGAACTGCGCCTCCGCGCCGTCGATGAGCCCGCTCCAGTACCAGTGGTTGTTCCCCTCGCCGAAGACCGGCCCGCCGTGCGTCTTGCGCTCGTACTCGAAGAGCTCGCGGTGCGCGTCCCAGACGCGGCGGAACGTCCCGGCGCCTTCCTCGCCCGCGCGGAAGTCCACGTGGAACCAGGGGGGCACCGCGGTGTGGACGTCCAGGTAGTTCGCGTTCGTCCCGTAGCGGCGGTGGATCTCCGGCGACTGCGTCCGCGCCAGTGGAAGGATCGCGTTGGGCTTCACCGCGAAGGACTGGATCTTCGGCCCGGGGTTGTACCAGGCCAGGACGCGCTTGCCCTGGGAGTCGAGCGCGATGTCCTTCTCGTCGAAATGGTCGTAGTTGGGGTAATAGTCCACGTAGTTCTCGTGGAGCGCGACATAGTAGCCGAGGCGCGCCCCGGTCGAGACGAGGACCTTCATGCCCTCGTCCCCGCCCAGGCCGGCCTGGGCGGGGAAGTGCATGGGGAGGGCGTTGTCGTAGCCGCTCCTCTGCCAGTCGTGGATGAGGGCGATCGCGTTTCGGACGCCGTGCTCGTGCAGTCTCTCGAAGCCCTTCGCGATGTCCTCGTACCGCCCGCCCCAGATGTCGAGGACGATCCTGTCCCCGACCTTCGCCAGCCAAGGCGAGGGCGGGTTGGGGATGTTGGGCAGGACCTCCGCCAGGTGCCACGCGGCCGCGCAGACGACGCGCTCCCGGATGGGATGGCGTTTCCCGTCGGTGAGCGCCCCGTAGTGAGCCCGGGTGTTGTCGTGCGAGGAGGCGGAAGAGGCGGTCCAGTCGAGGTAGACGCTCGCGAACAGGTTCTCCGCGGGCAGGTAGTCCACGTGGCCCGAGTAGAAGAGCACGGGGATCCGCCGGCGGCGCATCGCGGGGCCCCAGGCGCCGGCCTCCAGGGTCTTCACGAGCGGCCGGTCGCACGAGACGTCGAGGACGAGGCTCTTCCCGAGCATGCGGCCCGCGAGCCGGACCGTGGCGGTCGCGTCGCCGACCTTGAACGTCCGCACGCAGGCGGCGCCGTCGGCCGCGTCCTCCCAGCGGCTCTCCAGCGGCTGGGCCGGCTGGGTCCATTCGAGATGCGCGGCCGTGGCGAGGGGCACCTCGACTTCCGCGTCGTCCTTCATCCGGGCGCGGAGGGAGAGCTTTCCGAAGAGCGGATCGTCCGGCCCCTGCGGCCGCCGCCAGCGGTACTCCAGGATCCCTTCGGCCCCGGTGTAGCGGAAGGTCGCGATGTCGTCCTTCAGTTCCTTCGCGCAGGTTCCTTCGAAGCCGCTCGGGGGGGCGACGCTCCCGTTCTGGACGGGCCAGAGCCTGGACAGGTTGAGGGGGGGAGGGGCGGGGCGCGCGATCGGCTTGGGCTCGAAACCTTCCAGGACCAGCTCGCGGCTCCCCCACAGGGAGTAGTCCCAGCTCGCGTTGTTCTGCGGGCCGGGGTCGGTCTCGAAGCGGAGCGTGAGCAGCGGCCCGGCGGAGGCGGTGAGGTCAAACTCGAACGCCTGCCACTTCGCGTCGGCGCGGTGGACGTCGAGCAGGGTCTTGCCGTTGGCCTTGACGCGGAAGGTGACGCCGTCCGACTTGCCGATGACGTCGGAGCGCATGGCGGTGGCGCCGCGGAGGAGGACGCGGCGGGCCCTGGGCATCCGGAAGGCGAACTCCTGGAAGGCGATCCCCGTACCGCCCCGCCAGGGGCAGTGCTGGAGGAAGGCCGGCCGGCCATCCGCCTCGCCCGCGGGCAGGAGGGCCACGCCGGTATTCTCCTCGAAGTGGCCGGACCAGCCGTCGGGGAACCGCCGCTCCGGCTGTCCGCGATAGGCGTATCCCGCCGCGTAGTCGCCGATCTCGTCGAGCCTCATGACCGGCGCGTCGGGATCGAGCGCGCGGGGCGGCGCCGCCTGTACGACAAAATGGACGGTGCGTTTTGTCGTGCCCGGGGCGGGGGGCGCCAGGAGGACAAGGGCCATGAGGATGGCGTCGGCGATCATCGCGGGCTGTCTCCGATCCGCTCGAACGTGACAGACTCCGCCCCGACGAGCCCTTCGGACTTCTCCGCGTAGAGGATCACGGAGCCATCGGTTCCCTCGTAGAAATCGAAGGTCCCGACGACGCGCGACCGGGAGGGCTCCATCCGGACGACCTTCACGCCATCCCGGTGGCGGACGAGCACGTCGAAGCGGCCCCCTTCGGGGCCGGGCCCCAGGGAGACCTCGTATTTCCCGGCCGCGAGGTCGGGCGTGAAGCGGACGATCTCGCCCGGCTCCGGCCTGCCGCCGTTGGTCCGGTAGAACGCCTTGCTTCCCTTGAGGCGGTGGCCCACCCAGAAGAAGGGAGTGCAATAGAATCCCTCGTCCCCGTCGCGGATCGTGACCTTGGAGGGAGGCGGATCGGGCCGGACGTCCAGCACCACGCGGAATTCCTGGGGGGAGTTGATCGCGACGGGGCTGTCGACGGAGACGCGGGCCTCGGCGCGCCCGGGCCCGAGGCCCGTCGCGTCCACGGTCACGTAGATGAAGACCCCCTCCTTGCGCACCGTCAGCCAGCCGGCGCGGTCGGCGGGCTCCACGCGGCACGCCGCGGGGTAGAGCGTTCCGCCGCCGGCATTCCTGAGCCGCACGCCCTGGCCGATGGGCTTCGGCCGGCCGGGGCGGGCCACGAACTCCATCGAAAACGGGACGGGGCGGACGGGCGCCCCGTACACGTCGGCCGCGTGCGGAGGCCTCGTCCGGAACGAGAGATCGCCCCGCGCCTCCAGGAGCAGTGCCGGCTGGGAGACGGGGTCGCCGTCCACCGTGAGGTGCTGGGTGAACGAGGCGCGCTCCTTCCCGTCTTCGACCACGAGCGTCACGGGGTAGATCCCCGGGCGGGTGAAGACGTGGGTCGGCCGGGGGCCGCGCGCCCAGGTGCCGTCCCCGAACGCCCAGAGCCATTCGAGAGGGCCGCCCTCTTTCCCGGGCCGCGATCCCTCGCCGGAAAAGGCCACGGGCTCGCCCGTCTTCGCGGGGCGGAGCGGCGCCATGGAGGCACGGATGGCGCCGCGGCGGTCCCGTTCCGCCTCGAAGATCTGCCAGAACAGGATCCACGGGTCCAGGTGGAAGACGTCAGGCTGGCGGGGGCGGGGATCGGCGACCTCCTCGTGGATCTTCGTCTCCAGTTTGCCCCCTTCGTCGAAGTCCGGGGGCCGCCCGTCGACGAGCCGCCCGATCTTGAACTCGTAGTGGGTGTGGCTATGGGCGCCGACCAGGACGCCCGCCGCGTCGGCGTAGAGGGTCCCTGCCTTCAGGGGCGTGCGCTCGGGGACGCGCAGGCGGACCATGTGGTGCGACTGGAGCGCCCACACGTCTCCTGAAGGCCACCGGCGGATCCCGCGCCAGCGGTTGTTGTCCTGCCCGGCGGCCACGCTGTTGAAGAGCCACTGGTCGTCGAAGTCGATCGGGGCCCAGAGCGGGTCTCCCTTGGGGTGGTTGATGTCGAGCCCGCGGTGGCAGGACTGCCCGAGGTACGGGCCCATCCAGCAATCCTCTCCGTTGTAGCAGTCGCCGATCGAGATCCAGCCCTTCTCATTGGGGTACCAGGGGAGCATCTCCTGCGGGCAGATGGGGAGGGCGGCGTCCTGGACGGCGAACCGGGCGTCCTTGTGGGGGCGGGCCCTCAGGTTGCCCGTGCCCGGGTACCGCTCCGGGATTTTCCGGAAGGTGTCGAGGGCCATGTCGAACCAGATCCGCAGGCCGTTGACGACCCACGGCTCGTAGAAGCTCTCCTGGGTGCAGACGTAGCGCTGGAGGACGAGGGGATGGCCGTCGACCCGGAGGCGGCACGAGAAGGCGTAGACGAGCCCCGGCAGCTTCTTCGGCCGCTCCAGGATCTCGGCCCGGCTGTCCTCCAGCACGATCGTCCGGACGTCGCCGTTGCGGAGCGTGAAACGGAGCGTGTCGCCGTGGTTGAGCTCCACGGGCGTGAGGGTCTCCTTCGCGCGGAACTCGTACGTGGCGGGGGCGGACCCGGCGGCCACGATGGCGGCGGCGGCCAGGAACCCCGCGCCGAGCCGGATCATTCGAGGGTCACCTTCACGGGATTGGCGAGCCGGCGGCGCTCGGCCTCGGCGAAGGAGGCGTCGCGCGCGCCGGGGCGGACGACGTAGCTCATGCGGACGTCCTTGAAGGACTGGGAGACGAGCCCGATGCCGCCCCACGAGCCGGAGTCCCAGTAGGCCAGGTGGTCGAAGGGCGTGAGCGCCACACAGGCGTGCGCCCAGTCGTCGGCCCAGACGGCGTACCAGGCCTTTCCCTTGCCGTAGACGTCCTCGCCGTCGCCGTGGCCGTCGACCTTCGCGCGGGCGCCCTGGTCGCTGGCGAAGTCGCCCGGCCGGAGGTAGTAGGCGCGGCTGTAGAGCCCCCCGGCGGGCTTGTTGAGGGTGATCGAGACGTCGAAGCGGCGGGGGTAGAACGTGTAGGTCTTCTCGTAGGCGACCTCGGCCCTGAGCGCCTTGCGCACGCGGACGGTCGTGCGCACGGGCCCCTCGTGGAGGACTTCCAGGCGCTCCACGGTGCCCGGCTCGTCGATCCAGCCGACGTCCTTCGAGGAGACCACGAGCGTGGAGATGAAGGGCTTGCCCGCCGCGCCGTCCTTCCGGGCGGCGACGCGGCCGAGGATGCCGCTGGAGAATTCGGCGCGGTAGGTCTCGGCGGTGATCGACTTCTCGGCCTCGTTCCACATCGCCGCGGGCGGCGGGAGGATCGGCGAGCCCTTGGGATTCCAGAGGACGAGGAACCGGCGCGTCGCGCCGGCGGCCGTCCTGCCGGGGAGGATGAAGCACAGCTCCCCGTCGTGCTGGGCGGGCGCCAGGGTCCGGGGCTGTCCTTTCTCGTCGCACTCCGCCACCCGCACGGAGGCAGGGTCCGCGGTCGGGAGGTCCAGCGGCATGACGACCGGCTCGTCCTCCCGATCGAGGTCGCCCGCCTCCGCGCGGATCGCCTTGCGGTTCTGCCAGCGGGAGAAGTCGGGCGTGATGGTGACGGCCTGTGAAACTTCGTTGTTGAGCTCGCAAAGCTCGGGGATCTTGCCGCCCGGGTCCGCGGCCACGACGATCCGGCGCGGTCCGTCGAGGCCCGCGGTGTCCAGCTCCGCGGTCACCGTCAGCGTCGCCCAGGGCGTGAGCGATACCGGCCGGGCGGCGAGCTTCAGCGTGCCCGCGAAGAAGGCCACCTCCACGTCCTTCGCCTCGGCCCCGCCGGTGTTCTGGATCGTCGCGGTGATCGCGATCTTCTCGCCCTGTCGGGCCGCGGCCGGCAGGGTGCACTCCAGGAACCGGAGGTCGGGGAGCGCCGCCTTGGAGCGGCAGAGGAGGTCGATCGTCGCGGGCTCCTTGAAGGGGCCGAGGGTGAGGGCGAAGCCGCCCGCGCGGGCTTCCGCATGGCTCAACCGGCGCTCGTTCGCGTCGAGCAGGTACGCGCGTGTGGAGGCGAGGTCCCAGCGCGGGGCGACGTCGGCGGGGCGGAAGGCCACGGGGCGGCCGGCGCCCGCGTGGAGGCGGATCTGGTCCGCGCCCGCGGCCCGCGCGGTGAGCTCCACGCCGCCCGCGTCGGTGAAGAAGTAGCCCTCCTGGCGGATCGTGGTGACGGGCTTGCCGTCCGCGAGGACGAGCGACTGCTCGATCTTCGGCCCCTTGACCGCGAAGCCGTTCTGCGGGAGGACGACCTTGCGGCCCGCGAGCTCGGTCTCGTAGGGCTTCTCCCCGAAGTTGACGACGGCGCGGGTGCCGTCGGAGAAGCGCGTGGCCTGCGCGGCGCGGTCGGGGGTGAGGAACTCGTGGCTGACCATCTCGGCGCCGGCCACGGCCTCGTGCAGGCGGCAGGTGTTGCGGTAGGTCCGGAGGAACACGTCGCGCGCCTTGTGCCACGAGCCCTCTCCGTTGGCCCACAGGAGCGGGATCGTGCCGTAGAGGATGTTGAAGGCGTCCTTCCGGGCGGCGGTCTCGGGGGCGGCCTGGAGGAGCCAGTCGCTCGCGTCGCCCCAGTACCAGGTGGAGACGACGCAGTCGTGGAAGACGAGTTCCCAGAGCGGCGCGCGGCCCTCGTGGCCGAGGCCCCACTTCTCGTAGGCCTCCCACTTCCCGAGCTTGCCGCCCCAGGGGCTGGTGAACTCCTCGTCCTTCGACTTCGGGTGGATGAGGTGCCCGGCGGGCCAGGAGTAGTAGCCGCCGCTCATCATGCCCTCGATGTAGTCGAGGTGCGGGACGCCCCACCAGATCCCGTGCTCGCCGCCGACCACGAGGCCCTGGGAGCGGACGTACCCGAGGAGCGCCGGCCCGCACTGTCGCTTCTCGGCCTTCGTGAGGGGGTGCTTCGGGTCGAAGCACTCGTAGAGCCCCTCGGCGGTGGTGACGTCGATGAAGCGGCCGAGGTAGGGGTGCGTCTTGAGGAGCCTCGGGATGACCTGCTCGGCCGACGGGACCCAGCGGGCGGGACAGCGCTTCATGAACTGGGTCTTCTTGTCCCAGGTGAGCCACGCCTTCATGCGCTCGCCGTTGGCCTGGAGGGCGGCGTGGTCCGGCAGGAGGTCGTGGTTGGCGTCGGCTTCCTTCCCCGCCTCGATGGGGAGGATGTCGGTGTAGTTGTCGTATTCGCTCGTGAGGTAGCCCAGCTCGTTGATGGCCTTCATGTCCTCGGGGGAGGCGCGGCCGTGGATGAGCATCTTCTCGACGCCCGCGGCCCTGGCCTCGCGGGCGAAGCGGAGGGTGGAGTCGCCCCAGACATCGGGCGCGCCGAAGAGGCGCTGGAGGTTGGGGTTTTTCTTGAGCTTCTCGGAGAAGGGGACGATCAGGCCCTTCTCCTTGGCGTAGGCGCGGTAGGCCTTGGCCAGGGCCACGTGGCCGCCGTCGCGGCAGAAGCGGTAGAGGAGGCGGCGCGGGTA
>CAYNDR010000163.1:13102-13908 GCA_964395295.1 uncultured Planctomycetales bacterium
GAACTTCCCCTTGCAGGGATTCCAGACCACGCGCGGCGCGGCGAGACTGCGGCCCCCGAAGGGGACGGGTTCGCTCTTGACGGTGGCGTCGTCGCTCGTCTCGAGGATGAGCGCGTAGCCCGCGCCCTTGTCGAGGTCGCAGACGCCCACCCAGGGCATGTCCAGCCGGTCGCCGCCGAGCCATGTCTTGGGGAAGGGCTTGAGGTCGAGCGGGTAGAGGTGGCCGTTGGAGTAGTCCGCGACCGCGAGGACGCCGCGGGGCGCGTCCAGCACGAGGGGATCGAGGAAGTTGAATGGGGTGATCTCCGCGGCGCGGTCGGCCATGTCCGCTTCGACCGCCAGGTCGGCCGCGTCGTCGGGGACCGTGAGGGTGACGGCGAGGGTGTTGGGTTTCCCCTTGGTGGTGCCGAAGTCGGCCTCGAAGGCGAGGCCCCGGGGGACGGCCCGGACGCGGCGGAAGCGGGGCTGGGAGGGGGGCTTGGCCTCGGGCGGGCGCCAGTCGAAGGCGGCGGCCTTGTCGCGGACGGCGAGGGTGCCCGCCGCGGGGTTGACGGCGACCTTGAGGCGCGGGTTCTCGACGACCCAGAGGTCGCCTTCCTGTTTGGTCGTGGTCTGGGCCCAGGCGGGGAGCGATCCCAGGCAGAGTGCGAAGGATGCGGCAAGGATGGCTTTCACCGGGCATTTCCTCCCAAGATTACTACGCCCGCGGGAACGACAAAACGCACCGTGCGTTTTGTCGCGCGGCCGATCCTGCGACGCTTGGGGGGCGCGCCTGTTATATAGTGGAAGGAATGCGTGAATAAGGG
>CAYNDR010000164.1:0-13899 GCA_964395295.1 uncultured Planctomycetales bacterium
TCTCGGACCGGAAGAAAAGCTTGATCCGGAACGCGCGCGCGGGCAGGCACTGCTTCCGGAGGACCATCCGGCCGAGCCGCGCCCCGCGGAGGCTCACGTCGCGGATGATGGCGGAGCCCGTGGTGAAGACTTTCCCGTCGAGGGTCACGATCTCCACCCTCGCCGCGATGTGGACCACGTTGCGGGCCCACTTCCGGAAGTACTTGAAGACCGTGAGACCCCGCGCCCTCAGGACTCCCGTGTCGGCCATCGTTCTCCCATCCTATCGCGAGGCGGAGGAAAGGCCCAGCATTTCCTGCGCCCGCTAGTCCCCGCTCTTCTTCCCTCCTCCGCCCTTCCGCGAAAGGAGGGCCGCCTGGGCGGCCGCGAGCCGGGCGATCGGCAGGCGGTAGGGGGAGCAGGACACGTAGTTGAGCCCCGCCCCGTGGCAGAACCGGACCGAGTCCGGGTCCCCGCCGTGCTCGCCGCAGATGCCCACCTTGAGGTCCTTCCGCGCGCCCCGCCCCCTCTCCACGGCCCAGCGGATGAGCCCGCCCACGCCCTGGGGGTCGATCGACACGAAGGGGTCGCCCGGCAGGATCTTCTTGTCCACGTAGTAGCTGAGGAACTTGCCCGCGTCGTCGCGCGAGAAGCCGAACGTCATCTGCGTGAGGTCGTTCGTCCCGAAGGAGAAGAACTCCGCCTCCCGGGCGATCTCGTCCGCCACGACGGCGGCGCGGGGCACCTCGATCATGGTCCCCACCTTGTAGGGCAGCCTCTTCCCGCGCCGGGCGAAGACCTCCTCCGCGACCCGGACCACGATCTCCTTCTGGTTCCGGAGCTCGTTGATGTGGCCCACGAGCGGGATCATGATCTCCGGCACCACGTCGCCCACGTCGAGCGCGGCCTCGAAGATCGCCTCCGCCTGCATGGCCGTGATCTCGGGGAAGACGATCCCCAGCCGGCAGCCCCGGAGGCCCATCATCGGGTTGAACTCGTGGAGCTCGTTCACCCGCTTGAGGAGCTTCTGGTTCTCCTCCGCGTTCCTGCCGAGGGCCACGTCCACCATGAGCTGTTCCCGCTTGGGGAGGAACTCGTGGAGCGGCGGGTCGAGCGTGCGGATCGTCACGGGCTTGCCGCGCAGGGTCTCGAAGAGCCCCTTGAAGTCGGACCTCTGGAAGGGCAGGAGCTCGCGGAGGGCGGCCTTGCGCTCCTCCTCGCTCGTGGCCATGATCATCCGGACCACCACGGGGAGGCGGTCCTCCGCGAAGAACATGTGCTCGGTGCGGCACAGGCCGATCCCCTCGGCCCCCAGCATCGAGGCCGCCTTGGCGTCGCGCGGGATGTCCGCGTTGGCGCGGACGCGCAGGGTCCGGGCCTCGTCGGCCCACTTCATGAAGGTGTCGAAGTACCGGAAGGTCTCGGACTCCCCGGGCTTCATCTTCCCCGCGAGGATCTGCAGGATGTCGGAGTCGCGCGTGGGGACGTCGCCGTTCAGGACCTCGCCGGTGGTGCCGTCGATCGAGACGTAGTCGCCCTCCTTGACGGTGGTCCCGCCGGCCGCGAAGCTGCGGCCGTGCTCGTCCACCTTGATGGCCGAGAAGCCCACGATGGAGGGCTTCCCCATCTGCCGGCCCACGACCGCGGCGTGGCTGGTCATGCCGCCGGTGGCGGTCAGCACGCCCTGGGCGGCGGCCATCCCGGCGATGTCGTCCGGGCAGGTCTCCGCGCGCACCAGCAGGACGCGCTCCCCCCTGGAGGCGAGGTCCACCGCCCGGTCCGCGTCGAAGACGGCGCGGCCCGCCGCCGCCCCGGGGGAGGCGTTCAGGCCCTTGGCCAGCACGCCGAATCCCCGGCGCTTCACCGGGTCGAAGATGGGGTGGAGGAGCTGGTTGAGCTGGAGCGGCTCCACGCGCAGGAGCGCCTCCTTCTTGGTGATCAGCTTCTCCTTCACCATGTCCACCGCGATGCGCACGGCCGCGTGGCCCGTCCGCTTGCCGTTGCGCGTCTGGAGCATGAAGAGCTTGCCTTCCTGGACGGTGAACTCGAAGTCCTGGATGTCGCGGTAGTGCTTCTCGAGGCGCTTGGTGATCGCGTGGAGCTGGGTGAAGACCTCCGGCAGGGTGTCCTTGAGCCCCGAGATCGGCTGGGGCGTCCGGATGCCCGCCACCACGTCCTCGCCCTGGGCGTTCAGGAGGAACTCGCCGTAGAACCGGTCCTCGCCGGTGCCCGGGTCGCGGGTGAAGCCCACGCCGGTGCCGGAGCGGGGCCCGGTGTTGCCGAAGACCATCGTCTGGACGTTGACGGCGGTCCCCAGGTCGTCCGGGATCTTGTTCATCCGCCGGTAGGTGATCGCCCGGGGATTCTCCCAGGACTTGAAGACGGCGTCGCGCGCCATGCACAGCTGTTCCCAGGTGTCCTGGGGGAACTCGCGGCCCGCCTTCTCGCGGAACTTCCCCTTGAAGAGCCGGCAGAGGTCCTTGAGGTCCTCCGCGGAGAGGTCCACGTCCGTGGCGGCGCCGCGCTCCTTCTTCCGCCCGTCCAGGATGTGCTCGAACTCGCCCTTGCCGATGCCCAGCACGACGCTCGCGAACATCGTGATGAAGCGGCGGTAGCAGTCGTAGGCGAAGCGCGGGTTCTTCGTCCGGGCGGCCAGGCCCTCCACCGTCCGGTCGTTGAGGCCCAGGTTCAGGACCGTGTCCATCATGCCCGGCATCGAGAACTTGGAGCCCGACCGCACGGAGACCAGGAGCGGGTCCTGCGGGTCGCCGAGCTTCCGGCCGGCGGCCTTCTCGAGCCTCGCCAGGTACTTCCTCATCTCGGCGTCGAGCCCCTTGGGGATCTTCTTGCCGCCCTTGTAGAAGCCGGTGCAGACCGTGGTGGCGATGGTGAACCCCGGCGGGACGGGGACGCCCGCCCGGCTCATCTCGGCCAGCCCGGCGCCCTTCCCCCCCAGCACGTCCTTCATGTCGCCGCGCCCCTCGGCGCCGCCCTGCCCGAAGAAATAAATGGCCTTGTTCATTTTCCGCAGCCGCAATTCCGCGCCATCGGCGCAAAGGACCAGTCCGGCGGATAGGCGAAATGCCAGCCGTCGGCACGCTTGGCCTGGAACCGGAACCAGGACAGGGTCCGGCCCCTGAAGTACTCGATGTCGCCGGGGGAGAGGTCCAGGAGCCAGATGGTCCGGAGCCTCTCGAGGCGCAGTTCGCGCCCGGCCCCGAACTCCGGACTGCAGACCCGGAGGGTGCCCGCGGCGGCGTCGACCCCGTGGACGCGGAAGGACGCCACCAGCCGCCGCGCGGCCCCGAACGCGCTGAAGGCGATCTGGAACTCCTCGGCGCTCACCCGGCGGTGGGTGCCGGGGGAGAGGCAGGCGTTGTAGGCCTTCGCGTAGAGCCCCTCCCCCATGAGGGCCTGGAACGCCGGGAAGACCCGCGCCGGATCCCGGAGCGCCTCCTTGAGGTCCGCGGGGGCCTGGACCGCCGGCGCGGCCAGTCCGCCCAGGAGCATCAGCAGAGCCGGTGACATTGGCGCCAGATTGTAGTCACGCCCCCCTCCACTGTCAACGACCGGCCGCGGCGGGGTTTTTGGGTTGACGCCCCGCACGCCGCGGGGCATAATTCCATCACGATGGCGTCTCAGCAGAGGAAACTCCTGGGCAAGATCCTCGAGGAGATGAAGGTCGCCACGCAGGCCCAGGTCAAGGCCGCCCTCAAGAAGCAGATGCAGGAGTCGGGCCGGAAGCTCGGCGAGATCCTGGTCGAGATGGGCGTGTGCAAGCCGGCCCAGGTCACCGAGGCCCTGGCCCGCCAGCACGACCTCCCCTACGTCGAGCTCAAGGCCCTGAAGCTCAACCCCGAGATCACCAAGACGGTGCCCCGGAGCGTCTGCGAGGAGCACTCCGTCTTCCCGGTCAAGGCCAACGGCCGGAACCTCACGATCGCGATCTCCGACCCCCTGGACCTCTTCACGCTCGACAACCTGAAGTTCATCCTCAACAGCGAGGTGGAGTGCGTCCTGGCCCCCAAGGAGGACATCCTCCACTCGATCGAGTCCTACTACGGGAGCAAGGAGCGCAGCCAGATCACGGACGCCATCGAGCAGGCCACGGTGACCCAGTCGGAGATCAAGATCCGCGGGCAGGACATGGACGGGGAGCCGGAGGCCAAGGACGACGACGCCCCCGTCATCAAGTTCGTCCAGCTCATGATCGCCGAGGCCGTCAAGCAGCGCGCCAGCGACATCCACGTGGAGCCCATGGAGAACCGCCTCCGCATCCGGTACCGCGTCGACGGCATCCTCCAGGAGGTCAACGCGCCACCCAAGCGCCTCCAGGGCGCGGTCCTCTCGCGCATCAAGATCATGGCGGAGATGGACATCGCCGAGAAGCGCAAGCCCCAGGACGGCCGCATCAAGATCAACGTGAACGGCCGGGAGCTGGACATCCGCGTCTCCGCCCTGCCCGCCACCCACGGCGAGTCGATCGTCATGCGGCTCCTGGACAAGGAGGCGGGCCTGGTGGGCCTCGAGGAGCTGGGGTTCCACTCCAGCGACTACAAGCGGTTCAAGAGCCTCATCAAGCGGCCCAACGGCATCATCCTCGTCACCGGCCCCACGGGCTCCGGGAAGACCACCACGCTCTACGCCGCGCTCAAGGAGCTCAACCGGCCCGACGTCAAGATCATCACGGCCGAGAACCCGGTCGAGTACAACCTCTCGGGCATCAACCAGGCCCAGGTCAAGGCCCACATCGGCATGACCTTCCAGCGCATCCTGCGCGCCATGCTGCGCCAGGCGCCCAACATCATCCTGGTGGGCGAGATCCGCGACACGGAGACGGCCGAGATCGCCATCCAGGCCGCCCTCACCGGCCACCTGGTCTTCTCGACCCTCCACACCAACGACGCGGCCGGCGCCCTCACGCGCCTGATCGACATGGGCGTCAAGCCCTTCCTCGTGGCCTCCTCCATCCAGGCGTCGATGAGCCAGCGCCTGGTGCGCATCCTGTGCCCCTCCTGCAAGGAGCCCGATACCAGCCCCGACACGGCCCTGATGGCGGCCCTCGGGATCAAGCCCGAGGACCTCCGCGGGCGGAAGATCTACCGCGGGGTGGGATGCGACCAGTGCCGCAACACCGGCTACCGGGGCCGGAAGGGCATCTTCGAACTGATGGAGATGAATTCGGTGCTGCGGGAGATGGTCTTCCGCAAGGAGCCGCTCAACAAGATGCGGGAACAGTCGCGGCTCTCCGGGATGGTCACCCTCCTCGAGGACGGGGTCCGCAAGGTCTTCGACGGGATCACGACCCTGGAAGAGGTGATCACCCTCACGCACCGCGAGGACATCAGCTACTAGGCCGGCGCTCGTTCCATTTTGGACCGGAGGGATTCGCTATGGTGGTGGAACTCAACAAGCTGCTCCAGCTCGTCGTGGACAAGAGCGCCAGCGACCTCCACCTCACGGTGGGCCTCCCCCCCACCGTGCGCCTCCACGGGAACCTCCGCCCCCTCAACCTGCCCCCGCTGACGGCCGACGACGCGGTCTCCTTCATGAAGGCCATCACCCCGGAACGCATCCAGCAGGAGCTCAAGGAGAAGGGCGGCGGCGACTTCGGCTTCGCCTACGAGAAGAAGGCCCGCTTCCGCGTGGCCGTCTACATGCAGAAGGGCCAGGTGGGCATCGCCCTGCGGCTGATCCCCACCAAGCTCCTGAGCTTCGACGACATCGGGCTCCCGCCCTCCGTCAAGAACCTGCTCTTCCGGCCCCGCGGCCTCATCCTCGTCACCGGCCCCACCGGCTCCGGCAAGACCACGACGCAGGCCACCATGGTCGACTTCATCAACATGGAAGAGGACTGCCACATCATCACGGTCGAGGACCCCATCGAGTACTACCACGAACACAAGAAGTCGATCGTCACCCAGCGCGAACTGGGCGTGGACGTCGGGGGATTCGCGGAGGCCATCCGGCGCGGCCTCCGCATGGACCCGGACGTCATGCTCGTGGGCGAGATGCGGGACCTGGAGACCATCCAGGCGGCCATCACCGCGGCCGAGACCGGCCACCTGGTCTTCGGGACCCTCCACACCACGGGCGCCGCGCGCACCATCAACCGCATCGTGGACGCCTTCCCCGTGGACCAGCAGGAGCAGGTCCGCGCCCAGCTCTCCACCGCCCTCCTGGCGGTGGTCTCCCAGGCGCTCCTCCCCCGGGCCGACCACCCCGGCGTCATCGCCGCCTTCGAGATCCTGATCATGACCTCCGCCGTGGAGCACCTGATCCGCGAGAACCAGACCCACAAGATCACCAGCGCCATCCAGACCGGCGCCCAGCAGGGCATGATCCTGCTCGACGACTTCCTCTACAACCTCTTCATCCAGAAGAAGATCACCTACCAGACGATGATGATGGCGGCCCAGAACCCTCCCGACCTGGAGCAGAAGATCAAGGACTACACGTACGCCACGGCCGGCAAGAAGTAACGCCCCCACCGCTCGGGAAAACGACAAAACGCACCGTCCATTTTGTCGTGCTTCCCGCGAAGGTGAGACGCCCGCCGCCCCCCGCAAATCGCTTGCGGTCGCCGCAAAGGATGCTAGTGTAGCCCTTTTTGGGCGGCCGATCCAAGAGGGGGTCCCATGCCGAACAAGACCGGCTTCGACAACGACAAGTATCTCCGGGAACAGTCCGCGGCCATCCTGGAGCGCACCGCCCGCTTCCACAACAAGCTCTACCTCGAGTTCGGAGGCAAACTGCTCTTCGATTACCACGCCTCCCGCGTCCTTCCCGGCTTCGACCCCAACGTCAAGATGCGCCTCCTCAACCAGCTCAAGGCCATGGCCGACATCATCCTCTGCATCTACGCGGGGGACATCGAGCGCAAGAAGATCCGCGCCGACTTCGGCATCACCTACGACTCCGACGCCCTCAAGCTGATCGACGACCTGCGGGCGCGCGAACTCGACGTCTCCGCCGTCGTCATCACCCGCTACCAGGAACAGCCCGCCGCGGTCCTCTTCAAGAACAAGCTCGAGCGCCGCGGCGTCCGCGTCTACACCCACCGCTGCACGAAGGGATACCCCACGGACGTCGACCAGATCGTCAGCGACGGCGGTTACGGGGCCAACCCCTACATCGAGACGACCCGCCCCCTCGTGGTCGTCACCGGCCCCGGGCCGGGCAGCGGCAAGCTCGCCACCTGCCTGGGCCAGCTCTACCACGAGCACAAGCGCGGGGCGCCCGCCGGGTACGCCAAGTTCGAGACGTTCCCCATCTGGAACCTCCCCCTCAAGCACCCCGTCAACGTCGCCTACGAGGCCGCCACCCTGGACCTCAAGGACGTCAACATGATCGACTCCTTCCACCTCGAGGCCTACGGGACGCCGGCCATCAACTACAACCGCGACGTGGAGGCCTTCCCCCTCATGGCCCGCATCCTCCAGCGGATCATGGGCGAGTCCCCGTACAAGTCGCCCACGGACATGGGCGTGAACCGCGCCGGCTTCGGGATCGTGGACGACGCCGCCGTCCAGGACGCCGCCCGCCAGGAGATCATCCGCCGCTACTTCCGCAACCGCTGCGAGTTCGCCATCGGGCTGGCCGACGACGAGAGCGTAAGGCGCGCCCAGATGCTCATGGAGGAGGTGGGCGTGAAGCCCGAGGACCGCACCGTCGTCGAACCCGCGCGCCGCGCCGCCCGCGAGGCCGAAGAGCGGGGCAAGGGGAACGACGGCATCTTCTGCGGCGCCGCCCTCCAGCTCCCCGACGGCGCGATCATCACCGGCAAAAACTCCTCCCTCATGCACGCCGCCTCGAGCCTCGTCCTCAACGCCATCAAGCAGCTCGCCGGGCTCCCCAAGCGCCTCTGCCTCATCCCGCCGGACACGATCAACTCCATCGGCTACCTCAAGAAGGACATCCTCAACGGCCGCTCCGTGAGCCTCGACCTGGAGGAGACCCTCATCGCCCTGAGCGTGAGCCGGATGAGCAATCCCGCGATCCAGCTGGCCATGGAGCACCTCAAGGAGCTGGCCCGGTGCGAGATCCATATGACCCACATCCCCACGCCCGGCGACGACGCCGGCCTCCGCCGCCTGGGGGTCAACCTGACCACCGACGCCAACTTCTCCACCAAGAACCTGTTCTCGTCCTGAGGAAGACGGGAATCCCCTCGCCCGCCTTCGCCGGAAAGCCCCACGGGGAGGCATGGCGTCTCAGGGCGGGCGAACGGCAGGGCGGCCGCGTCCAGGGAAGATGCCGCTCCCCGGAGGCATCGAGGCCGGTATTTCCCCGGAGTACCCCCGGATCCAGGGGCGTGGAAGACCGCCTTGACGTCCGGGCGGGCCGGGAGACGGACGCTTAGTGGAACTGGTGCGGCCACTCCATCTCGGCGTCGCACTTCCAGCACCACTCGGTGAGGCCGTGCTGGTGCTCCAGGCCGCAGTCCCGGTGGCACTGCCCGCAGTACTTCGTGCTCCCGTGGGCGTGGTCGGGCGCGTGCTCCACCTCGCACTCCATGCAGAGCCGGGAGCCCTCGCACTTGTGCCCCTTCCCCCCCTCGCGGAGGCACTTGAGGCAGTAGGAGGTCTTGCCGTGGATGTGGTTGGCCCCCACCTCCTGGTTGCACGTCCCGCAGTACGTCGTGATGCCGTGGACCGCGGCCGGAGGCGCCTGGCGGTAGCAGCGCTGACAGCCCCGGGTCCCGAGGAGCGAACGCTTGTCCTTCCGGCACAGTTCGCAGATCCGCGCGTCGTTGCAGATGTGCTGCTGGGCGCTCACCACGCCGTCGACCGGGCAGGTCCAGACGATCTCGTGCAGGTGCCGGGCGCCCTGCTCCCTCCGGCAGAGCACGCAGGGGGCCGTCAGCCCGCACCGGTGCCCATCGTAGACCTGGATCTTGCACTTGGCGCAGAAGCCGGAGGACTTCTCGGGGGCCCGCTCGTCCTCCACGAACACCTTGTCGACGGCGACGGACTGCCGGACCTCGCCCCCTCCGCAGGCCCCGAGCGCCAGGACCGCCCCCAGCACAGCGATTCGGATCGTCATGACGGATTCTCCCCGATTCAAGACAAGAGACATTCTACTCGCCCCCCTCCGGCTGTCCAGTAATTGAGACTGAACGAAGGGGCCCGATCCCGCCGAGCCGTCTTCACCCCGGGACGCGCCGCTCGGGGGCAACCTGGGGGAATCAAGCGTGTCCAACCACTCGGGCCGAGCCTGTCCTCGGTGGGCCGGCCGGGTGCCGCAGGAGTCACGACCCCAGGACCTTCGCGAATCCCGTCCAATCTGGAATCCACCCCTGGGATGCAAAGCGGCTTTAAAAAAACTCGGCCCCCTGTCGCCAGGGGACCGAGACGGATTTTAAAGCTGACTGACGAAAGGGGCGAGCCGTTCTTTAACAGTTTCGCCAGCCAGCCAAGTTTCCCGCTTCAACCGCACACTGCCGTAACCGTCGTCGGGATATATCAGAGCAAACGCGAGGCCATAAGGATGAACGTCTCCCACAACTCGCGACGCAACCACCCTGGCCCCAACGAATTAGAGGCGGATTTCCTTGGGGCCACGCCTTGGGGTTGGGGTGTAAAAACAGCCTTACAATTTGTAAATCGAACTGTAGCGGCCTACTCCTTCGGCCCGTCGTACTTGGACCGCCACTCGATCTGCTTGACGATCCGCTTCGCCCGCTGGAGATTCTGGTTCTTGAGGTCCTCGATGATCGACTGGTTGAACTGGACCGCCTCCAGGTAGTCCAGCACCTGGGCCCGCACGATCTCGTTGACCCCCTCCTCCTTCATCAGGCATTCGTTGTGGAACGCCTTCTGGAGGTCGAAACTGCAGGAGAACCCCTTGCACTCCCCTTCCACACGATAGGAGGAATGGGGCTCCTTGTCCTTGATGGGCTTCCCGCACAGGCAACAGGTCAGCTTTGGCGCCGTCATCGATGCCCCCCTGCCTCCATTATACCCGCGTGGAGGATCCCCTGTCACCGGACGAAGAAGAATCCGCAGGGCACGATCTGCCCCCTCTTCCACTGGAAGAATCCCAGCGTCTCCTGCCGCGGGTCCACCACCATGGCGATCATCCACGGCAGGTTGAAGAAGTTGCGGTGGATGAACAGGTCCATGTTCGACAGGAAGATCCCGTAGCCGGGATGGGTGTGGTGCCAGCCCACGCGCAGCTTGTCGTTGAAGCGGCTCTCGCATTCCCTGGAAATTCCGCTCCACGTGTCGTGCGTGAAGCGGAAGCTGGCGGCCGTGTTCTGGTAGTGCCGGGCGCGGATGTAGCCGGCGATCTCGACGTAGGACATGCCCTTGTAGGAGAACAGGTCCCCGACGAAGATCCCCCCCAGCTCATGGTCGATGTCGCTCTTGGACCAGTCCACGATCTCCCTCAGGATCGCCTCGTTCATGAAGATGTGGAGGTCGTCCGGCTGGATCACCCCCTTGGGCTCCACGCTCCGGGTCCGGTCGGCCGTGGGAATGAGCTTCTCGACGGGCTGGGCGTACTCGAGGCCCGACGTGACCTGGATGCCTTCGTCCGCGGCCATCCCCCTCACTCGATGATCAGGACGTCGTCGTCGGCCGGGCGCCTCGGCGCCGCCTGCGGCGGGGGCCGGGGGACCGCGCGCAAGGGAGGAGGCTCCGGCGTCTCGTCGTTGATGACGAGGACGTCCTCCTGCGGGGGCAGGACGATCGGCGGCGCCTCGCGGACCGTCGAGGCGGCCGGCGCGCCGGCGGGGGCCGAAGCCGTCCCCGGCTCGCGGAACTGGATGACGTTGTCCCCCACGCACTTGACCAGCCGGTCCCGCATCGACCGCGGGTCCACCGGCAATTCGAACTGCGACTGCGTCTCGCTCCAGCGGCCCGCGGCGTAATTGTAGGCGCTCTTCGGGTCGAAATTCGCGTAGCGCACCATGTCCCAGAGCATCTCGCAGAGCTCCGAGAGCTGGAGGCTCGGCACCCAGTTGGTGGAGTACCCCCCCAGGCAGACGGCCCCCACCGCGGAGATGTTGGGGTGGTAGATGCTGGTGAGCCACTGGAGGTCCGGCCTACTGCGGGGATAGTCGATGCCCAGGCGGATCTCCACGCGGTGCACCCCGGCCATTTCCACCGGCTCGTGCTCGCCCCGGCGCACCAGTCCCTTGCCCTTGAAGGTGACGAGGTACCGCTCGGGCGGGTCCCCGAACGCCTGGAAGTCCACGATCGTGGACTGCTCCTTGAGCTGTTTGAGCGCCTCGAAATCCGCCTTGAGGCGCCGGGTCCTGGGGGTGTCGAAGAAGCTGCCCATCTATCCCGCCACGATCTCGGGATACACGATCAGGTGGTCCCCTTCCTTCACGCCCGCCTCCGGGAGGGTCTGGTTCTCCTGGAGCCGCTTGCCCCCCTCCTTGTGGTCGAGGCTGTAGCTCATCGGGGTCCCGTCCGGGGCCGTCACGGGCAGCTGCATCTTCGTGATGATGTTGGGGACGATCTTCTTCACCGGGACCGTGGGGGAAATCCTCGCCTTGACGCTCTTGGCCCCCGTCTGGTCGAGGAACGTGACCTGGATTCCTTCACCTTCGGCCATCGCTCGCCTCCTCCGCCAACCGTCTCTTCACCACGTTAGACGCATCAATATTCTATCCGTAACCGGAAAGAGTGTCAGGGAAATCGCGTCGCGGAAACGCCGACGCTTCAGGACCATCGCAGAGCCTCGGCGCGGTCCCGCGCCAGGCGGGCGTAGACGCCGCCCGCCCCCGTCGCCACCTTCACGATGTCGAAAGGCGCCACCCCCACTTCCCGGAGCGTCCGCTTCGCGAGCGCCGAGCCCGCCGGCACGGCGTGGACGATGTCCGTCAGCATGACCCCCGAGCACTTCGGGCAGCGCCCCTCCCGGAGCGTCACGAGCGCCAGCGGGCGGACGACCTCCTTCTTCACCCCGCACTTGGGGCACGACAGGCCCGCCAGGAGGTCGCGGTCGAGGAGAAGCTCCTTCCCCCCCGCGGCGTCCAGGAGGGCCTGCACCGTGTCGGCCGCGCCCAGCGGGACGTCCGTGGCGGCCCCGTAGGTCTCGTGGCTCAGGCAGTCCTCCTTCCGCTGGTACCGGGTGATGTAGAAGTTGTTCGACTCCCCGTTGAAGACCATCGCGGCCCCCGCCTGCACCGGGAGCCCGTGCAGGAGCTTGAGCGCCTCCTGGGTCTGCAGGCCCGCCACGATCGAGGAGATCGTGGGCGCCGTGGGGACCTTCCCCTCGGCGATGTCCTCGCGCTTCAGCAGGGGGCACGAGTACTTCAGGTTGATCAGCTGGTAGTCCCTTTCCGTCATGGCGCACTCGTAGCAGGCGCTCGCGGGCGGGACGAAGACCTTGGCCACCCCGCTGATCTCCTGGATCGCCCCGTCCACCCAGGGCCGGCCGATCTTCCAGCACTGCCGGTTGATCCAGAGCCGCGCCTCGCGGTTGTCCAGACAGCCGATCACCACGTCCATCTCCGCGAACACCCCGAGCCCCAGGTCCGTGATCACGTTGCCGTTGAGGGCGGCGACCTTCACCTCCGGGTTGATCGCCTTCACGGCCGCCGCGGCCCGCTCGCTCTTGGGCCGCCCGGCGTCCGCCGCCCGATAGAGGACCGACCGCGTGAGGTTGCTCGACTCGATCGTGTCGTAGTCGATGACGAAGACGTGCCCGACCCCGAGGAGCGCCAAATTCTTGAGGACCTCGTTCCCGAGCGCTCCCGCCCCCACCACCAGGACCTTCGCCTCCTGGAGCCGCTCCTGACGCCACCAGGAGATCAGCCGGAAGCGGCCGTAGCGGTCATCGTCGTCGATGATGAGGACGTCGTCGGCCACGGGGCCGAGTGTAGGGCTGTCGGCGAAAGCTGTCAACGTGTATAATCGGGACCATGGACGAGGCCGACC
The DNA here is from genome assembly GCA_964395295.1 of uncultured Planctomycetales bacterium. Classification (GTDB taxonomy): domain Bacteria; phylum Planctomycetota; class MHYJ01; order MHYJ01; family JACPRB01; genus CAYNDR01. The sequence continues at coordinate 12,873 of CAYNDR010000164.1, forward strand.
TGGCGCGGCGCGCGGTGACCCGCCGCGTGATCACCGAGGACCAGCTCAACGAGGCGAGGTCCTTCGCGGAGGGGGGACGATCCCTCCTTTCGGTCCTCATGGACCTCGGATACCTGCGCGCGGACCAGCTCCCGGCGCTGATGGAAATCCCCGCGCCTCCCCCCCCGCGGCCCCGCCGCGTGCGATGGGTCCTCGCCCTGGCAACCTCGACCCTGTTGGCCTTCTTCGCCGGGCGCTGTCACGAGGGCCTCTCCACGTCCTCGACCCTGCGCCATCTCGCCAGCGAGAACCTGTCTCTCAGCAACGCGATCGCCCGCAAGGAAGGGGAGATCGAGGCGCTCCGCCTCAACTCCGGGAACCGGAAGGTGGCGGTGTTCGAGCACCTCCGCGCCCAGGGCCTGCAGATGCTTTCCGAAGCGGAGACCCGTCTCAAGCAGGAAGGCCGCCTCTCCCCGGAGATCCGGGACCGCTTCCTGAGAGGAGCGGCCCTCCTGGACGCGGCGGAGGCCCAGGGACCCCTCAACCACGAGAACTACATGGCGCTGGGGCGCGCCCGCGAGGCCCTGGTCGAATGGGAACCGGCCTACCAGGCCTACCTCCGGGCCCTGCAGGCGGATTCGAGCCGGACGAAGGCCATGCTGGGGGCCGCGCGCGCGGCGCTCGAACTGGGGAAGACCGACGACGCGCTGAAGCACGCCCAGAGGGCGGTCGCCCTGGAGCCTTCGGGGGAGGCCTACCTCCTCCGCGGCCGGGCCGCGATGCAGTCCGGCCAGAAGCAGTCGGCCCGGCGCGACTTCCTCAACGCCCGGACGCTCGACCCCTCGCTGGCCCCGGCCGTGTCCAACCTCCTCGACCGGCTCTCGAGGGAATGACGCGGATCAGAAGATCCGCTTCCCGAGGGCGGAGAGGACCAGTTCGCAGCCCAGCTCCGCGGTGGAATTGCGGTTGTCGAGGACGGGATTGATCTCGACGTGGTCGATCGAGGAAAGCCTCCGCGAGTCGGCCACGACCTCCATGCACAGGTGCG
>CAYNDR010000165.1:0-1292 GCA_964395295.1 uncultured Planctomycetales bacterium
TGTGTATTTCGGGCTCTCAGGTCGGAGGTCCCCGGCTCCTCCACTATTTCTGCCGGGTGGGCGTCAGGCACTTTTGGAAGTCGGGAGTCGCGGGCGAAATGACCGGTGAACCTGTTCCCGTCGAGCAAGCCCTGGAACGGCAGGATATGTTTTTCCAGGGACGATTGGGGGGCATCTCGATCCAGTATGATTGCCCCGTGAGGGGCAGGGATTTCTGTGGGATGCTTACCCTGGAAAGCGCTCGGGGAGAAGACCTGTTCCAGCTGTGGGATGCCTGGGCGGATGTCCTTTCGGAACGGTGAGCCCCGGGCTCGCTACTCCATCAGCTTCGAGAGGTCGTAGGCCGCGACGCGGTTCTCCAGCATGTGCGGCAGGATCAGCGCCTTCCGTGCCGGGAGGTACGCGAGGTCCGCCGTCCCCTGCTTGTGCTGCGCGAGGACGCGGACCTTCCCGTCCGCCGCGACGTGGAGCACCTTCCCCGCCATCCAGTCCGACACGACGTAGCCGCCGCGGCCGTCGCTCTCCAGGCCGTCGAGGTTGCCGGTGGGTTGCGGGGTGATCAGCGTCTTCTTCTTCGTCGAGAGGTCGAGCCGGTAGAGCCGCCCGGGGACCTTGGTCGAGAAGTCCGCCTCGGGCTTCCCCCAGCCGGCCACCACGAGGGTGCCGTTTTCATGGAGGAGCCCGTTGGGGTACTCCATCTCCTCTCCTTCCGCGAAAACCGTGAGTTTGCCGTTGAGCTTGTAAATCCGGCTGGCGAAGGTGTCCGAGACGTAGACGGCGCCGTCCGGGCCGATGGCGACGTCGTTGAGGAACTTCGCCCCCTCGGCGGCGAAGCGCTGGGCGACCTTGCCCGAGGCGATGTCGATCCCGACGACCTGGTCGATGTCGGCGACCCAGAGGGTCCCCTTGAAGCTGCGCATCCCCTTGGGGCCGTTGAGTCCGGTGACCCAGTTCGCGTCGAGGACCCTGCCGTCGAGGGTGAGCTTGGAGATCCGGCCGTTGCCGTCCTTGGCGGCGGCCTCCCCGCCGACCTGGGAGACGAAGAGGAAGCCCGAGTCGGGATCGAGGTACGCGCTCTCGGGGGCGTCCATCCCCTCGGTGACGTTCCACGGTTGGATGGGCGCGGCCTGCGGGGCCGATCCCGAGCAGGCCGAGAGGAGGAGGAGCGCGGCGGCGGCGAGGGTCCGGCTCACGGCGGGCCTCCCTTAACAATATTCACCACAAAGGCACAAAGACCACAAAGGACCCACAAGGAAATCCTGGATGGGGGCTTCCCCCCCTGCCCCCGGGGG
>CAYNDR010000165.1:1302-11398 GCA_964395295.1 uncultured Planctomycetales bacterium
TGCAACTTTGTGGTGCTTGGTGTCCTTCGTGTCTTTGTGGTGGGAAAGGATCATTTTGTCGGGCGCTCTTAGTAAATGAACAGGATCTCGCGGTACTTGGGGAGCGGCCAGAGGTCGTCGTCCGTGACGAGCTCCAGGGCGTCGGCCGCCTCGCGGACGGCGTTCATGGCGGGGACCACCTTGTCGCGGTAGAACTTCGCCTGGGCGGCCGCGTTTCCGTGGTGCTCCTCGGCCCCCGCGTGGACCCGCTCCAGCACCGAGACGGCCTCGGAGAGGCGCGAGGCGGTGATCGAGACCTCGTTGAGGGCCTCCTCGGCCGCGGAGGCGCCGGCCCGCTTGGAGGCCTCCCGGGTCCTCATCACGGTCTCGGCCAGCCGGCGCTGGTACTCGAAGGCCGCCGGCAGGAGCATCCGCCGGCCGATGTTCGAGGACACCAGGGCCTCGATGTTGATCGTCTTGACGTAGTTCTCCAGCATGACGGTACAGCGGCTCGAGACCTCCTCCTGGCTGAGGACGCCGTACTTCGAGAGGAGCTGGACGACGTCCTTGTCCTTGAGCACCTGGACGGCGTCCACGGCGTTGCGGAGGTTGGGCAGGCCGCGCCGCTCGGCCTCGGCGTGCCACTCCTTGCTGTAGTTGTCGCCGTTCCAGAGCACCCCCTTGCTTGCCGCCAGCGTCTCGCGCACCACGGCGTTGACGGCGTCATGGAGGCTCTCGCCGGCGGCGGTCCTCTTCTCGATCCCCGTGGCGATGGCGTCGAGCGACTCGGCCACGGCCGCGTTGAGGAAGGCGGCGGGGCGGGCCACGGCCTGGGAGGAGCCCACCATGCGGAACTCGAACTTGTTCCCCGTGAAGGCGAACGGGGAGGTCCGGTTGCGGTCGGAGGCGTCGCGGGGGAGGGCCGGGAGGGCCTGGACGCCGATGTCCAGCGTCCCGGCGGCGCGCCCCTTGTTCCGGGCCCCCTTGACGAGGCCCTCCACGACGTCCGTGAGCCTCTCGCCCAGGTAGATGCTGACGATCGCGGGGGGCGCCTCGCTGGCGCCCAGGCGGTGGTCGTTGCCCGCGTGGGCCACCCCCACCCGGAGGAGCTTGCCCCACTGCCAGGCGGCGCGGACGACCGCGGTGAGGAAGAGCAGGAACTGGGCGTTCTCCTCGGGGGTGTGGCCCGGGTCGAGGAGGTTCTCGCCCTTGTCGGTGGCCAGCGACCAGTTGAGGTGCTTGCCGGAGCCGTTGACGCTGGCGAAGGGCTTCTCGTGGAGGAGGATCTGCAGGCCGTGGCGGTTGGCCACCTGCCGGAAGATCTCCATCACCATCATGTTGTGGTCGGCGGCCACGTTGGCCGTCTCGAAGATGGGCGCCACCTCGAACTGGGCGGGGGCGACCTCGTTGTGGCGGGTCTTGATGGGGATGCCCACCCGGTAGCACTCGGCCTCGGCGTCCTGCATGAAGGCGAGGACGCGGGGGCGGATGGAGCCCAGGTAGTGGTCCTCCATCTCCTGCCCCTTGGGGGGCCGGGCGCCGAAGAGGGTGCGGCCCGCGGCCAGGAGGTCCGGGCGCATGAGGTGGAACTGGCGGTCGATGAGGAAGTACTCCTGCTCGGGGCCCACGGTGACGCGGACCTGGGTTCCGTCGGTCCGGCCCAGGAGCTTGAGGAGGCGGGCGGCCTGCCGGCTGACGGCGTCGATCGACCGCAGGAGGGGGGTCTTCTCGTCGAGGGCCTGGCCGCCCCAGCCGTAGTAGGCGGTGGGGATGACGAGGGTCTTCCCGTTGGTCCCGGAGGCGAGGAAGGCGGGGCTCGTGGGGTCCCAGGCGGTGTAGCCGCGGGCCTCGAAGGTGGCGCGGATGCCGCCGGAGGGGAAGCTGGAGGCGTCGGGCTCGCCCTGGATCAGGTTCTTCCCGGAGAAGTCGGCGAGGGCCCGCCCCTCGGGGGTGACGGTGATGAAGGCGTCGTGCTTCTCGGCCGTGGCGCCGGTCATGGGCTGGAACCAGTGGCAGAAGTGCGTGGCGCCGCGGGCCATGGCCCACTCCCGCATGGCGCCGGCCACGGCGTCCGCGTGGGTGGCGTCGAGCTTCTCGCCGCGCTCGACCGTGCGGAGGATCGACTCCAGGGCCCCGGGGGGGAGGACCTTCTTCATGGTGGCCAGGTTGAAGACGTCCTCGCCGAAGAGCTCGGTGAGGGGCTTCTTCGCGTAGTCCAGGCCCACGGAGACGGGCTGCATGGCGGCGATCGCGCGGATCGCCTCGGGTCGCGCGTTGCGGCTCGACATTCGGATTCCTTTCGTTCGAGGCGCGGACATGATAGCGGGTCGGGCGCGGCGGGCCAAAGGGAATTCGCGGGGAGCGCCGGCCTCCGCGCCATGGTATAGTTTCTTCCGTATGCGGTTCGTCCTCCTCGGATTCCTGCTCTTCCTCCAGGACGACTCCTTCAGGACGCTCGCCGATCCCGTCCGCCGGGCGAAGGAGGAGGACCGCCGCGCGGCCCTGGAGTCCTTCCGCGCCGCGGCCGGCGGCAGCGCCGTCCATTTCGTGGCCGCGCAGTTCCTGGAGAGGGGCGATCGCGGGTGGCGCCTCGTCTACGACCGGCTGAAGACGCCGGCCGGCGCCTTCGCGGGGACGGTCGAGGGACAGGTCCTGGTGACCTTCGCGGGCCAGCGCCTCCCCGTCTCCTCCGGCGCGGTGGAGAAGGACGTCCGGGACGCCGCCGCCGCGGAGGTCGACGCCTTCCTCGCCAGGCACTGGTCCGCCGCGCCCTCGGACGAGAAGCGGCACCGCGAGGCCCTGGAGGCGGCGGTCCAGGCCCTGGAGAAGACGGCCCGGTCGGAGGCGGGGCCCGAGGTCTTCAGGCATTTCGCCCTGGCGCACCTGAGCGCGCTCGGCGACAAGGCGGCCGACTCCGCCGGGAAGCTCGGGTTCGTCAAGGAGGGGGGCCTCTGGGGCCGCCGCGACTGCCTGGCGCTGAACGCGGTCGCGCGGGGCCTGTCCGGCGCGGGCCCGGTGCCTCTCGAGGCGGAAAAAACCGCGAAGGCGTCGTCCCTCTTCGGCCCTCGCTACGCCGCGGCGCTCCACGAGGTCCAGAAGTCGCTCGCGGCGAACGCGGGATTCGAGGCGTGCCACCGGGCGCTCCTCTCCGCGGCGGGATCCGGCGCTCCGAAGGCGGCCGCGGACCACGTGAAGGCGCTCGCGGACGGCTTCAAGATGCTCGCCACGTGCGCCCAGTGCAAGGAGGGCCGGCTCCCCTGCTGGACGTGCCAGGGGAAGAAGCGGACCGACGTCGTCTGCCCCGTCTGCAAGGGGCTGGGCTGGGCGGGGAAGGGCGAGCGGGCGAACGTCCTCATCCCCTGTCCCAACTGCAAGGGCGCGCTGGTCATCCGCGGCGTCGGATGCCCCACGTGCAGGCAGGCGGGCACGGTGGCCTGCATCATCTGCGGCGGGAAGGGGTGGCGCGAAGGCTTCAAGGGCTGCCGGGACTGCCGGAACTGCGCCGCGTGCAAGGGCACGAAGCAGTTGGAAACCCCCTGCGCCGCCTGCGGCGGCAAGGGCCGCGTCCCGCCCGTGGTGGCGGGCGTCCCCACGGTCCTGTGCCTGGGCTGCAACGGGGCCGCGATCCTGCGGGGGCCGTGCAAGGACTGCGGGGAGAGCGGCCTGGCGGACTGCGCCGCGTGCGGCGGCAAGGGGCCGCGGGACGGGAAGTCGCCCGCGCGGCCGAAGGTCTCCGACCTCTATGTCACCGAGCCCTGTCCCGCGTGCGGGGGGAAGGCGTGGCCGCTGGTGAACCTCGCGGTCCCCTGCGAGAGGTGCTTCGGCCTGGGCGTGCGGGTCAAGCCGGCGCTCGACGCCTCCAAGGTTCTCGATTAGTCCCCGTCACACCGTCTCGAAGAGGGTGTCCACGGGCTTTTCGTGCCCGCAGTGGATGCGGCGGGTGTGGCGCGGGGCCGCCATGCGGTTGCGGGAGTCATCGACCCCTTGTCGTCTAGGAGACCGATCTTCATCTCTTCCGCTTGGAGATGCGGGCGAGGACGGTCCCCGCAGGATCCGCGGGGATATCCCCGGCCTGATGCGCGTCGATCCGGGACTCCGCCTCCTTCGCCCATGCCGCTTCCCGGCGGGCGTCCGGAACCGCCTCGAATCTGCGGAAAAGACGGTCGATGATTTCGGCGCGCTCGACGGGGTCGAGACGAAGGGCCTTGGCAAGAACCGCCCGTGCCGCGTTCGCCATGCCCTGCTCCTTGTCCTGCCCCGACTCCCGTGCATTTCCCGGCGAGACTCCCTTCTCCTCTTTCATCAACCTGGCGGAGCCCGCGGGTGAAGTCAAGGCGAAGACTCGCGCAGTCCGGGTTCCCGATCCCTCACGGTCCCGCCACCTCGTAGCAGAGCACCGCCGTCTGGCCCTTCGCGGCGCCGGCCACGTCGGCCGTGAAGACGAGCGCGCCGCCCTCGACCCGCGAGGCAACCTCGCCGAGCCGCCGGCCCGAGGTCGAGAGCGCGTAGACCTTGAGCCCCGAGGCGTCCCGGAGCTTCAGGCGCACCTCCGCCTTCCCGGCGCGCACGAGGTGCGGGAGCCGCCCCCACGCCAGGAGCGTCCGCCGCGCCTTCTCGGCGTAGCGGATGTCGGTGTTCTGGCAGTCGGTGAGGTGCGTCACCAGCAGGCGGCGGCTCTCCGTGATGGGCTTGCGGTCGAGCGAGCTCGCCCAGACGGTCGCGTCCGCTTCCTGGACGGCGGCCTCGAAGCCGTGCGCGGTGGCGATCTTCTGCCCCACGGGGGCGTAGCCCCCCGCGGTGCGCGGGGTGTCGAGGACGAGCGTGTCCTTCGGCGCGTCGATGAGGATCCCGCCGCCCTTGCTCTGGAAGACGTTCTTCCCGGGGTCGGTGAGGTTCTTCTCGCCGAGGACGGGCCGGAGGGCCTTCATCAGGTCCTCGTTCTTGAGGGTGTAGGCGTCATGCGCCGCGAGCGGCGCGAACGACGCCGCGGCCTCGGGCGAGGGGAGCGGATTCCCCGATCCCAGGAGCGCGGCGGCCCAGGGCGCGTCCGCGGGGGTGCCCTTCCGCACGAGGGTGGAGACGCCGGCGACCCACGCCGTCCAGTGCCACGGAGGGGCCAGCCGGGGGATGGCCTGGTCCATGGAGGCGAGCTTCTCCTCGCGGTAGGCCAGGACGAGGTGGGGCTGGGGCTTTTCCTCGAGGTCCCTCCGGAGGAACAGGCACAGGCTCGCGCGCTCGGCGGCCTGGCCCAGCGGGTCGGTGGCCATGTCGAAGTAGTTCATCGCGCCGGGCTTGAAGAGCGTGTCGCGCGAGTGGCTGTAGCAGAAGCGCCAGACGCCGCTCCAGTCCTGGATCGCCCCCAGCGCCCCGGTGAGGATGCCGCCCACGCCGCGGAACCGCCCCGGCGCCGAGTAGTTGTACTCCGTGATCGTGAACGGCTTCCCGAGGAGGCGCGTGAAGGAGCAGTGCCGGCCGCCCCAGCCGCCGGAGGCCACGGGGCTGGTGTTGGGGCAGCGGCTCGGCAGGCGCCACGGCCGCTCCAGGAAGTGCGGGTGGTCCACGTAGAAGTGGTCGTCCACGTAGTCGAAGGCCGCCCGCGCCAGCTGGTCGGTGGCGTGGTTCGTCCAGCAGCTCATGTTGGTGAGGAGCGCCTTGACGCCGAGGTCCTTCCGGAGGAACGCCGCCGCGCGCTGGAAGAAGTCCTTCTCGGTGGTCGCGCCAAACGCCACGACGTCGCGGTTCCGGACGGCCCGGCCGTCGAGGCCGGACGCCATGGCGACCGTGCCCTTCGCGGGATCCTCGGAGTCCTTCAGCTCCGCGCCCCACGCCCGGGCGAGGGCGGCGCGGTCGGGATAGCGGCCGGCGAGCCAGCGGTTCCACGCCGCGATCCACTCGGGGACGTTCCGGAGCGTGCCGAAGAAGTTGCCGAGGTTGCCCTCGTTGATCAGCGCGATCCACGCGAGCCCCGGCTCCTGGGCGTAACTGCGCCCGGTGTAGGGGTTGACGTGGGAGAGCAGGTTCCGCGAGAACGCCTTGAAGTTCTCGAAGGCCTTCTCGTGGACGGGGACGAGGTCCTTGAACTCGTCCATGCCCACGTTGCCGCCGCCGGCCTGGCCGATTTCGGCGCGGGGGACGGGGCGGGAGACGAAGAGGTCCGTCGTGGCGTAGAGGCCGCGCTTGAAGAACGCGGCCATCAGGTAGTCGAACTGGTCGAGCTTCTCGGGATTGAGGTCGTACGAGTTCCTCTGGCCCTGGCAGAGCTCCCCCTCGTAGTGGTGGAGGCGCACGGTGTTGTAGCCCAGGCGGACCAGGCGCTCGGCGAGCCGGTCTGACTGCTCGCGGGTGATGTACTGGGCCGAGAAGCAGAAGTTCACGCCGTAGAACCGCCGGGGGAGCCGCTGGGGGTCCTTCTCGAAGACGAAGTGGCCGGAGGGCGAGGCCTGGACCCAGCCGTGCTTCCCGGCGGGGGCGTCCGCGAAGCCCTGGCTGGAGAAGTCGAGGGCCGAGCCGGGCTCGATGTCGAGATCGAGGCTGAGGGGGATCCATTCCGCGCCGGCGGCCAGGGTGACGGGATCGTCGAAGGCCACGGCGAGGCCGTCCTTCGCGCCCAGCGTGAAGGCGATGCGGACCGGCTCGCCCCCCTTGAAGGCCTGCCCGCCCGCGGGGGAGCGGTGGATGCGGACGGAGAACGAGGGGCCCCACTTGCGGTTGTCCTGGAGGAGCACCGGCGTGGGGTCCGGGAAGGCGAAGTCGAACGCCTCGCCGGAGGGGAGTTCCAGCTTGAGGGACCGGACGGGTTTGCTGAAAAGGCCCACGTCCTTGAACTCGGCGGGGAAGGTGCCGGCCTCCCCGTCCGCGGTCCACTTGCCGCCCGCGAGCGCGGGGACGGCGAACTCGGCGTTGACGTGGACGCACTGGAGGGGCGCGTCCGAGGCGGGGGTGAAGACGTACTCGGCCTTGAGGGCGCCCTTGGGCTCCTCGGCGAAGGTGGCCGTCCCGGGGACGGCCGGGCCGGAGGGGGGCTTGACGCTGAAGCGGCGGGAAGGCTGGCCGGGGGCGGCGGACTTCGAGTCGCCCACGGCGGAGGCCCCGCCCCAGTTGCGGTCGTAGAGCCCCGCGTGGATCTCGAAGAGGTCGCGCCGTCCGGCGGACAGCTGGATCTTGCCGTCCGTCCCCACGAGCGCCTCGACGGGCGCCGCTCCCGCGGCGGGGAGGCAGGGGGCGGCGGCCGCGGCGGCGGCCAGGAGGGCGAGCGCGAGGCGAAGGATCATGTTCGTCTCCCTGGGGAAGAGGTCCCGTTCCCCTAGTATTACAACGAGGGCGGCGGGGGAGGGGGGCCGGAAAGGGACGCCGGCGGCGCCATGCGGCACGGCCTGCCGGTCGTGACGGCGGGCCCCCGCTTCCCGCAGGTCCTCGTGCGGCTCCTCGGTCCCGCGTGATCGGACCGGCGGGCGTGCCTGATCCGTGACGGGACTCCATGGCGCCGGGCTCTCGAGGCGACCGGGTCCGACGGAGGACCCGGTTCGAAGACGGCACCCCTTCGGGGGCGGCGAAGGGAGTCGCGGCCTGGGCGCTGGACGAACGGGGGCAGCGCCAAAGGCCGCTGCCCGTCCAGGCGGATGCCCGGGGGAGGGCCGTGATCGTCATCGGGCCCGAGAGCCGGACGTTGTGGTACGAGGCCGAGGTCCGATAGGCGCGCGGCGGATCCTGCCGTTCCTCATCATGGGGGAAGTTCCTGTCCGCGATGATTGTGAAAGACGTGTCACACGGCATGGCTGGCGCCGCTATTCGTATGAGGGCGCTTTGATATACATCGGAAACGGAGTGTCCGGGAAAACACCGGGAGAAGCACCTATGCCCATCGCCATCCGGCTACGCTTCATCTCATCGCTGTGCGCGCTGGCCCTGATGGCCGCTGTCGGGACGGCCTTCGCCTCCGATCAGGACCCGGCGCCCACGATCCGGGCCACCAGCTTCCAGCCCGACCAGGGAAACGAACCCGAGCGGGCCATCGATGGGAACGCGAAGACGTTCTGGCACAGCGCCTGGAACCCCATGGCTCCCCTGCCGCAATCCCTCACCATCGATTACGGCAAGGCCAGGACCATGGCCAGCTTCGTCTACCGGCCCCGGCCCGGCGGCGGCAACGGCACCGTCACCGCCTTCGATCTCTCGGTCAGCCAGGACGGCGCCAACTTCACCAGGGTGGTCGCCGGCGGCAGCTGGCCGGCCGGCGCCAGTCGCCAGTTCGTCAGTTTCGCCCCGGTGGAGGCGCGCTGCGTGCGCTTCCATGTCACCGCCGGCGTCGGCGGCTTTGCCAGCGCCGCCGAGGTCTTCACCATGCCGGGTAAGCTCGATGCGCTGCCGCCCGAGCCGGACCGGGTGAGCGTCCTGGCCCCGGCCTACGGCGCCGAGATCCGCGGCCGGACGGCGATCAGGGTCGTCGCCCCGGGCCTGGGCAGCGCGAAGGTGGCCTGCTGGAAGCGACGGCTTCGGCCAGGAAGCCGCCGTCGGCACCATCGCCTTCGACGCCCAGGGGAAGGGATCGATCGACTTCCCGGCCGACGAGTTCCCGCACGGTCCGCTCTGCGTGATCCTCAGCGCGGACGGCGGAACCAGGAAGGACACCTGCTGCCTGCAGCTCTTCAACCAGGGCGGGGTGTCGTGGCGGGAGGGCCTGCCCAAGGATCCGCCCGCCGCCGCCGGGATGACCCTGCTGTTCGCCGACGACTTCGACGGGCCGCTCTCGATCTCGGGCCGGGATTCCAAGGGCACCTACTACGAGCACAAGCCGCCGGACGGCTCCCAGGACTTCAGCACTCTGCGCTTCACCGGCTTCAGCGAGCCGGGCAACCCGTTCTTTCAGGTCGGCACCTACCTGCGCATCCGCGCCGACGAGAGCAAGGGCTCCGCCGGCCTGATCTCGTCCCTGAAGTACGACGGCACCGGCATCACCGCCATGGCTCCGTGCTATTTCGAGTGCCGCCTGATGGGCCCGAACGCGACCGGCGCCTGGCCGGCCTTCTGGCTGCTGACCGTCCAGAAGGGGAAGGACGTTCCCTGCGACGAGATCGACATCATCGAAGCCTACGGCGGCGAGGGGCCCGGATCTCCCAACGCCTTCGACAAGTACTGCGTGACCCCGCACGCCTGGGGGCAGGGCAAGCCGGGCAAGGAGGCCGAGCAGGCGGCGCTTCGGCAGATCCGGGCCGGGAAGGGAAGCGCCGGCATGGATCACTCGCCGCAGGTGGTGTCGATGAAGAACATCGGCGTCCCGTCGAACTGGTACCAGGCGATGCACACCTACGCCGCCAAGATCACCGAGACGGACACCGTCTACTACTGCGACGACCTCGAGATCGCCCGCCACAAGTCCTTTGACGTGTCCAAGAAGGCCCCGTTCTACTTCCTGGTCAACCTCGCCACCGGCGGCGGCTGGCCGGTCGACCTCTCGCGCTACAACGGCATCGCGGACATGTACGTCGACTACGTCCGCGTCTATGGGAGCAATCCCGTCGACCTTGAGCGTCCGAGGAAGCCCGCGACCCGATAGCGGAGCCGCGAGGCGCAGGCCGTCGGCGCAAGGCGGACCGGACTCCGTCCCCATTCGACCGGTCCCCCGGGGAACGCGTTGGGGGATCGAGCAGGGGATGGAGGCCAATCCGACCGTGGGCAGGACGGGCTCCGACCGGGAGCGCGATGCCCAATCCGGGAACACGTCGGCAGGTTATTGCCGCTTTGGAGTTGGGGATCATCCTGCAAATGCAAGGAGGAATTGTCCTGACACTGGCCGGACACGCTCCTCCTACCTGTTCCCTTCCACCTTGATCGTTGCCCTGTCCGAGCTGCCCTTGATCTCGACCCCGCCCTTTTCCGGCAGGCCGCTGTTCCCGCTCACAGTGACATTCCGGCTGTTCACGATCAGGACGACAGGCACGGAGCGGTGCGCGATCCGGTTCCCGCGGATCTCGACGCCGTCGGCGGAGCCGATGTGCATCGTGGCGCCCGCGTTCTCCTCGAACGTGCAGTCGAGGATCTTCACCCGCTGATGCACGCCGGCGGCGGACTGCCGCCCCTTGGCCAGGTCCGAAAAGAGGTCCAGCGCGGCGGCGCGGCG
>CAYNDR010000165.1:11408-13768 GCA_964395295.1 uncultured Planctomycetales bacterium
GGAAGACACGGTTCTTCACGGTCACGTCGCGCGAACCGAGGCTCTCCCACCAATCCTGCGCGTCGGTGCAGATCTGCAGGCCGGCGCCCGAGACATCCTCAAAAGTGCAGCCGTCCAGCACCACGTCGCGGGTCTGCAGCAGCATCCCTCGGGCTCGGTTGCCATGGACAAGACAGTTCCGGATGCGCACGGCGGGACTGGTCGAAAGGTTCCACAGCACCGTGCCTTCGCCGACGCCCGTCGGCAGGGCATCGCGGAACTTCACGAGGGTCCGTTCCTGTTTCATGTCCTGCTGCGCTTCGGCAACGACGAGTTGCCCTTGCGCCAGCAATGGTTCGCCGCCGCCGCCGTACTCGATCTGGTCGCCGGGCGCCGGCGCATCCCAGAGGCCGCGCTTCCTGTCGTAATAAGGATGCAGCCGTGCACGGGCGACAGCCAGCGTGCGCTCGTCCACGCGCGCCGTGGCCATGCCATACATTCCGTGGATATTGATCGCGTCGTCGCCCATCCCGGCGAATTCGCTCTCCTCAACCGTGATCGTCCCACGGCAGGCGCCGAAGTGCATGGCGTCGGCCGTGGCGGACATCCATCCGTCGCCGGACGGGACGACCTTGATCCGCCGGATGGTCAGATCGCGGCTGCCCCAGCCGATCACCGCCATGCCCGGAACGGCGCGCACCGCCACGTCCTCAACCAGCACCTTGGCGCAGTTGGCGAAGACCAACGCGTCGTAGCCGTACACCTGATGGCGGACCACGACTTCCCAACCCACATCAGGCAAGCGGCTCTGCCGGCGCTGAAAGACGCGCAGGTTGCCGTCGGGCGTGCGCTGCGTCGGATCGGTATCCCGCTCGCCCTGTGTCTGGTAGATCTCCCAGCCGTTGTCGGCCAAGCGGCGGCGCTTGGAGTTGTAAGCCAGGATGCCCTGCACGATCCGGCCGTCAGGCGGATCGGCGGGGATCCGCGGCTTAATGTCGAAAGAATGGGTTTCGGGATGAACCGCGACCACTTCCCCGGAGGTATGCGGCAGGGGATCCCAGTCGAGGGTCAGGTTCCGGACGGTGAGGTTCCCCGAGTCGGCAATGCGAAAGAGACCGGCGATGTCCTTCCCGACCAGCGTTGCGCCTTGGCCGTCGATCGTGATGTCCTTTAGCTTGCCGATCTGGATGCTCGGCTCGTGCGTCCGCCCGTCGGGATGCGCCTTGCCGCCGCGGCACACGTAACGGCCGGGATCCAGGATCAGTTTCCCGCCTCCGCGTCCACGCAGTTCCTCCAAGGCCTTTGCGATTGCGGGAGACGAGTCGGCGTCCGTCGGCTTGATCCGGATGGTGTGCTGGCCGGCTTCCTTGCCGTCCTGGACCGGAGGTTCAGCCGCTGCGCTCAAGCGGAGCGCGCCACCTGCGGCAACGTGGACACACATAAGGGCGATCCGCAGAACGAGTCGTTGTTTCATGCGGGGAATGTATCGTGCGGCGCCGCAGGTATCCAGCATTGGCACGGCGCGGCCGATCAGACGGGCGCACGACCGGCCGAGGCCTTTAGCCTGGATTATTCATGGAAATATCCCAACCCCCAACTCCCAATAGAATCCAACATCCAAACACCCAACAGAATCCCCCTCCTGGGTCTTGGAAGCGCTCCCCCGGGGGGAGCGGGAGGGGCGACGCGGTTGGGATTTGGGGGTTGGAGTCTGGATTTCCCCGACCGCCGAACCCTCTTTCGATCTTTTTCCAGTGATCATGGATAAGTCGGGTTAGAGGGTTTTCCGCCGGAGAACGCGTTGGGGAGAGGGAACGGGCCAGGGGCAGGGGAATTCACCGGGGATGCCCGAGGGCGTCGAACCATTCGAACGCCTCTTAGCGTTGGGCGCCGGGGGAAGGAACGAAGGGGACGGCCAGCGCAAGGAGGCTGACGTAGAGGGCGCAGCGGAAGCCGAGGAAAAACCCCCTGTCCCGGGATTCGTGGAGCCCCACCTCTCAATGATACCCTGCCGCGGCGGCGCGGCCCGCTCAATCCTTCCGCGTTCCCCTCCCCAGGAACCTCTGCAGAAGGACCGCCCCCAGCAGGAGGCCGCCGATCAGCACCCGCGTCAGACCGGAGCTGAGGTTCTCCCGCGTGATCGCCACGTTGAGGATCACCCCGATCAGGAGCACCCCCACCACCGTCCCGAAGACCGAGCCAACCCCGCCCGCCAGGAGCGTCCCCCCGATCACCACCGCCGCGATCGCGTCGAGCTCCATCCCCACCCCCTCCAGGTGGTTGCCGCTGGAGAGGTAGAAGGACAGGACCAGGCCCCCCAGCGCCGAGCAGAGGCCGCTCAGCGCGTACACCCCCACCTTGATCCGGCCGATGGGCCGCCC
>CAYNDR010000166.1:0-6407 GCA_964395295.1 uncultured Planctomycetales bacterium
CCGGCCGCTTCGACGACGCGATCCGGTACTACGAGAAGGTCCTCGCCGTGGCCTCCAACGACCGCGACAACCCCCGCAACAAGGACCGCGCCAAGGCGAGCATCGAGGCCGTCAAGCTCTTCGACGCCCTGGACGTGAAGAAGGTCGCGCCCGGCCAGTACCGATCCGATTCCATGGGCTACGAGGGCCCCGTCGAGGTCGAAGTCCAGGCCGCCGCCGGCCGGATCGCCTCGATCCGGGTCACCCAGCACAAGGAGAAGCAGTTCTACTCCTCGCTCACCGACACCCCCGCCCGCATCATCGCCAAACAGAGCGTCAAGGGGGTCGAGGCCACCAGCGGCGCGACCATCACGTCCGAGGCCATCATCAACGCGACCGCCAAGGCGCTCTCGCAGGGCATGCCGAAGAAGAAATGACCTCGACCCCATGAGGCTTCGTCTCAACCACTTCCTACCCTTCCTGGCCTCCGGCAAGCACGGCCTTGTCCGCCGTGCCCTCGGGCGCCTCGGCCCCGGCTGGCTGGCCGCCCCCTGGAGCCGCCTCGCCCAGGCCGCCTGCCTCCTCCTCTTCCTCGTCCTCCTCGGCTGGGTCGCCTGGCCGTACGGCCCGCCGGATTACGCGATGTCCCGGGAGGGGCGCGAGTTCATCGATGCCGAGATCTTCCTCGCCCTCGACCCGCTCGTCTCCGTCACGACCGCCGTCGCCGGCCGCACGTGGGTATGGTCCCTCGCCTTCGCCGCCGCGATGCTCGCCACCGGGCTCCTCGTCCCGCGCGGCTTCTGCGGCTGTGTCTGCCCGCTCGGCACGATCATCGACCTTTTCGACTGGGTCGTCGGCAGGCGGATCACGCGCTTCCGGGTCGCCAGGGACGGCCCGTGGGTCAACCTCAAGTACTGCCTCCTGGCGGGCGTCCTCGCGGCCTCCGTCTTCGGGGTCCTCCTCGGCGGCTTCGTGGCGGCCATCCCCGTCGTCACGCGTGGCTTGATCTTCGTCCTGGGCCCGATCCACTCGGGCCTGGCCCGCGGATGGTACCTGGTCCCCCCCATGAACGCGGGCCACGCCGTCTCGATCGCCCTCTTTCTCGCTGTCCTGGCGATGAGCCTCTGGCGGCCCCGGTTCTGGTGCCGCCACGTCTGCCCCACCGGCGCCGTCTTCTCCGCCTTCAACGCGCTCCGCGCCGCCGAACGGCAGGTCGAATCGACCTGCATCGATTGCGGCCTCTGCGTAAAGGCATGCCCGTTCGACGCCATCAAGGCCGATTTCACGACCCGCGCCGCCGAGTGCACCTTCTGCCAGACGTGCGGCGGCGCCTGCCCCACCCGCTCGATCCGGTTCGCCGGCCGCTGGGAGACGGGGGGTCTGAAGCCCGCGAGCGACACCTCCGGGCGCGAACGGCCCGTCTCCCGCCGCGGCTTCCTGTCCGGCACCGCCGCCGGACTCGCCGCCGCCCTCGCCGTGCGGGAGGCCTGGGGCCGTCCCGCCGGCCCGTGGCCCCTCCGCCCCCCGGGCAGTGTCCCCGAGGAGCTGTTCCTCAGGCTGTGCATCCGGTGCGGCGAGTGCTTCCGCGCGTGTCCCAACGACGTCCTCCATCCACTGGCCTTCGAGCATGGACTCGACGGGCTCTGGACTCCCGCCGCCAAACCCAGATGGTCCGGATGCGACCCGAAGTGCAACAACTGCGGGCACGTTTGCCCCACCGGCGCGATCCGCGCGCTCCCGCTGGAGGAGAAGGCCGCCGCCCGCATGGGCCTGGCCGTCCTCGACGAGCGGACCTGCCTGCCGTGGGCCGCCCGCGAGGCCTGCCGCATGTGCGTCGACGAGTGCAGCGCCGCCGGCTACCGCGCGATCGAGTTCCGCCGCGTCCACGTCGAGGTGGACGGCGAAGGCCGGCCGGCCGAGGGCTCCGGCTTCGCCGCGCCCGTGGTCCTCGCCGACCGGTGCGTGGGCTGCGGCCTCTGCGAGACACGATGCCACGGCATCAACGTCGAGCAGAAGGGCCTGCTCCGGCGCACGGCGGTCGAGGTGCTCGCCGGGCCGGGGCGCGAGGACCGCCTCACGTCCGGCTCCTACGTCGAGCGGCGCAGGAAGGCCGATGGGCCCGCCCCGGCCTCCCCGGACGATTACCTTCCCGACTTCCTGAAGGACAAGTGAGCACGACAAAATGGACCGTCCATTTTGTCGTCGTGCCTCCCCGCCTACTTCCCCAGGCAGAACCTGGAGAAGATCCGGGCCAGGAGGTCCTCGCCCACACTGCGGCCCGTGATGCCGCCCAGGGCGTCGAGCGCGGCCCGGAGGTCGAGGGCGACGAATTCCATGCCCAGCCCGGGGGCCGTCCCGGCCGCGCGGTCCAGGGCGGCCTCCGCCTCCCGGAGAAGGGCCCTCTGCCTCAGGTTCACGCGGAACCGGGCCCCGGCGCCGCCGGCTTCCCCCCCGCCGAGCATCCCCGCCAGGGCCTTCTTCAGTTCCCCCAGCCCCTCCCCCGTCCGGGCCGACGTGCACACGACTTCGCGGAGGCGGAACCTCCCGCCGACCTCCCGGCCGGGCGCCAGGTCGCACTTGTTGACCACGAGGATCGCCGGCCGCCCCCGCGGCTCCAGCGGCAGGGCGGCCTCCCAGTCCGTGGCGTCCACCACGAAGAGGACCACGTCCGCCGAGCGGGCCGCCTCTCGCGCCCGGCGCGCGGCCTCCGCGTCCACCCCCGAGGCCTCCTGAAGGCCCGCGGTGTCGAGGAGCCGGACGCGCACCCCCGCGTCCAGTTCGGCGGCCAGGACGTCGCGCGTGGTCCCGGCCACCTCGGTCACCAGCGCGTCGCTCCCGGTGAGGGCGTTGAAGAGCGCGGACTTCCCGGCGTTGGAGCGCCCCAGGAGGGCGGCCGTGGGGCGCTCGTCGGACACCCGGGCGGCGGCCGTCTCCGCCACCAGCGCGCGCAGGTCCGCGCCGATCGCCTCGGCGCGGCGGCGGGCCTCCCCGGGGGAAAGGATCTCGATGTCCTGGTCCGTGAAGTCGATCGCCGCCTCGGCGTCCGCGCCGAGGTCCAGGACCGCGCCCTCGATCCCCGCGAGGCGCCGGGAGAAGGCCCCCTCCAGCTGGCCGAGGGCGGCCCGGCGCTCCTCCGCGTCCTCGGCCGAGACGATCCGCTCCACCGCTTCGGCCTGCGCGAGGTCCAGCCGGCCGTTGAGGAAGGCCCGCAAGGTGAATTCGCCCGGGCGGGCCGGGCGGGCGCCCGCCTCCACGAGGTCCCGGAGCAGGAGATCGACCAGGGGGGGCGAGCCGGGGAGGTGGATCTCGACCACGTCCTCGCGCGTGTAGGTGCGGGGGCCGCGGAAGGCCACGGCGCCGGGACGGGCGGCGCCGATCGCGGCCGCGCGCGGGCCGCTGAGGCGCACGACGGCCCGGAGCCCCGGCCCCGGCGGCGAGGACAGGGCGACGATCGTGTCTTCGCTAATGGACGAAGGCCTTGAGCCGCTCCTTGGCATTCTCGTCGAGGCTGTCGAACCGCACCGCCAGCGCGAACTCGTCCTCGTTCTCGGAGAAGCGGACCACCTTGCAGCGGCACTTGAGCCCCTTGAGCCGGCCGTCGTCGATCTCGACGTCGAACTTGAACCGGTCCGTGGGGAGCGCCCGCTTCCGGGTGTGGAAGTTCCTCAGCAGCATGCCCGAGAGGGAGATCTCGTCGATGTCCACCGTCCCCTCGTCGTAGACGGTGTTGGTCCCGATGACGACGGCCACGCGTCCCTTCACGCCGGCCTTGCGCCGGCTGGACTCGCGCCGGTTCGAGGTCAGCAGGGACGGGTGGAGGTACCCGATCTCGCGCGCGGCCTTGAAGACCTTCCGGACGGTGTCCTCGGCGAAGGAGTCGCGCGTGTCCTCGTTGAGGATCCTCGAGACCGACCCCTGGTCGATCTTGCAGAGCCGGGCGATGTCCTCCTGCGTCACCTTCTTCTTCGGTTCCATGCCGTCTCCTTTCATGGACGAGAAGGGCTCTCCGAGGGCTTCAGGAAGAACTTCTTGATGATCTTCTGTTCGGCCATGCCCAGGAGCGAGTTCACGAGGAAGTAGAGGCTCAGGCCGCTGGCCAGGTTGTAGCACATGATCCCGAAGACGACCGGCATGGCCATCATCATCTTCTGCTGGGTCTGCATCTGGGGGTCGGGGGAGCGCGGCGCGAACCAGGACTGGAGGAACCAGGTGATCGTCATCACGATGGGGAGCACGTTGAAGGAGTCGAAGGTCGGCAGGATCGGGACATTGACGGGGCCGGAGAACCTCGCCAGGGCGTCCGGCTGGGAGAGGTCCCGGATCCAGAGCATGAACGGGGCGCGGCGGAGCTCCACCGAGAGCTCGAAGACGCTGTACATGCCCACGAAGATGGGGAGCTGGAGGAACATGGGCAGGCAGCCCGAGGCGGGGTGGATCTTGTGTTCCTTGAAGAGCTTCCACTGCTCCATCCCGAACTTCTGCCGGTCGTCCCCGTAGCGCTGGCGCAGGAGCTCGATCTGGGGCCCCAGCTTCTGCATCTTGAAGGCCGCCTCCTGGCTCTTCTTGGAGAGCGGGAAGAGGCAGGCCCGGATGAGGATCGTCGTGACGATGATGCCCACCCCGTAGTTGCCGAAGACGTCGCGCCCGAAGAAATTGAGGATCCCGAGGATGATCGGCGCGACGAGCTGGACGATGGCGGCCAGCGGCGCGAAGATGGTCGCGACGGGCCCGCAGCCCGCGCCGCAGCCGGCCCCGTAGTCGAGGAGCTTGTCCCCCCCGGCCGGGGCCTCCCGGAGCGCCGCGGCCTGTATCGGGCCGAGGTAGGCGGTGAACTCCATCGCCACCGGCGCGCCGCCCACGCGGACCTTCCGGGCCCGCGCGACGGCGTTCAGGTTCTTGAGCTTGTCCCCCTTCTCCCGCGCCTCCTTCGAGGCCGACCGGAACAGGAACCCGTCCATGAGGCCCTTGGTCGGATCCGAGGTGGGCGCCAGGACCGCCGCGAAGAACCGGTTCTTGAGGCCCATCCAGTCCCGATCCGGCCCGGTGAATCCCACGTACTCCTCCGCCGCCCGGATCGCGTCGTCCCGCTCCTTGTCGCCCTTGATCCGCTCGGCCTCGAGCCGCCTCGTCTCGCCCTTCTCCACGTCCGCGAGGGCCTTGAATTCCGTCCTCTTTCCCCTGTAGACCACGCCCGTCATGTACTGCTCGTGGCGATAGGAGCCGTCCGGCACGAGGCCGTTGAACGCCAGGAGCTCCAGGTCCATCTCCTGCTCGGGGGGCTCCTTGCGGCCCTCCGCCGGAGCGTTCGTGTTGGTCATGTATATCACCAGCCCCAGCGAGTACTTGGCCGGGTCGAGGGTGAACTTCTTGGTGACCTGGACGCCGTTGGGGAGGAGGTAGAGGAACTCGATCGATTCGTTCCGCTTCTCCTCATGGATCTTCCAGGGGACGCCCTCGATGGCCACGGGGCCCTTCACGTGGCGCAGGGCGAAGTGCGGGCGCCCCGGCTCCAGGGGCGACAGGAGCGGCACCTCCCCCTTCCCGTCCGGGGAGCGCAGGGCCAGGCTTTTCAGGCCGCCGCCCTGGACAGAGAACTCGCCCTTGAAGCGGCCGACTTCGAAGGGGACGGGGGGCAGGTCCGGGTAGGCCTGCGGCTTGACCTCGGGCTGGAGGACCGGAGGGGGCTTGGGCTCCGCCTTGGCCTCGGCCGCGGGAGGGGCCGCCGCCGGCGCGGCCGCGGGGGCCTTGGGGACGGGCTTGCGGGGCGGGGGCCGGAGCCCCAGCGCCGGCTCGATCAGCCAGTACCACAGGAAGAAGAAGACGATGCAGAGGCCGATCGCCAGGCCGGTGCGCTTGTCCACCTATTTCCTCTCGTACGTGAGGGTCGCCCCGCACTTGGGGCACTTGAGGACGTCGTCCTTCCAGTCGCGCTGGGCGGAGCACTTCGGGCAGGGCCGCTCCGCCTCGTCGATGAGCATGATGGGGATGTCGTCCCGGATCGCGTAGACGATCCCGCACTCCTTCCGGGTGCAGTAGAGCTTCTCGCCCTCGAGCCGCAGTTCGCTCTTGCAAAAGGCGCACGCCATGATGTCCAGGAGGTCCTTGGGGATCGGCATGGGGCGTCCTTTCGGTAAGTTGGGCATAAAGTATATGTGCGGACCCATAAAATGTCCAATAAATTATGTTGCATAATGCAGAAGAGGGCACGGAGAGGACAGAGTGTTTACCACAGGACGCACAGAGGCCACAGAGAAGATCATCTCCGTGGGCCATTGAGAACACGGCCCGGTCTGGGGGGCGGCGTCAATCCCCGGCCGCCGCGGGAGGGACGTACTCGAAGAGCTTCCAGTACGCGCGGTCCAGGGCGTAGGTATCCACGCGCTCGCCCCCCGCGGACGACACCCGTCTCATCCGCACCAAGCTGGCCC
>CAYNDR010000166.1:6417-8808 GCA_964395295.1 uncultured Planctomycetales bacterium
GGCGGTCAGCGCGCGGCGCGGCGCGTTCCCGTAGCGGTCGAGGGCGTAGGGATCGACGCTCCCGCCCTCCGCGGGGACCTCCTTCAGGACCCCGTACCGCTTCATCTCCCGCAGGTACGGCGCGGGCGGGCGGAAGCCCGGCATGTCGAAGCGCTTGATCTCCTCCAGGCGCCGCTTGCCCGCGGCGCAGAGCGCCGCGAGCTTCCGGCAGTCCGGATCCTTCGCGTCGGCGAAGACGTCCCCCTTCCCCCCGCAGGTCCCGTGCCCGCCCGCCCCCTTCGCCAGCGGGGCGAGCACCATCAGCGACTTCTCCGGCCGCGTCAGGTTGAAGACCCGGTGGCGGCTCATCGGCAGGCGCGGGTCCCGGATGTCCATCTTCCAGAACGAGATGCCGATCTCGTCCGACAGGTTGAGCGGGAGGGCCCGGGGCCCCTGGTGGCAGCCGGCGCATCGCCGCCGCACGACCTCCGCCGCCGCCCTGGCCTCCGGCCACGGCGCGTCGACCTCCACCTGGCTGTTCGCGGCATATCCGCCGATCATGCCCGACCCGAGCGCCGCGTACGTCCCGGGGTAGGCCGCCCCCGTCTCGATCCAGTACCGCATGACATCCGCCTCGCGGGGCGCCAGCTTCGCCCCGTAGTGGCCGCCGTCGAGCTTCTTCATCAGCGGGCTGGCCGAGGCGCCGATGGCGCGCGGAGGGTAGTTGCTCCGCGGATCGTCGCGCCCGTCCGAGAACTGCCGGCGGATGGTGAGGTTGAAGTAGCTGTGCGAGAACATCGGCCCCCGGTCGCCCGTGAGGACCACGCCGCCCGCGTTGGGGCCTTCCTCCGGCCGCGCCGAACCCGCCGGGCGGTCGTAGTCGTGGCACCGCGCGCAGTGGCGGTCGAGGACGGGCTGGACGTCCCGCGGGAAGTCGAGGACGTCCGGGACGCCCGCGACGGGCTCGATGACGCTGGGGGGCCGCCGCAGGGCGATCAGCGCCTGCGGGGGCATCGTCGTCTTCGTCCGGGACTCGTGGCACCCCACGCAGCTCTGCACCTCGCCCGGCGCCACGGAGCAGAAGCTCTGCATCCGCTTGACCGAGAGTTCCTTCTCGTCGAGGGCCACGAAGAAGAAGGCCCGGTTCGCGGGCAGGTCGAAGTGGGCCGAACCGTCCTCCTCCACCGGCACGGTGCCCAGGACGCGCTCCAGCGTGAAGGTCCCGCCGTAGCTCAGGGGATCCATCCCGCCGGTGTAGTTGACGGGCTTGGGGAGCGACTCGATCACGAGGAGCTTCCGGATCTCGCCCCGCTTGACCCCCGCCATGTTGCGCCCGGCGTTGACATCCGCCATGACGAGCGTCCCGGTCGCCCTCCGGGGATTCACCCGGGCCGGCACCACGGCCTCCCGCCCGCGCCGGACGACCGGCCGCGGCTCGTGCAGTTCCGCGCCGCCGAAGTCGGCCGTCAGCTCGTAGATCGCCCGCTCCTCGCCGCGCCCGTTCATCAGGAGGAGCTGGCGGTGGCGCGCCACGAGGAACGTGTCCTCGTCAAGCGGGTACGGGTCGCGGTAGTCCGCCCCCGCCGTCAGGTTCCGCAGGGACGGCTGGAAGTCGGGGCCCATGGCCGGGGTGACCGTGGCCACGTGGCCGGCGTGCTCCCGCTGGCCGTGGCCCGGGGAGTTGATGAGCAGGACGCGGTCCGTCCCCGGGATCGGCTTGGCGTCGATGAAGACGCCGCCGGGATGCATGTTCCCGAAGTAGATCATCTGGCCGGTGCCGTCGGGATTCGCGGTCCAGAGGTGGTGGTAGTGGACCTGCGACCGGTCCACGTACTCCCACCGCTGGTAGAGGACGCGGCCGTCGGGGAGGACCCAGGGCGTGTTGTCGTGCTCGACGTTGGCGGAGAGCGGGCGGATGTTCTTTCCGTCGGCGTCGCAGCGGTGGAGGACGGCCACCTGGGTGAGCCAGCAGTTCACCCAGCGCCGGCAGCGGGAGGAGACGAAGAGGATCCCGCCGTCCGGGAGGTAGGTGGGCTCGATGTCGTCGTAGGGGCCGTCGGTGAGCTTCCGCAGGCCGGTGCCGTCGAGGCGGACCTCGTAGAGGTGGAAGTGCTCCTCCGCGCCGGGCCGGTAGGAGAAGAGGACCCGGTCGGCGTCGTAGTGGACGACGGGATCGCGGACGGTCCCCTCGGGGTCGTCGACGAGATGCGCGGCCTTCCCGGTCTTGACGTCCAGCCTGGAGAGGCGCCCCCGCTTCCGGTAGCACTTCTGCGCGGCGCTGGGGGCGAAGTAGGCGAAGTTGGCGTACCAGTGGCCGTCCGGCCCCATCTCGCGGGCGGCGAAGACGATCTCGCGCGCCCCGAACCGGTCGAGCGCGGAGGCCATCGCCTCGAGGCGCGCCCGGGCCTCCTG
>CAYNDR010000166.1:8818-13746 GCA_964395295.1 uncultured Planctomycetales bacterium
GCCGCGGGATCCAGGGCCGCCCGGAGGAGCCCCGCGTTCTCCCGGTCCGGCAGTTCGACTTCCCAGATGGAATAGAGACCATGCGGGCCGGGCTTGCGGCAGAAGATGCGGAGCCAGCGGCCCGCGCCGGCGAGCTTGTCGTGGACGGCCCGGCCGCCCTTCCCCTGCGATTCGCGGGCGAGCGTACGCCAGGACCTGCCGTCGTCGGAAACCTGGACCTCGTACTCGGCGGCGTAGGCGGCCTCCCAGAGGATGGCGACGGACGGGATGCGGACGCTCCTGCCGAGGTCGATCTGGAGCCATTCCTCGCCCGTCCCGCGGCTGGCCCACCGGGTCTTCGGGTCGCCGTCGAAGGCACGATCGGGGAGGTATTCGGCGGAATGGACCGAGGAGGCGGCGGCGACCGGAGCGGTCGCCTGGGCCCCGGCCGATCCGGCGGCGAGCGCCAGGACCAGGCCGACCAGGGCGCCGGACGGCTTGCGCATCATGGCGTCTCCGGACGGTACCCGAGGTTGTAGGAGATCCTCGCTCCATGCCGCTTGAGGACTTCGCTCCGGGCGGCGAACTGGCCCCGGGGCAGGCGCTCGGCGGGGCACACGGTCCAGATCGTGCCGGCCATGGCGCGGGTCCGGTCGAAGACGGGGACGGCCACGCAATGGACGCCTTCCATGATCTCCGCGTCGTCCGTGGCGTACCCCCTTCGCCGGATCCTCTCGATCTCGCGCGCCAGCCCTTCCCGGCTCGCGATCGTCCGCGGCGTGTAGGCCTTGAGCGCCATCCGCTTCAGGAGCGCGCCCGCTTCCCGGAGGTCCATGAAGGCCAGGAGGCACTTCCCCGGCGCGCAGGCATGGAGGTCGAAGCGGGTTCCCTTCTCGACGTTGATCGTGACGTTGTGGAGCCCCGGGACCTGGTCAAGGACGATCCCCAGCGATCCCTGGAGGGCGCCGACGAAGACGGACTCGCGGGTCTCGTCCCGCAGTTCCTTGAGGACGTCCCATCCGGCGGCGACGAGGCTGCGCTCGTCGCGGGCGGCACAGCCGACCTCCAGCATCCTGGTGGTGAGGCGGAACCTCTTGGTCTTCTCGTCCCGCTCCAGGTAGCCGCGGGCGATGAGGGTCTCGGCGATGCGGTAGACGCTGTTGCTGGAGACGTCCAGGCGCTCGATCAGCTCGGCCTTGGTGAGTCCGGCCGGGCGGCGGCCCAGCGCCTCGAGGATGTCCAGGGCCCGGACGAGGTTGGGGACGTGGTACCGGGCGACCGAGACGCCTTGGGCCATGGCCTCACCGTTTCACAGGTATCCATAGGGATATACGTCACATAACCTGGAAAGGGCTCAGGATCGCGGAAGGCGGGGGGCACGGACCCGGCGTCCCTTCTCCTCGATTTCCAGGAGGCGCCGCTTGAGCGCGAGGCCCCCCGGACCGCTGAAGCCGCCGGGACCGGCGGCCCCCACCACGCGGTGTCAGGGGATGAACAGGCAGAGACGGTTCCGTCCCATGGCCCGCCCCACCGCCCGCGCGGCGCCGGGGCGCCCCGCCCTCCGCGCCACCTCGCCGTACGTCATCGTGCGGCCGCGAGGGATGCGGCGCACGACCTTGCAGACCGCGCGCTCGAACGGAGTGAGCGGCCCGAGGTCCAGCGGCACGCGCCCCGCGCGGCCAGTGAAGAAGTCCCGCACCCGGCGGCGGGCCTCCCGCAGGCGCGCCCTGCGGGCGTCGAGACCCGGCCTCCGTCCGAACCGCACGGCGCAAATCCGGCCATCGCGCACCGCCACGGCGCACGGCCCCACGGGGGTGTCCACCACGTCGTACAGCGTCATTTCAGCCTCTGGATCCAGAGCCGCGGGCGCACGCGGGCGTCGGCCAGATCGGGCGACGCCACGTCGCGCGCGGGCCGCTCGCCGGGGTCGAGCCGGCCGTACGCGCAGTCGGCCGAGGCGAACCGCGCGGCGAGGGCGGCGAAGTCGGGCTCCATCGGATCGGGCCCGCCCTCCGCGGCCTCGGCCGGGACGGGGGACCCCGCCGCCAGGTCTCCCAGCGGGCGCCGCCGGCCCTCCCGCACGACCACGGCGCCCCAGAGCGGCGCCGGGAAGGCCGCGCCCGCCCGCATCGTGGGCGCGCGGTCGCCGCCCGCCGCGACGCAGGGCGCCCTGCCGGCCGGCGCGTTCAGGCCCGCCACCCGGCCGCCCCGCCCTTCGATCCGGATCGTGAAGGGCTCGTCCGCCCCGGACGAGCGCGGGAAGACGGGCTTCACGAGACGCGGGAAGACGATCCCGGTCTCCACCGGCGTGCCCGCGCCCGCGAACCAGATCCTCCACTCCGCCGCATCGCCCTCCGGGGGCACCACCTCGCAGGAGTGCTCCACGAGCCAGAGCCGGCCGCGCGGGAAGGCGAGGAAATAGATCCCGACGAAGAGGACCGCCGTGCCCGCCGCCGCGGCCGCCGCCGCCCGCGGCCCGCGCCGCGCCGCCGCCACGAGCGCCACGAATGCCGCGAAGGCGTAGAGGGTGGCGAAGAAGATCGCGTGCGTCTTCTTGGCGGGCACCCAGCCGTCCCGCGGCGCCAGTTCCAAGAGCCGATGCGGTTCCACGTCCACCGCCCCGAACCGCGGGGGCGGCCTCCCCAGCCCCGCCACGGCCGCCTCGGCCTCCTCGCGCGTCCTCGGGGCGGCCCACTTCCCCGTGGTGCCGTACGCCGCCAGAGGGAGTCCCGCCGGGTCCGCCAGGAGCAGGAGGTCGAACGCCTCCAGCAATCCGAAGTCCAGGAGTTCCTTCAGGTCCCCCGACCCGATCTTCCGGTAAAGGACCTTGTCCGTGGACGCGAGGTCCCCCGCGAAGGCCAGCCCCGAGTCCACTCCCACGAGGATTTCCGCGCGCGCCCGTTCGGCCGGCGCCCGCGCGCTCGCGGGCCCCGCCGTGACTTCCACCGGATCGATCGCCGGGAGGATCACGCGCCGGCGGCCCCCCGCGGCCACCTCCACGGACCGCGCCACGAGGAACCCGAACGAGCTCCTCGCCGCGAGGTCGCCCTTGAATCCGGCCGCGCTCGTGAGCGTCACCTCCAGCGGGCACCAGAGGAGCGGCCGGTGGGCCGGCCCGGCCAGGCGCTCGACCTCCTCGATCCGCGGATCGGCCTGGAGGAGGAGGACCGCCGAGAGGATCGCGGGCGTCACGGCGCGCCCGCCTTGCGGGGGGCGCGGGCCGCGAGGAAGAAGACCGCCGCCGCCAGCGCCGCCCAGGCCGCCGCCTGGACGAGCGCCCCGGCCCCGTCCACCCGGAGCGCCCCCCAGAAGGGGCTGAGCGCCGCGAACCAGGGGAGCGCCTCCTCCGGGCCGGGCCCGAACTCGTACCGGAGGAACGCCAGGAAAGGGAGCATCCCGGAGACGACGAAGGCCCCGAGGACATACCAGGGCCCCACGCGCCATCCGCGCCGGAGGCCCAGGGCGTGGACCGCCGCGGCCAGCGCCGCCACCGACGCCGCGAGGAGCTGGGCCCGCAGGAGCGTCGCCGGCCCCGAGTCGGAGACGTTCGCGCAGACGAGCGCGAGCGGCAACCCCAGCAGGACGAATCCGGCGACCTGGAGGAGCAGAGGGCGGATCTCCCCCTTCGCCGCAACCGAGGGGATGAAGAGCGGCCAGGCGAAGAGCGCGAAGAAGACCTGGCACTCCGTGAGGCAGACGAGGAGGTTGTCGGGCCTCACGAACGTGAACCGATAAGGGAGGGCGTCCGCCAGCGCCACGACGATCGCGCCGCACAGGAAGCCCAGCCAGGCGAGCGGGAGGAAGACCGCCGCGGGGGGAGCCATTGCCTGATTGTAGCAAGAGGCAAGGGGACGCGGGAATGATCCGCTACCGCGCCTTCTTCGCCCACCCGTCGAGGGGCTCCACGGCCCTGGAGCCGCGGAAGCATACCTTGACGCCGCGCAGGCCGCCGAGCCCGGGGTAGACGGCCAGGACCTCGCGCAGGTTCTCGATCTTCTCGGCCGGGGAGGGATCCCCGAAGCGCGGATTGGAGGGCACCCGCCCCCAGTAGATCGTACAGCCGTTCGACGTGACCAGCGCCACCTCGCTCCGGCGGGGATCGAACCGGCCCTTCAGGTTCGTCAGGTCGATCTCCACCACCTCGAGGCGCCGCAGGAGCGCGGTCTTGTGGACGACCTCGGCCATCTCCAGGCCCGCCCGGACCGCCGGGTCGTCCCAGACCCGGCCCGGCTCGGGAGGCAGGGACACCGCGCCGACGATCCGCACCGGCCGGTCGCACGGCGGCGGCTCCACGTACACGCCCGGGAGGCGCACGCCCTCGGCGTCCACCACCACGCAGCCGTTCGAGCGCCGGAAGGCCAGGTGCGGCCGGCGGTACTCGAACTTCACGAGGACCGAGTCCGGGAAGACCCGCTCCACGGACGCGACCTTGCGGACCCACGGGCAGGCCTCGAAGGCCTTGCCCACGCGCTCCACCAGGTCCCGCTCGAAGAGCGATCCGCCCGCGTCCACCCGGACCGTCTCCACCCCCTGGCTGTCGGTCCACCGGGGCGCCACGGCCGTCCGGATCGGCGGGACCGAGAACTGGGGGCGATGGACGATGAAGCTGGTCACCTCGCGGTGCACCAGGACGATGACGAGCGCGAAGGCCCCGATGAAGGCGACCGGCTTGACCGCCGGGCGGCATGCCGCCGCGAGGGCCCCCACCCGCCCCGCCAGCCGGTCCCAGGGAAGCCGGCGGAGGCGAGAAACGAATTTCCCCAGCATTCGTCTCTTGTATCGTCCGTCCTGGTAGAATGACTTGATGCGAATGCTGTGGGCCCTCCTCCTCCTGCCGGCCACGCCGGCGGGTGCGGCCGACCCCGTCGTCGTCGGCGTGGCCACGGCCGGGGGCGGCACCGGGCAGTGGACCGTCACCGACCGCGGCCAGGTCCGGGCCCAGGGCGGCG
>CAYNDR010000167.1:0-13609 GCA_964395295.1 uncultured Planctomycetales bacterium
CCCTGCGCCAGACCGCGCAGAGGACCCGCCGCCCCGACGCCGTCGTCCCCATGGACTCGCCCGACTTCAACCTCCGCTTCGCCGAGCGGGCCGCGGACCACGGCATCCCGGTCGTCTACTACGTCTCTCCGCAGATCTGGGCCTGGCGGCCGGGCCGGATCCGGACCATCAAGCGGCTCGTGCGGAAGATGATCGTGATCCTCGACTTCGAGGAGAAGATCTACCGCGACGCGGGCGTGGACGTGGCCTACGTGGGCCACCCCCTGCTCGACGCCCGGCGGGACATCGACCGGGCGGCCGCGCGGCGGGAGTTCGGCGACCCGGAGATCCTGATCGGCCTCCTCCCCGGCAGCCGCCGGAAGCAGTTCAAACTGCTCTTCCCCGTCCTGAGGAAGACCGCCGACCTGATCCTCCGCGAGGTCCCGGGCGCGCGCTTCGTCGTCGCCTGCGCCCCCGGCATCGATCCCAAGCCCGCGCTGGGGTGCGGGATCGAGGTGGTCTGGGACCGGACGCCGGAGGTGATGGCCGCGAGCGACCTGCTGATCACGGCCTCGGGGACGGCGACCCTGGAGGCGGCGATCTACGGCACCCCGATGATCGTGACCTACAAGCTCAATCCGGTCACGGCGCTCACGCTCGGGCCGCTCGTCAAGCTGAGGGACTACTCGCTGGTGAACCTCGTGGCGGGCCGCCGGATCATGCCCGAGTACTACCAGTTCAAGGCGAAGCCGGGCCTCCTCGCCCGCGAGGCCGTCTCCATCCTCAAGGACGGGAGACTGCCCGAGATGCGGAAGGCCCTCGCCGAGGTGCGCCGGAAGCTCGGCGGCCCGGGGGCATCGCACCGCGCGGCCCAGGAGGTCCTGAAGGTCCTCTCCTCCTGAGGCCCGGCCTGCCCTTGTGAGGCCCCTGGAGGCATGCTATAGTGCCCCCTTCGAGGACTTTCAATCGCCCCATGATTCAATCTCCGGATTCCCTCCCCCTCGGGGGGCCGGGGGGGATCCCCTCAATCACTCAATGACTAAATCCCCATGAGCCGTTTCCGCCGCCTCCTGCCCTACCTCCGGCGCTACCGCGCGGCCTACGTCCAGGGCCTGGCCCTGGTGGTCCTGGCCGCCGCGTGCGGGGTCGCCACGCCGCTCCTCGTCCGCGCGGCGATCGACCGGCTGGAGCGCCAGGCCACCCGGGAGTTCATCCTCCTGGCGGCCCTGGCGGTCGTGCTCTTCGCCCTCGTGCGCGGGGTCCTCATCTTCGCCAGCCGCATGCTCGTCCTCGGCGCCTCCCGCCGGATCGAGCGCGACCTCCGCGACGGCCTCTACGCGCACCTCGAGACCCTCTCGGCGCGCTACTACGACACGCATCCCACCGGCGACGTCACCTCGCGCGCGATCAACGACCTCGACGGCATCCGGATGATGATCGGGATGGGGCTGATGTGGTTCTGCTCCACCGGATTCGTCATCCTGGGCTCCCTCGCCGTCATGTTCCTCCTCCAGCCCCTCCTGGCGGCGCTCTGCCTGATCCCCATGGCCCTCATCACGGTCCACCTCGTCTTCACCGGGAACCGCGGCCAGGACCTGACCCTCTCCGTGCAGGACCAGCTCGGCGCGCTCTCCAGCCGCGCCCAGGAGAACTTCTCCGGCGCGCGCGTGGTGCGCGCCTTCGCCCGGGAGGAAAGCGAGACCGCCCGCTTCGCCGCCGCCGGACGCGAGTACGTGGCGCGCAACCTCCGCCTGGCCCGCTGGAGGGCCTTCGCCTGGGCCCTGATCCTCTTCCTGGCGGAGACCGCCCTGGCCATCACGCTGGTGGTCGGCGGGCGCATGATGATGGCCGGGACCCTCTCCAAGGGCGACTTCGCCGCCTTCGCCTTCTACGAGTTCCTCCTCCTCTGGCCCATGATCGCCGTGGGCTGGGTCATCACCATCCTCCAGCGGGGCGCCGCCTGCATGGACCGCCTCGCCGGGATCCTCGACGCCCGGCCGGAGGTCGACGACGCCTCCGCCCGCCCCCTGGACCGGCCGATCGAGGGCCGGATCGAGGCGCGCGGCCTCACGTTCTCCTACGCCCCCGGCCTCCCCCCGGCGCTCTCGGACCTCCGGCTGTCCATCGAGCCGGGACAGCGCGTGGCCGTCGTGGGCCGCACCGGCTCGGGCAAGAGCACCCTCGCCCAGGTCCTCCTGCGCCTCTACCGCGTCCCCGACGGGACGCTCTTCGTCGACGGCCGCGACGTCAACACGATCCCCGTCGCGGATCTCCGCCGCGCGATCGGCGCCGTGCCCCAGGACCCCTTCCTCTTCTCCGACCGCATCCGCGAGAACATCGCCTTCGGCGGCCCCGACGGGGCGGCCGAGGCCGAGGTCGTGCGCGCGGCGGAGATCGCGCGCCTTTCCCCGGACGTGGACCTCTTCCCCGACCGCTACGACCAGATGATCGGCGAGCGAGGCATCACCCTCTCCGGAGGGCAGAAGCAGAGGACCGCCCTGGCGCGGGCCCTGGTGCGCCAGCCGCGGATCCTGGTCCTCGACGATGCGTTCTCGAGCGTCGATTCCCAGACGGAGCGGGAGATCCAGGACCGCCTGCGCGACTTCATGCGGGGCCGGACCACGATCGTCGTCACGCACCGCCTCTCGTCGGTGGCCGACGCCGACCGGATCTTCGTCCTGGAGGGGGGCCGGCTGGCCGAGGAAGGCCGGCACGAGGATCTGCTGGCCCGGGGGGGGGCCTACGCCGCCCTCTGGGAGAGCCAGACGATCGCGGAGGAGCTCTCGAAGGCATGACCGAGTACGCCGAGGAAGAGGCCCTGGGAAAGGCCTACGACGCGCGCCTCATGCGGCGCTTCGTGGGGTACCTCCGGCCCTTCCGGGGCGCGGTGGCGGCGACCTTCGTCCTGCTGGCGGTCAAGATCGCGGCGGACCTGGCGGGGCCCCTCATCCTCCGCGCCGCGGTGGACGGCCCCGTGGCCCGGAAGGACTTCCCCGACCTTCTCTCCTTCGCGGGCCTCTTCGTGGCCGCCGCCGCCGCCGTGTCCCTCTTCGAGTACCTCTACGTCCGGGTCATGAACGGAGTCGGGCAGAGGATCCTCTTCGACCTCAGGATGAAGGTCTTCGCCCACCTCCAGCGCCTCCCGGTCTCCTTCTTCGACCGCAACCCGGTGGGGCGCCTGGTGGTGCGGGTCACCAACGACGTCGAGACCCTCCACGAGCTCTTCACCAGCGGCCTGGTGGAGTTCACGGCCGACCTCCTGATGATCGCCGGCGTGATCGCGATGATGTTCGTCCTCGAGTGGAGGCTGGCGCTGGCCACCATGGCGGTAACGCCGCTCATCCTGGCGGTCACGCTCGCCTTCCGGCGGATGGCGCGCGAGCGGTACCGCGAGATGCGCCGGCGCATCGGCCGCCTGAACTCCGCCCTCAACGAGAGCCTCAACGGCATGCGCACGATCCAGGTCTTCGGCCGCGAGAAGGCCTGCCTGGAGCGCTTCCGGCGCATCAACGGCGACTTCTGCGACAGCGCGATCTCCACGGTCCTGGTCTACTCCGTCTTCTATCCCGCGGTGGAGGTCCTCTCGGCCCTCGCCTCCGCCGTCCTGCTCTGGATCGGCGGGACGAAGATCCTGGAGGGCTCCCTCACCTTCGGCTCCTTCATCGCCTTCTGGTACTGCGCCCAGAAGCTCTTCCAGCCCGTCCGCGAGCTGGCGGAGAAGTACAACGTGGTGCAGGCGGCCATGGCCTCCGCCGAGCGCCTCTTCAAGATCCTCGACACGCCGCCCGAGA
Source organism: uncultured Planctomycetales bacterium (assembly GCA_964395295.1). GTDB lineage: Bacteria > Planctomycetota > MHYJ01 > MHYJ01 > JACPRB01 > CAYNDR01. The sequence continues at coordinate 3,771 of CAYNDR010000167.1, forward strand.
TGGCCTGCCGGCCGGGCGCGGCCCCGGCGCCGGTTCTGCGCGGCGAGGTGGAGTTCCGCGGCGTGAACTTCAGCTACGACGGCCGCACGCCCGTGCTGGAGAACGTCTCCTTCCGGGTGGAGCCCGGCCGGAGCCTGGCGATCGTGGGGCTCACGGGGGCGGGCAAGACCACGATCCTCAACCTGCTCCTGCGGTTCTACGACCCTTCCTCCGGGGCCGTCCTCGTGGACGGGCGCGACCTGCGGGACCTGGAGGCCCGCTCGGTCCGCCGGCAGATGGGGCTCGTCCTGCAGGACGTCTTCCTCTTCGCCGGCTCGGTGGAGGAGAACATCCGGCTCGGCGAGGCCTCCATCTCCCGCGGGCGCGTAGAGGAGGCGGCGCGGGCGGCGAACGCCGACGCGTTCGTCCGCCGGCTCCCCAGGGGTTACGAGACCGACGTCATGGAGCGGGGGGCGATCCTCTCGGCGGGCGAGCGCCAGCTCCTCTCCTTCGCCCGGGCGCTGGCCTTCGACCCGCGGATCCTGATCCTGGACGAGGCCACCTCCAGCGTGGACGGCGAGAGCGAGAGGCTGATCCAGGAGGGACTGCTCCGGCTCCTCAAGGGGCGGACCTCCATCGTCATCGCCCACCGGCTCTCCACCGTCCGGCACGCCGACCGCATCATCGTCCTGCACCGCGGCCGGATCCGGGAGGAGGGCACGCACGCGGAGCTCATGAGGCGGGACGGGTTCTACCGGAGGCTGTACCGGCTCCAGTTCGAGCCCCCGGCCGCGCGCCGGGCCGGGCCGGCGGAGGCGCCCCCGGAGCCGGGGCCTCCCCGCCTGGAGGTGGAGACGCCGTGATCCTCCAGCGCTACATCCTGAAGGAACTGCTCCTCAACTTCCTCTTCGCCTTCGCGGTGGTCATGGCGCTGGGGCTGGTGGGGATGATCTTCCAGGAACTGCGCGCGTTCGAGGGCCTGGGCGTCGCGCTCCTGGGCCAGCTGATCCCGATCGCGGCCGGCTCGCTGGCCCCCTGGGCGCTCCTGCTGGCCTCGTGCGCCTCGGCCACCCTCGTGTACGGCCGCCTGGCGGCCGAGAACGAGATCGACGCCATGCGCATGAGCGGCATCCACGCCAACCGCATGCTGGCCCCCGCGGCCCTGTTCGGCCTCCTGCTGGCGGCCGCCAGCCACGGCCTCAACGAGCACGCCGCCCCCGCCGCGCACTACGGCCGCCGGACGATCCTGCGCGAGTCCATCCTGACGGTCCTCCGCCTCCCGCCGCCGGGGAGGCAGAGGTTCTCCCTCGGGACCTACCGGCTCAGCTACGCCGACTACCAGAACGGGCGCATGGACCGCCCCTACCTGCTGTCCTTCGGCGCCGGCGTGCTCCAGGCCGAGTACCGCGCCATCAGCGGCGCGGCCGTCGTGGAGCCGGGGAAGCCGCCCCGCCTCGTGCTCTCCAGCTGTTCCTCCACCCATTACGATCCCAAGGGGAACAAGGTCGAAGTCACCACCAAGAGCGACGTCACCATCTGGCTCGACATCGAGGAGATCACCCGGACCGACAAGCGCCCCCCCGACATGAACCGGGACGAGCTGTGGGAGGAGGCCCGGCGGTCCCCGGATCCCCGGCGCCGCATGATCGCGCTGACGGAGTTCCACACCCGCTACGCCCGCGCCGCGGCCCCGCTGGCGCTGGTCCTCGTGGCCGTCCCCATCGGGGTCTTCGTCAAGCGCGCCTCCAGGATGGCGGGGCTCGGGGCGGCCCTGCCCCCCCTGCTGGTGTACTTCGTCGCCTTCTTCGTCTGCCAGGCCGCGGGGGAGAAGGGCCGGCTCGCCCCCCTCGCGGCGGCCTGGGCCCCGGACGCGATCCTCCTGGCGCTGGCGCTGGCGCTCTCCCGGGGGGTCTACCGGAAATGATCCGCCTTCTCGACCGCTACCTCCTGAACACCTTCGCGGCCTCCCTGGCCGTCTTCGCCCTCGCCTTCGGGGCCCTCTTCCTGGTGGTGGACATCGCGTCCAAGCTGGGCAAGTTCCTCGACCTCAAGAGCGTCTCCCCCCTGCTCTTCATGGGCCGCTACTACCTGGCCCGGCTCCCCATGGTGCTGTCCTACCTCCTCCCCACCGTGATCCTCTTCGCCTCGATCTTCACCGTCACCCGCCTGGCCCGGGCCAACGAGATCCTCCCCATCGCGGCCTCCGGGACGAGCCTCCGCCGGATGGCCCTGCCGTTCCTGGCCGCGGCCGTCCTGGCGGGGGCGGCGATCGCGGCGGTCGACGAGTTCGTGCTGTCCCGCCTGGGGGACGAGATCGCCGAGACCGACGACATCCTGGACGCCCGCGAGGTCAGCTGGAGCGTCGAGGACTACGACGGCTGGACCAAGCTCTTCGCCAACAGGTACGACCACGTCCACAAGGTCCTGGGCGACGTCATGATCACCCGCCTCGACGCGGACGCGCGCCCCGTGGAGCACGTCCGGGCGAAGACCTGCCGCTGGGACGCCGCGCGGCGGCGGTGGGTGGCCCTGGAGGGGACGGTCGAATACCCCCAGGACTTCGTGGCCCCCGAAGGCGGCCGCCCGCAGGTGCGCAAGGAGACGATCGGCCCGGACGGATACGCCGTGACGGCGCCCTTCACGCCCGAGACCCTGCGGAAGGGCTCCTCCTTCACGAACCTCCTGCCCTTCGCGCCCATGAGCAGGCTCCTGGAGGAGGCCCGGCGGTTCCCCCACATCCCCTCCTGCGTCATGAAAGTCCACGCGCGGCTTTCCTTCCCGCTCTCGCCGCTCGTCCTGCTCCTCCTGGGGCTCCCCTTCGTCGTGGCGGCCCACTCCAAGAGCTTCCTCACGGGCCTCTCCTTCTGCTTCCTCATGGCGCTGGCCTACTACCTGGCCCACTTCGCCTGCATGATGCTGGGATACCAGGGCACCCTGCCGCCGGCCGCGGCCGCCTGGATCCCCACCGCCCTCTTCGGGGGAGCGGGCCTCGTGGCTTTCGGGCGGATGAGGACCTGAGAGTCCACGAAATAGTTCACCACAAAGACACAAAGCCCACCAAGGACCACAAAGAAACCTTGGCAACCAGGGGGGAAATCCCAAGAGCCAAGAGCAAAATTCCAGGCAAATCCCAAGGTCCAATCCTGAAATTCCAAGCGGCATTCCCCCTCCATGCCCCCCCGTGGGGGGGGGGATCAAGGGGGGATGAATAATCCATTCCATCTTTGTGGTTCTTCGCGCCCTTTGTGTCTTTGTGGTGAGAAAGGACACCCCTCTGTCAGGCACTCCAAGGCCCAACGCGGGCCCCCTTCCGGCCGTACCCTTGTCAGGGACCTTTTCCGCGGGCCGTGACCGCGATATACTGGGAGGGACATGGCGAGGAAGCCGGCCCTGTGGGCCCTCGTGGCGCTGGCGGCGCTCGGGGGAGGGCTCGCCCGGGCGCAGGAGACGGCCCCTCCCCCCGCCGCGGGCGGCCAGCCCCTCCGGGAGATGACCCCGGAGATCCGCGCCTCCATCGAGAAGGGCCTGGCCTGGCTCGCCCGGGCCCAGAGCCCCAGCGGGGCCTACGGCACCGGCAGTGCCCCCGTGGCCACGACCGCGATCGCCGGGATGGCGTTCCTGGCCGGCGGCCACCTGCCGGGCCGCTCCAAGTACGGCGAGAACGTCAAGCGCGCGCTCACCTTCATCCTCAAGAACACCGGCCGCACCGGCTACATCAACGAGGGCCAGCAACGCGGCGCGGGCGGCTCCGGCATGCACGGCCACGGCTACGCCGCGCTGTTCCTGGCCGAGTGCTACGGCATGACGGCGGAGATCCCGGACTTCGAGAACGACATGCTCCGGGACAAGCTGTCCAAGGCCATCGGCGTCATCGAGTCCAGCCAGAACCAGAACGGCGGCTGGAACTACGAGCCCACTCCGACCTACGACGAGGGCTCCGTCACCGTGACCCAGGTGCAGGCCCTCCGGGCCGCGCGGAACGCCGGCATCAAGGTCAAGATGGAGACGATCACGAAGGCCATCAAGTACATCAACGAGTCCACCAATTCCGAGGGCCAGACCCGCTACAGCCTGACCGGCGGCGGCCACACCTCCTTCGCCCTGACCTCGGCGGGGATGAGCGTCCTCAACTTCCTCGGCACCTACGACAACCCGAAGATCAAGAAGGGCCTCGACTCCATCGTGCGGAACCTGCCCGGCGAGGGCGGCGGCAACAATCCCCAGATGGGGGCCTGGGGCGGCTGGTACTTCTACGGGAACTACTACGCGACGCTGGCCTGCTACCAGGCCGGAAGCCCCTACTGGCAGAAGTGGTGGCCCTCGATCAGCAAGGAGCTCCTGCGCACGCAGTCGCCCAACGGGTGCTGGAGGAACGGGGAGAGCCAGTCCTACGGCGAGGCGTTCGGCACCGGCCTGGCGCTCCAGATCCTCCAGATCCCCAACCGCTACTGCCCCATCTACCAGAGAAGCACCGATTGAGCCATTGTGCGTCCCCCCATCCCCCCGGGGGAGATACGCGCGGCCGCCCCGCGGCTCCTCTCCGTTCTCTCTGTGCCCTCCCAATGACTCAATGATCCAATGGCTCAATCTCTCAATCCCATCAGGCTGGTGGTCTTCGACCTGGACGGGACGATCACCCGCCCCTTCCTCGACTTCCGCCGCATCCGCGCGGAGATCGGCCTGCCGGAGCCGCTCCTGGAGAACATGCTGGCCCTGCCGGCCGGCCCCGCGCGGGACCGGGCGTTCGCCATCCTGGAGGGGCACGAAGACGACGCGGCCGCGAGGTCGGAACTCAACGAGGGGGCGCGCGAGGCGCTGGCCTTCCTCCGCGCGCGCGGGGTGTTCGCGGCCGTCGTCACCCGGAACTCGCGCCGCTCGGTCCGGAGGGTCCTGGAGAAGCACGCCCTGGCCTTCGACCTGGAGGTCGCGCGCGAGGACGCGCCCGTGAAGCCGCGGCCCGAGCCCCTCTGGCTCATCTGCGGCCGGCTGGGCGTGCCTCCCGCCGAGGCGCTCATGGTGGGCGACTACAAGTACGACGTCCTCGCCGGCCGCGCGGCCGGCCTCCGCACCGCCATCCTGGTCCACGGCGCGCCTCCGTCCTACGTGGAGGAGGTCCGTCCGGACCACGTGCTGGGCCGGCTGGACGAGCTCCGCTCCCTGTTCCCCGCCTGATCGGCCCGGCCGAGGTCCGGTGTCGTTCAAGGGACAGGCGATGCCGGAGCCATGTTACGTTTCGTAACGCGGGCGGGCCCGCGGCCCTTGTCGTCGTCTCTGGCCATATCCGTCCAAGGGCTTGGGGGGGAAGGGATTGGAAGTCCGATCGCCGCTTTCCGGCGCCGCGGCACGCGGTTTGCGCCCGTGCCTCCGTGGAACTGGTCGTTTACCGCCGGCGGGAGCCGGAGAAGACGGTTTTGTATCAGGTGGTGAGGGAGCACCTCAACAGTTTCCTCGAGTACGCGGACTCGCGGTCGGCGGAGGGGCGGGGGCTCCCCAAGTACGTGCGCGAGGAGTTCTTCCGGTTCTTGAAATGCGGAATTTTGGCCCATGGTTTTGCACGGATTTTGTGCCGGGAGTGCGGCTTCAATGCCGTGACGGCCTACAGTTGCAAGAACCGGGGGATCTGCCCGTCCTGCGCGGGCCGGCGGATGGCGGACACGGCGGCGCACCTGGTGGACAAGGTCCTGCCTCACGTGCCGGTGCGGCAGTGGGTGCTGAGCGTCCCGAGGCAGATCCGGTACATCCTGGCGCGGGACGCGGGGCTCTTGTCGAAGGCGGTGGGGATCTTCGTGGAGGAGGTGTTCCGGGACCTCAGGCGGCGGGGGAAGAAGAGGTTCAAGGGGAAGGGTCTGGCGGGGGCGGTGACGGGGATCCATCGTCAAGGGAACTCGCTCAACGTTAATATACACGCACATACCCTCGCGCTGGACGGTCTTTACGTGGAGGACGCCTCGACGGGGAAACTCCGGTTCCGGCGTCTGCCGGAGCCGACGAAGGACGACCTGGACCGGGTGCTCTCGCGGGTGCGGCACAAGGTCTTGAGGTTCCTGGAGAAGAAGGGGTTCGCGGTGGGGCGCGGGGGGGAGGGGTCGGGAGGGGGATCGGGGGAGCGGGAGGACGTGCTGGAGGAGCCCTCGGTGCTGGACATGGTGCAGGGGGCGTCGATCCTGGAGCGGGTGGGGCTGTCGGGGGACGGGAGGCGGGTGCCGGTGGAGGGGAGGTACGATGACGGGCCGGTGGAGCTGGAGGAGGGTCCGGTTTCGATCTCGTCGGGGGACGGGTGGAGTCTGCAGGCGGGGGTGAGGATTCGGGGAGGGGACAGGATCGGGCTGGAGCGGCTGTGCAAGTATGTCTTGAGGCCGCCGTTTGCGGGGGAGCGCTTGACGAGGCTGGCGGACGGGAGGGTGAAGTACGAGTTCCGGCGTCCGCGTCCGGACGGGGGGACGCACCTGGTGCTGACGCCGAACGAGTTGTTGGAAAAATTGGCGGCGCTGGTGCCGCCGCCCCGTTCCCACCTGGTCCGCTACCACGGCGTGCTGGGTCCGAATTCCCGACACCGGGGGCGGGTGGTGCCGCCGGAGGAGGCCAAACCGGAGGGGGAGGGGTGTCGCCACGAGGAGTGCCGCCGGGAAGATTTCCAAGAGGACGGATCCGCGCCGCGTCCGAGGCGGCGGAGGGGTCGGCGGGAGCGGACTCCGTGGGCGAAGCTGCTCAAGCGCTCGTTCGGATTTGACGTGTTGTCATGCCCCAAGTGCGGGGGGCGGATGAAGGTGATCGCGACGATCGACGAGCCGGAGGTGATCCGGAAGATCCTCCGGGCGATGGGGCTTCCCGCTGAGGCGCCGCGTGCGGAGCCGGCGCGTCCTCCGCCGCAGCTGGAGTTTGATTTCGATCAAGGCAGTATACGCGAAACCGCGTGAGCGGGCCAGGAGTTCTCATTCCCCGCAACAGTCCGATAATGGCCATTATGTCGCATTTCCAGTCCCGCTCCTCTTCCCCCCCCCGCAGGCACCCCGATCACCCCGACCGATGGCCTGGCTACCCCTCCCGATTGCCCCTCTCCCCTGTCCCCGAGGAGGGTATAATGGGATGTGATATGGCCTTTGAACGCCTTACGCCTCTACCACGAAGGTCATCTCGCCAACTTCAACTTACTGCACGGCAGATGCATGAGCCCATTACATACAAGAATAAGTCCAGCATGAATACGCCTAAAACGGATTGCAAGATAAGTAGAAACCATAATATATTGATGTAGAGGAAATACGTAAAGCTGAAAAATATGCGTTTAAGTATAATTGTGGGTGTTATTGCTCTAACTTTAGGATTGGGCACCCTAATATTTATATATATTACTATTCACTGGAAGTGGACGGCGTATGGCCTTGTTCTTCTTGCCTGTATAAGCGGAGCTGGAATTGCCTCTGGAATATATTATTGTGGAAAATATATACTTGGCCGAGCCGGGCGCGACTGGAGTCCCCGTATTGTTAATTATATATTTATAATTGGAATATGTCTAATCACATGGTATTGGTACTTTAAGTCAGGCTATAATGTAATGTATGTATTGGGGTTATTATCATCAATATCAATCGTATTATTTATTATATGTGAGTATGCGGGTTGGCTGCATAAGCGTATTCGGAAACAACTGAATAATCATACAGATAGGCCCGCAAGATATAAATAGTCAATATAATTGGGAAATATAATTGTTAGAGGTATTCGTCATTGGTTGCGGATCAAGCCTACTGGATGAGGCTGGCGGGATATCTAATATTAGAAATCACAATATTATTGCATGCAACCGTGCCATTGAATCTGTCGTCTCCCATTTCTGGGTGTGGGTCGATCGCGTCCCAAGGCAGTATACGCGAAACCGCGTGAGCGGGCCAGGAGTTCTCATTCCCCGCAACAGTCCGATAATGGCCATTATGTCGCATTTCCAGTCCCGCTCCTCTTCCCCCCCCCGCAGGCACCCCGATCACCCCGACCGATGGCCTGGCTACCCCTCCCGATTGCCCCTCTCCCCTGTCCCCGAGGAGGGTATAATGGGATGTGATATGGCCTTTGAACGCCTTACGCCTTATAATACCAAGATTGATGTCGTAGGAAGCCGCGCGGCCGGTCAGGGCAGGAACATAGATAACGAAGCGTTGCCTACTGGAAAAGGAGAGGGAAAACGTAGCGACATAGATTTTAGAATAGACGGGAAGCACCCCCGCGCGAAGGAGCTGATCGCGGAATTGAAAGAAGTTGGTAATGGCGCAGGCAGCGCGGGTGAGGAATGGAGCACGACGGACCGTGCAACCAGGCCGCCTTCAATTACATTCTCCCCGGCAAAGGAATGATGATTTTGCGGTTTACCGTCTATGCCAATACAATGCCGATATTTGCGTATTTAGCACTTAGCCATTTACCGACCTTCCTAAACTGGCCTATTCATGAACGACAAAGCCGAAATGCCTGAAATGACCATATGGAGGCCGAATACAGGGTCCAAAGAACATACTTGGTACTTTCGAGGCACTCGACACACTGTCGAACGGGCCCCCAGCATCATGAATACTTCGGACTAAGGGCAGCAGGAGGCATACGTGACGGTCGATCCTAACATTGTATTTATGAAGGCTTCAGACTATTGGTGCGCGGGTAATGCACTCGAAGCGGGACGCCAGATCTATGAGATCATTCCGAAATATAAACGCCCCATGTGGGCCGCCAGGATTCTGAATTATGCTCTTCAGGTATGGGGCAACCGGCCACCGATTATCGTAATGTTGATTGATATTACTCATATATCCAGTGACTGGGTTAAAGGGAAAGAGCTATTCTCAGCGCTAAGGGAGCAGACGTTAGGGCTTGAGAAGAGGAATAACAGGACAAATGAACAACATATTCTTCTTCGGCTGTTATATGTTGCGGAAAATGTAGCAAAGGTGATTTATAACGCATCAGATCCAGATAATGCTTTCGACGAAGATTCGGGATGGTGGGTCGTTGCATGCCTCAGCGATTATCTGAAATCATTTAATGATCCGGAACATTCCCGGTCGGCCTGGCATGCCATAACTTCGCCAGATGTATTCTAGTGAAGAGAGACGAGGCTCGAATATCTTCAAGAGGGGTATTTACTTGACTCCAGTAACCACCACCCATTGTAGCGCGATCGGAACCGGTCCAGATCCTCGGCCTGGTGGGTCCTATAGCTCTTTTGGATGCCCTATATCCGGGACCTCCCGCGCAACCCCTACCGATTGTAGTCACTGGAGTCAAGTAAATAGGCCTCATCTTCAAAAGCTAACGCATGAATATGTAACTGCTATGAAAGGCGCCGTAATTAGGATAGGGGCCTATTTACTTGACTACACTGACCACAATCCGTTGTGGGGCGACCAAGAGGGCGCGCGCCCCGGGGCCAGAAGGGCCATTTGGTGGGCACAAGATGGGTCGTACGGCCCTGGATACCGCACCCCCTATCCATTGTGGCCGGTATACTCAAGTAAATACCCCTATTACTCACTGTTGCATAATATAGGTGTACCTTTTTAGGTCCCGCTCGTATGTATTAGTATGAGAATCGTGACTGAACCGCGGGACGCCCGGAGCCTGGATCATCGCACCTTGGAAGAGATGCGACGGCTTGCCGTATGCAAGATCCTCGCAGGGGATACTCAGCGAAGCATGACTTCCCCGTAAAAAGTGGGCGCGTGCGAAGTGGATCGTAGGCCGCCGCCCGAGCAAGGCGAGTGCCTGAGCCCGTGCCTGATCCGGCGAAGGCATGAGCCTTGCTTCGCGGGCGGCCCTCCAAGGCAGTATACGCGAAACCGCGTGAGCGGGCCAGGAGTTCTCATTCCCCG
>CAYNDR010000168.1:0-8020 GCA_964395295.1 uncultured Planctomycetales bacterium
ACGCGTACGTGAAACTGGCGATCCTGGACCTCAAGGCGGCGCACCGGCGGTGCCACCCGGGGGAGCGGGACGGATCCCCGGAGCCACCCTTCAATTCCCCTTGACGTATCGTAACATTCTTGTTACACTATCCGGGGAGAGTGACATGGGGATTCCTAGGCTTGGCAGTCAGGGTATCCTGCCCGAGGGCATTCATCGGGCGACCCTCGCCGAGGTGCGGCAGGCGTTCGGCGGCGGAACCGCCCGGCGGGCGGAGTTGATGCTTGCGCTTGAAGAGGCCGTCGACCGGGCCCGGAAGGCCGGAGTGAGACGGATCCTCATCAACGGCAGTTTCGTGACGGCGAAGAAGGAGCCGCGCGACGTGGATCTGGTTTTTCACGTCTCCGAGTCCTTCGGGGCTCGACTCAAGCGCGGCGATCCCCACGCGCGGTGGATCGCGGACCGGGTCCGGGAGCGGCGACCGAAGCTGCTGGATGCCTACGTGGCCGTAGACGAAGTGGAGTGGGCCTCCTGGGTCCGCCTCTTCGAAGGCGATCCGTGGTACGGCAAGAAGGGGCTGGTGGAGGTGACGTTATGATCCGGAATGAGAACCAGCTGCGGCACACGTGCCGCGAGATCGAGCGCCTGAAGGAAAGGCTCGTTGGACTGCGCCTGAAGAAGATCGACAAGGAGCTGTTGGCGCTCCAGGCCGCCTCCCTCTCCAAGATGATGCAGGAGCTGGAGGGGCAGACCCGCGCGTACCGGGAGGCGGTCCGTGGCCGGGTACGCCGGAGCGTCCTGCAGCGGCTCCTGTCGCCGGCGGAGCAGAACGGCCGCCCGCGGATCGGGGAGGCGATGGTGCTTCTTCGCCTGGCGCGGGGCATGACGCAGGAGGCGCTGGCGCGGAAGCTGGGCACGCGTCGAGAGGTGGTGGCGCGTTGGGAGCGGGACGACTACGAGGGCTATACCCTGGAGACGCTCCAGAAAGTCTTTGAGGCCTTGGGATGCCGGTTTGTCATCGATGTCCGCGTGGCGGGATGATCGCTATGGCGCCGCCCTTGACGACGCTCTTGATCTCCTCATAATGGCTGCGGCAGGGTAGAATAGGTTCAACGCTTTCCCGTTCGTTGATAATCGGGACGCACGGCGTGGCCGCCTCCCCGGTACGGCCTGGCCAACCCCAACCTGTTTTCCCCGTTCGCTCCCGGCCCACCGGGAACACGACCCCGAGAGCGGCCTCGTCCATATGCGGGCGAGGATGTACGATCCGAGGACGGGTAGGTTTACGCAGAACGATCCTATCCTCGGGAACCGACCTGGCGAGCATTACATTTACGTGGGTAACAATCCGATCAGCCGGATCGATCCGAAGGGGGACCGCTGGAAGATCGAACATGGGCCAGCCGCGGAGACTATGCTACGAGACTTGGCAAAGTACACAGGTCGTCAGTTCCGAGTGGACAAGGATGGCAACGTTTACTTTGACAAACCCCTTCAGAAGCGGAAAGGAGTTTGGGCCAGCAAGGCGGATCTGGCGTGGATCGAGGGCACCCAGAAAGATCCTGAACGGCATGAAAGCATCGAAAAACTCTGGATCCACATGGTCAGTGGGGACGAATGGCATCGCGAGAGATTTAAGGAGGCGTGGCTAGCCTATTCCGGGCTGGACACCGCGACTTGGGCCTTTGTGAAGGGTGGGGCAGCAGGGGGTGCTGGTGCTGCCTTAACGATTGCAACAGGGCCGTTGGGTGGAGTGGCAATCGGATTTATCGCCAAAGAGCTAGGGTTCGAGAACGTGTCCCTTGGTGCGTGGATTATGTTCGGTGGGCAGACGGCATCAATGGGCGTTTTTACATACGGAGCTGCGACTGGCGCATTCGTAACCACAGCGACAACAGGAGTTACGGCAGCGGCGTCCCCTCAAGGGCAACAAGTAATTCAGCAGGCTTCGGAATATGCAGCTCGGAAAGCACAGGTACTGCAGGGGATGCAAGAGGAGTTCATTCGACTTAGGGATAAGATGCCCAACCTCAGACTAAAGGGAGGCGAAGAAATGGATGTGGCACTAACGGCGCTGGATACGCTGTCAAAAATGATTCGGCAACTTGGAGGGGATATTCCTAAATAAAATAGATTGCAGCTAGTCCGAGGCAGACTGTGATGGAAGGATACGAATGGAGCAATTCTGGAAGGAAATCTGCCCTAGTGGACCAGATTACGTTCATGCTGAAGTACCTCTCTTCTGATAGCAGAGATGATATGGTAACTTATCAATCTCTCGGTCGACTTCTTGAGGAACTCAAGGAAGTCAATGTCGACAAGGAAACCGTGATTTCATACCAGGAGGTGGAGGATATTGGCCGAAGACTTGGAGAGTTGATCTCAATTGACAACGCATGCCGCGCTGCCGCTCAAGAATACGAGAAGGAAGAAGTGAAGAGATCGTGGGAGCGGGCTCGCGCCTTTCTTCGGGAGTACATGAATGTTGAACTTGTTGAAGGCTCTCGCCGAGAAGCCGAAGAAATATTGGTGGATCTACAGAATGCTCATAATAATTATGCTGAGGGTATCCTTTCGGGTACAAACTTCATTGCCTTCATCATGAAGAGTTACGAACGCTTATTCAAGAAGCTCGGGATGAAAAAGGTGTGAGCGTTCACCTGTGCCAGTCCATCGAGATCAGTGGCCGAAAAACGGCGCGGAATTGAGGTTCGGTGTGCAGGTCCATCGAGTTCAGTGGCCGGAAAAAGGCGCGGAAATGAGGTCCGGATGCAGTCGGGTTTAGAGGCGGAAGGCTCTCGCGGGGCTCATTCCGGCCCTGGGCCTGGGAAGATCGCCGGACATGGACCTTGTCGGGACGGATCCCGAGATGGATTGGACGGATGAGAGACAGGGGCCTACGCGATCCGCTTGAGACGGACGACCGGCATGTGCCGCCGGCCGGCGAGGAACTTCACCTACATCTCCACCCCGTCACCCGGGGAGCCCAGGAACACCCCCATGGGCCCCGCGCACGGGGCGCCCGGCCGGCCCGGTCCCTCGCGAGGCGAGGGGCGGATCGTGATCGGTCAGTGTTTCCGAGTGAGGCACTCGATCGGGGCGGCAGGATGTTGACCTTTGGCTGGTGCCCCCAGGGGGGGAAGAATCCGACCTCCCGAACCTGCCTCCGAATGGATACGTCTTGCAATGGCGGGTCCGTTTGCTAGAATGCACGCCCGGGTCAAGTCAGGAAGCCGAGAATTTTCCGCCCCTGAGGCGGTGCGACTATGTCCCGGATCAGGACGTCCAGCGGCGGCCCGCACGGGCCATCTCCCGACTCTCCCCGCCCCTCCCGGACCGGAGGCCCCCTGATGGCGGAAGAGCGCCTCCAGAAGGTCCTTGCCGCCGCCGGCTTCGGCTCCCGCCGCCATTGCGAACAGCTCATCGCCTCCGGCAAGGTCACGGTGGACGGCGCCGTCGTCACCGAGCTCGGCGTGAAGGTCGATCCCCGCCGCCACCGGGTCGTTTGCGCGGGCCAGCCCGTCCGCCCCCAGCGGCCGGTGACCCTCCTCCTGAACAAGCCCCGCCGCGTGGTCACCACCGCCCGGGACGAGCACGGCCGGCGCACGGTGCTCGACCTCCTCCACGGGGTCCGCGAGCGCGTCTTCCCGGTGGGCCGGCTCGACTGGGAGTCCCAGGGCCTGCTCCTCCTCACCAACGACGGGGATCTGGCGAACCTGCTCACCCACCCGAGGTACGGCGTGCCCCGGACCTACCACCTGATCGTGAAGGGCGACCTCACGGGGGAGGTCCTCTCGAAGATCCAGGGCGGCGTCTGGCTGGCCGAGGGGAAGACCGGCCCCATCCGGGTCTTCGTCAAGAAGAGGGCCCGGGAAGGCTCGGTCCTCGAGGTGACCGTCCGCGAGGGGATGAACCGCGAGGTGCGGCGCATCTTCGCGCGGTTCGGCCTGCGCGTGAAGCGGCTCAAGCGGATCCGGGTGGGGCCGCTGGGGCTGGGGGCCCTGCGCGAGGGCCAGTACCGGTACCTCCTGCCCGCGGAAGTGGAGGCCCTGCGCGCCAGCGCCCGCCCGGAGGCCAGGCGTGAAGACCGCTAGGCTCCTCGCCCTGGCCCTCCTGGCCGGGGGGTGCGCCTCCGCGGCGCCCAGGGGCCTCCTCGAAGGCCTCCAGCGGCGCCGTCTCGAGAACGGGCCGGCCGTCTCGGGCGTGACGCCCGAGGAGGCCCTGGGGGCGTCCCGGCGGCACCTGGACCTGGGGAGCCTGACGGTGGTGGCGGTGGGACCGGCGGACAACCTCAAGGAGAAGGGGAAAGACCGATGACCGTGGCGAAGCTGGCGCTGGAGGACGGGACGGTCTTCGAGGGGCGGTCGTTCGGGGCCGAGGGCGAGAGGTCGGGGGAGGTCGTCTTCAACACGGCGATGGCCGGCTACCAGGAGATCCTCACCGACCCGTCCTACAACGGGCAGATCGTCACGATGACCTATCCGCACATCGGCAACTACGGGGTGAACGAGGAGGACTACGAGTCCTCCCGGCCGTGGGTGGAGGGATTCGTGGCGAGGGAGTTCTCCCGGATCTCGAGCAACCGCCGGGCCTCGGGGACCCTCGATGACTTCTTCCGGCGGAACGGCATCCTGGCGATCGACGGGATCGACACGCGGGCCCTCACGCGCCGGCTCCGGCTGGACGGCTCGATGAGCGGCGTGCTTTCCACGACGGATCTCGACGACCGGAGGCTGGTGGAGAAGGCGAAGGCGATCCCCAAGATGGGCGGCCTGGACCTGGTCCGGCACGTCACCTGCAAGGAGCCCCGTCCCTGGAAGGAGTTCGTCACGCACGACGCGGGCGGCGCGCCGGCGGAGTTCAAGCGCCGGGTGGCGGTGGTGGACTGCGGGGTGAAGTTCAACATCGTCCGCTCGCTCGTCCGCATGGGCTGCGACGCGACGGTGTACCCCGCCTCGGTCCCCGCGGGGGATCTGGAGGGGTACGACGGGGTGCTCCTCTCGAACGGCCCGGGAGACCCCGCGGCGGTGACCGCCACGATCGAGACGGTGAAGGGGCTCCTCAGGAAGGGGACGCCGGTTGGAAGCCCATGCTCTGCATCTGCCTGGGCCACCAGATCCTGGGGCTGGCGCTCGGGGCGAAGACCTACAAGCTGAAGTTCGGCCACCACGGCGCCAACCACCCGGTGAAGGAGCTGTCCGGGGGCCGCGTGGAGATCACCAGCCAGAACCACGGCTTCGCCATCGACGAGAAGTCGCTCCAGGCCGCGGGCGGGGAGGTGACGCACGTCAACCTCAACGACCAGACGGTGGAGGGGCTCCGCCACCGGTCGTACCCCGTCTTCTCGGTGCAGTACCACCCGGAGGCGGCCCCGGGGCCGCGCGACGCCCGTTACCTCTTCGATCGGTTCCTCCAACTCATGGACGGGAAAAAATGAAGACACCGCGGACCCAGTGCATCGTCGGCGCCCAGTGGGGCGACGAAGGGAAGGGCAAGATCGTCGATCTCCTGGCGCACCAGGCCCACATGGTGGTCCGGTTCCAGGGCGGCGCGAACGCGGGCCACACGGTGGTGGTGGGGGGCGAGAAGTTCGTCCTCCACCTCATCCCCTCGGGGATCCTCCACCGGCGGACCTGCGTGATCGCCAACGGGGTCGTGGTGGACCTCGTCCAGCTCCTGGAGGAGATGGACGAGCTGGAGCGGCGGGGCGTCCGGATCGGCCGGAACCTCTTCCTGAGCGACCGGGCCCACGTGGTGATGCCCTGGCACAAGGCCCTGGACAAGGCCTCGGAGTCCGGCCGCGGCAAGATCGGGACCACCCAGAGGGGCATCGGGCCCTGCTACGAGGACAAGATGTCCCGCAAGGGGATCCGGGTCGCCGACCTCTACTCTCCCGAGGCCTTCGAGGCGCAGGTCCGCGCCCAGGTGGAGGAGAAGAACACGATCCTCGCGGCCCTCTACGGGGCCCCGCCTTTGGACGCCGCGAAGATCGTGGAGGAGTACCGCGGGTACGCCGGGCGCGTGCGGGGCCTGGTGGCCGAGACGGTCGCGCTGGTCAACAAGGCCGTGGACGGCGGCCGGCGCGTCCTCTTCGAGGGGGCGCAGGGGAGCCTGCTGGACATCGACTTCGGCACGTATCCCTTCGTGACCTCCTCGAACTCCGACGCCTGCGGGATCTCCGCCGGCACGGGGGTGCCCCCGAGGAAGGTCCGCTCGGTCCTGGGGGTGGCCAAGGCCTACTGCACGCGGGTGGGCGACGGGCCGTTCCCCACGGAGCTCAAGGACGCGCTGGGGGACCGCATCCGCGAGACGGGGGGCGAGTACGGCGCCACCACGGGCCGGCCGCGGCGCTGTTGCTGGTTCGACGGCGTCTCCACGCGCTACGCGGCGGAGTTCAACGGGATGGAGGAGATCGCCATCACCAAGCTCGACATCCTGAGCGGCCTCGACGAGGTCCGCTTCGCCACGGCCTACCGGGTGGACGGGAAGAGCACGGACCGGATGCCCTCGGAGACCAGCGTCCTGGCGCGGTGCGAGCCCGTCTACAGGACGTTCAAGGGGTGGAAGGGCGACCTCTCCGGGGTCCGGCGCTTCGACGACCTGCCGGGGGCCGCGAAAATATATTTGAAATTCGTCGAACGCTACCTTAACGTGAAGGTCTCGATGGTCTCGGTGGGCAAGGACCGGGAGAAGACCATCCTGAGAGATTGAGCCGTTGAACAAGCGCGAAGACCGGCAGACGAAGAGGCCATCCCTGCCCCGCGGGGCCCAGATCCCCGGCCACATCGCCGTCATCATGGACGGGAACGGGCGCTGGGCCCGGGAACAGGGCCTGAAGCGCATCCTGGGCCACGAATCGGGCGCGGAGAACGTCCGGGAGATCACGCGCGAATGCGCGCGGCTCGGGGTGGGGCGGCTCACGCTCTACGCCTTCAGCGCCGAGAACTGGAAGCGTCCCCGCATCGAGGTCGAGGGCCTCATGAGCCTCCTGAAGCACTACCTCGTCCAGGAGCGGCCGGAGATCATGGACAACGGCATCCGGTTCACGGCGATCGGCCGCCTGCACGAACTGCCGGAGGACGTGCGCCGGGAGCTGGCGCGCACCGGGGAGATGAGCGCGCGGAACAAGGGCATGGTGCTGTGCCTCGCGCTGGCCTACGGGGGGCGGCTGGAGATCGTGGACGCGGTCCGCCGGCTGGCGGAGGAGGTCCGGGCGGGGCTCTGCCCCCCGGAGGGCATCGACGAGCGGGCCATCGCGAGCCACCTGTACGACCCGGAGGCGCCCGACCCGGATCTGCTGATCCGCACGGGGGGCGACCTCCGCGTGTCGAACTTCCTCCTCTGGCAGATCTCCTACACGGAACTATGGGTCACCCCGGTCAAGTGGCCGGAGTTCCACAAGGAGCATCTCCACCAGGCGATCCGGGACTACTCGCGGCGCGCCCGGAGGTTCGGGGGGATCCACGAGGAGCAGGCCGGGGGCCTGAAGCCCGGGGCGGGGACCGGCCGCTGATGGCGGACAGCTCCCGGAAAGTCCTCATCCGCGTGGTCGGGGCGCCCCTCCTGCTGGCCGCGCTGGGCCTGATCCTCTACGCGGACTACGTCCACCGGACGAACGCGGCCCTCCGTTGCCTGCTGGCGGGGGTGGCGGCGCTCTCGGCGCTGGAGTTCTACGCCCTCTGCGCCGCGAAGGGCATCGGGACCGCGCGCGTGATGGGCGCGATCTGCGCCGTCGTGGTCGTGGCCCCCTGGACCTGGATGGCCCAGAAGGCCGGCCTGGCGGGGATCCGGGCGGACTTCGCGATGATGGCCTTCCTGGCGCCCACGTTCCTGGCCGTGTACGTCCTCCTCAAGCTCGTCTTCCGCCATGGACGGTTCACGGTGGAGGGGGCGGCCTTCACGATCGCGGGCTTCGCCTATGTGAGCCTCCTGGCGTTCGTGGTCTGCGCGCCCCTGGCCGGCGACGGGCCCTGGTACTACCTCCTGTTCCTCCTGGCGGCCAACAAGGGGTCGGACATCGCGGCCTATGCCGTGGGGAAGT
>CAYNDR010000168.1:8030-13591 GCA_964395295.1 uncultured Planctomycetales bacterium
TGGGGAAGTCGATCGGCCGGCACAAGATGGCCCCGGTCCTCAGCCCGAACAAGACCTGGGAGGGGGCCGCGGGGGGGGCGATCGCCGGGACCGCGGCGGGCGGGGCGGTCCTCCTGGCCACGCCCCTGCGGGAGTCGTTCGCGGGCGTCCCGGCCGCGTCGTTGTTGTTCTTCGCGTTCCTGGTTACAATCGCCTCCCAGCTGGGGGACCTGGCGGAGTCGGCGTTCAAGCGGTGGGCCGGGGTCAAGGATTCCGGGCGTCTCCTTCCCGAGTTCGGCGGGATGCTGGACATGGTGGACAGCTTCCTGGTCAGCGTCCCGGCGGCCCATATGCTCATGATGATCCTGATGCGGTAAGTACCCCGACTCGCAGGTCCCGTGCCGGTTCCTTCCGGGACCGGCACGGGACTTCCGCGGCTCGGTACAGAGGAGGGCGGATGGAGCGCAGCATCCCGGTGGAGGACCGCGAGGAGGCGGGGCGCCTCTTCGGGACCTACGACCGCAACCTCAAGGAGATCCGGAAGGCCACGGGCGTGGAGGTCACGGTGCGCAACGGGGAGATCCGGCCCGCGCGCGGGGGTGGAGCGGGCCTGCGAGGCCTTCGGGCGGCTGAAGGAGATGCCCGAGCCCTCGGTGGAGGACGTGCGCGCGCTCTTCGAATCCCGGCCGGACCGCCGCGGCCCCGCGACGCCGGGGGCGGTCTTCCGCACGGCGGAGGTGGCCCCGAAGTCGGAGGGTCAGGGGAAATACCTCGAGGACATCGGCCGGAACGACATCGTCTTCTCGATCGGGCCCGCGGGGACCGGGAAGACGTTCCTCGGGGTGGCGAAGGCGGTGGAGGCCCTGCGGGCGGGGAAGGTCCGGCGGATCGTGCTGGTGCGGCCCGCGGTCGAGGCGGGCGCGCGGCTGGGCTTCCTGCCGGGGGACATCCAGGCCAAGGTCAACCCCTACCTGCGGCCGATCTACGACTCGCTCAACACGTTCCTGGAGTTCGGCCAGCTCCGGCGGCTGATCGACACGGACGTGGTGGAGATCTGCCCGCTGGCCTACATGCGCGGGCGGACGCTGGACGAGGCCTTCATCATCCTCGACGAGGCGCAGAACACCACGAGCGAGCAGATGAAGATGTTCCTCACGCGGATGGGGAGGCAGTCCAAGATCGTCGTGACGGGGGACATCACCCAGATCGACCTCCAGCCCGGGAAGCCGAGCGGCCTGGTCGAGGTGCAGGGCCTGCTCCAGGGCGTCCCCGGGATCGCCTTCAGCTACCTGACCAAGGCGGACATCGTCCGGCATCCGCTGGTCCAGAGGATCGTGGATGCCTACGAGCGCCGCCGACCCCAATAACGTCCCCCCGCCGGCGCCCGGTCCGCCCGAGCGGCGCCTGCCGGTGCCCTACGCGGCGCTCTTCTACGCGATCCCCGCGGCGATCGCGTGGGCCTGGCTGGGGCGGGGGCGCTCGCGGGCGCTCTGGGCGCCGCCGGACTGGGCGGCCGACCTGGCGAGGGGGGTGGCGGCGGGGCTGGCGATCGCGGGTCTGGCGTTGTTGGCGGGGCGGCGGTTCCGCTGGGCGCGGAGGCTGGAGGCGGAGTTCGGATCGATCCTGGGGGCGCAGAAAGGGTGGGAGATCGTCGTCCTGGCGCTCCTGTCGGGATTCGCGGAGGAGTATTTCTTCCGCGGGGCCCTGCAGGAAAAATTCGGGATCTGGATCCCGGCGGCGGTCTTCGCGCTCCTCCACTGGCCGCTCAACCGCGCCTTCCTCCCCTGGCCGTTCCTGGCGGGGGCGATCGGGCTGGGCCTGGGGGGGCTCCGGATCTGGACGGATTCGCTCTTGGCGCCGGCCGCGGCGCACGCGGTGGTGAACCTGGTCAACCTCGCGCGGATCACGCGGCGGTTCTCCGACGGGGACGCGGCGCGGGCGGAGGCCTGCGTGCGCACGGGGAAGGGGCCGCGGGATCAGCGCGGGACGGGCCGTTTGCCGGGCCTTGAATAATGGGGAAGGGGAGCGTATAAAGGTCGTTGCTGGAGGGCGTTTCCTTCCCAAACGAGAGGATGGGCATGAGTCGCGCGAGAGATGTGCAGTGGTTCGAGGGGAATCGCCGTCAGTTGGCCTCTCAATACCGCGGACGCTGGTTGGGCGTTTATCAGGGTGAGTTTCAGGCGGCGGTCGGCTCGGAGGAAGAAGCCGTTCAATTCGCGGTCGAGAAGTTCGGGATTGACGCCGCCAGCGTTTTCCAGGCAGCGGAGGAGGATCCGTTTGTCTACATCGGGGGAGGATTTCGGTAATTGGGGCGGCTCACGGTTTCTCTGGATCCAAGGGCCACGCTGTTCCTGGTAGAGGTTGAGATCGACAACATCCCCGCCGTAAAAAACAAGAGGAAGGCCCAAGGCGGCCCGGATTGTCTCCCCGTCAGGACCCTTGCCCTGGTCGATACCGGGGCCAGTGTTCGTGCGGCGACCGACAAGATCATCCGTCGACTCCAACTTCCCAGCAAGAGCGACCGTGTTTGCCAGACCATGACGGCTGGCGGCGCGATCGAAACCCTTGAGTATTTCGGGACCATCAAACTGGTGCAGGCGCCGGATCTCCGGGTGGACTACACAACCATTCAGCAATACCAGTTCGACAAGGCTCCTTTCGACTTCATTATCGGGATGTCCGTTCTGATGCGCTGGAATTACTCCTACTCGCGTGTGGACCAGAAATTGACGCTCGAATTGCCGTAATTGAAGGCCAGGCGATTCCACGGCGAGGACCGGGTCTCCCGGCCGCCGCCGGATCGATTCGTTGAATCAGGCGGACTCGACGAGGTGACGATGACCCACATCTACACCAGCCCCTTCGCGGAGCGCTACTCCTCCAGGGAGATGCTCTACACCTTCTCCCCCGACAAGAAGTTCAGGACGTGGCGGCGCCTCTGGATCGCGCTGGCCCGGGAGGAGCGGAAGCTGGGGATCCGGAGGATCTCCGAGGCGGCCCTCCGCGACATGGAGGCCCATGCCGACGGCGTCGACTACGAGGCGGCCCGGCGCTACGAGGAGCGGCTCAAGCACGACGTCATGGCCCACATCCGCGCCTACGAGGACCAGGCCCCGGCGGCCAGGGGGATCATCCACCTGGGCGCCACCAGCATGTACGTGGTGGACAACACCGACCTGATCCTGATGCGCGAGGCGTACGGCATCCTGATCCGAGAGCTCGTGAACGTGGCGGACGCCCTGGCCCGCTTCGCGAGGCTCCACGCGGACCTCCCGACCGTGGCCTTCACCCACTTCCAGCCCGCCCAGTTCACCACCCTCGGGAAGCGCGCCTGCCTCTGGCTCGTCGACCTCCTCATGGACCTGGACGAGCTGGAGGAGCGCCGCCGGTCGCTCCGCTTCCTCGGCGTCAAGGGCACCACGGGCACCCAGGCGAGCTTCCTGGCGCTCTTCGACGGCGACGAGGCCAAGGTGAAGAAGCTCGACGCCGCGGTGACGCGGGCCATGGGATTCGACCGGGCCTACGCCATCGCCGGCCAGACCTACTCCCGGAAGGTCGACGCGCAGGCCCAGGCCGCGCTCGCCGGGATCGCGATGTCCGCCCACAAGTTCGCCAACGACCTCCGGCTCCTCCAGCACCTGCGCGAGGTCATGGAGCCGTTCGGGAAGGAGCAGGTGGGATCGAGCGCCATGGCCTACAAGCGGAATCCGATGAAGAGCGAGCGGATGACGTCGCTGGCGCGGCTGGTGATCACCCTCTCGCAGAACGCCGCCTTCACCGCCGCCTCGCAGTGGTTCGAGCGGACGCTGGACGACTCGGCGGGGAAGCGGATCGCCCTGCCGGAGGCGTTCCTGGCCGCGGACGCGGTGCTCCAGCTCTACCTGGACCTGGCCTCCGGGCTCGTGGTGAACCCGGAGGCGATCCGCGCCCACGTGGACGCCGAACTGCCGGAGATCGCCACGGAGAACATCCTCATGGAGGCGGTCAAGGCGGGGGGCGACCGGCAGGAACTGCACGAGCGGATCCGCCGCCACACGATGGAAGGCAGGGGAGCGGGCCTCCTGGACCGTCTTAAGAAGGACGGGGCCTTCAAGGCCGTCCGGGGCCGCATCGAGGCGATGCTCCGGCCGGAGGAGTACGTGGGCCGGGCCCCGGCCCAGGTGCGGGAGTTCCTCAGGGACGAGGTGGAGCCCCGGCTGGCGCGCCGGCGGAAGGAGCTTGGAATGAAATCCGAGGTGAAGGTGTGAGGATGCTGATGGCCGTCCTGGCCCTGGCGCCCGCGGGGTGCGATGTGATGCCGCCGGACCACGAGATCCGGGCCGGGCTCACCAAGGAGGAACTCGAGGCCGGCCCTTCCTACCACCATATGATGGGGGCGCTCCTCTCCGACGTCCGCATCTGGAGGGAGCTCGGGAAGAAGCTGGACGACGGGAAGCCGGTCTGCACGGGGATCGTCCACGAGGACGACATGACCCTGTGCGCCAACGACAAGACCGAGCTCGAGTTCTACGTCTTCCCCGACCAGTCGGGGGATCAGCTGTACCGGGTGTCGGAGTCCGCGTACTACTGCCGCAAGGAGGGGGTATATTATTATCACTACGTGGGAGGCCCCAGGAACATGAACGTGTGGCTGGGGCCGTACCCCCTGCGCCGGGATCGGCCGAAGGTCGAGGAGTAGGGTCGTGGGAGGTGATGTCGTGAGGAAAGCGGTGCTGGTCGCGGCGCTCCTGGCCCTCATGGCCGTGGCGGCCGAGGCCCAGGTCTACGTGGAGTACAGCCGGAGGACCCGGGACAGTTCGCTCCGGATCACCTACGGCGGCGGGTATTACTACGGCTATGGATACGGCGGTTATTACGGGGCCGGGACGCGGTACTGCGTGCCCCGCGGCGGGTACGGATACCCCGGCTACGCGCCTTATCCTGGCGGCGAGTACGGCGGTTACGGCCAGTATTACTACAGCGGGCCCGTCTACCCGCCCTATTACGCCCGGTACACGGTGATGGACTACTCGCCCCCGCGGCCGGCCGCGCGGGGGGGCGCCGCGGACCGCTCTCCCGCGGCCGCCGCCGCGCGGGAGGTCGAGGAGGGCCGCCGCCGGTTCAGGCTGGGCGACTATCGCGGGGCGGTCGACGCGTTCCGGGAGGCCGTGGCGGCGGACACCTCCGGCGCCGCCGCGCAGGCCTGGTTCGCGCTGGCGCTGGGGGTGACCGGGGACTACCGCAACGCCGACAAGGCCCTGCGGTCCGCCGCCGAGCGCGCGGCCTTCGGGAAGATCGACCTCAAGGACCTCTTCAGGGATGCCAAGGAGCGCGCCCGCGTCCTGGGCGTCCTGGCCAAGGCCGCGGGGGAAGGGGCCCTGACGGCCGCCTGGGTCCAGTCCCTGGAGGGGGACCCGGCGCGGCTGAAGCAGTTGGCGGACAAGGACGCCGCGGCGAAGAGGCTCCTGGCGCCGTAGGCTACTTGCGGAGCTGGCCGCCCTTCTTGACCCCGTCCCTGAATCCGTCCAGGAAGAAGACGTCGTCGATGATCCGCTTCACGTAGCCCCAGTCCTCCCAGAACTGGTCGTCCACGCTCCAGCGCT
>CAYNDR010000169.1:0-9350 GCA_964395295.1 uncultured Planctomycetales bacterium
GGGGAGGAAGCCGGCGGGGAACTAGGCGGCCTACCGCCCCCGCCGGGGGCCGCCGAAGCCGCCCGTCCCCGTGGAGAAGCGCCACGTCTTCGACCAGGGCTTGCCGGCCACTTCAACCTCCAGGCTCACCTCGTAGAGGGTGTTCCCCTTGAGAGGGTCCTTGGGGATGATGCACACGCAGTGCTGGAAACGGGTGAAGTCCGCGGAGGCGCCCGTCTGCGGGTCGTAGACGTAGCAGTCCACGGCCGGGAGGGCGGCGCCTTTCGGGGTCGGTGGCAGGGGGGGCTGGCCCGGGGATGGGGCGGGCCCCGCGGCCTTCAGCGCGTGCGAGGTCAGCCTGAGCTTGTCGGTCCCGAAATAGGCCGTGACCGGGTAGCCCGCGGCGTTGTCCCCGGGACAGGCGTCCGGCGCCTCCTTGCCGTACGCCAGGCCCACGTCCTGCTGGCCCGGCACGGGGCAGAGGACGGGCCAGAAGTTCGCGGGCGCGGGGCCGAGCTTGGAGCGCCCGTCGATCCCGCCGAACGCCCCCTCGTACCCCACGCCGAACGCGATGGCGCTGGGGCGGATCACGTCCTGCCGGTGGAAATAGGTCTGCACCATCCCGCGGGCCACGTGTTCGGCGGGCATGCCCCGGCTGAGGATGCTCCGGAGCCCCGCCTGGTGGCCTTCCTCCGAGAAGCCTGGCTTCCCCTTGTCCTCCGGGTGGGTGAGGGCGTTGTTCGCGGCCATGTACTGGCAGTGCTTCTGGAGGTCGCCGCTGAGCTTGGGGTCCTCCGGCCGCGGCGTGAGGCCGAGCTTCACGCGCTCCTCGTTGACGCCTTTGAGCACCGGCAGGGCCGCGGGGGCCCCGGTGGCCAGGGGGCGCCCCTGGACGGCCAGCGACCCGCCGAGCGGGCCGAGCTTGATCCCCCCGAAGTCCATCGCGGCCGAGCACCAGCGCTCGTCTTCCGCCGGGAGCGGGAAGAGCCAGGCTTGGCCCTCCCAGCACATCCCGTCCGCCCCCGCGTCGTTGTAGGCGCCGTTGCCGTCGGCGTCGGCGATGGCGAATTGCTCCGTCTCGATCTGGACCGCCAGCACCGTCAGGTTCCGGTAGACCCAGGTCCCGTCCTCCTGCCTGCGGATCTCCAGCTTGAGAGTTGCCGACTTCGGTTTTTCGCCTTCCCCCTTGACGCTGAAGGCGACGATCTCGCGCCTGCCGAGCGTGCGGTACTTGCCGTTCCCCTCGACGTCGATCTCCAGGTTCCCCTTGTCGGTGGCGCGCGCCGGGTGCGCCTTGCCGCCGAGCGTGATCCCCCCGCCCACGGGCCGGTCCAGCGGCCCGAGGAGCTGGGCCTGGAAGGGATTCGGCCGGTCCTGCAGGACCGTCATGACGCGGAGCGGCTTGTCGGGCTGGCCGGCCTGCGGGGCCGGTTGCTGGGCCGGGGGGCGCTGGGGATTCGGCGGGCGCTGCTGGGGGAGGAGGGACAGGCCCGAGGCGAGCAGGAGCATGATTAGGAGGGGCATCCGGGTCTCTCCTAGGCGCGCAATCTGGCGAGCAGGGCGTCCACGTCCGCCTTGAAATAGTTCGTCTTCAGCCGTTTCCGGGTGTCCTCGACCGCCGCGGCCATCTGCCGGCGCTCCTGGCCGGTGGTCTTGGCCTGCTTGAGAAAGGCCGCCACTCCGCGCTTGAGCTTGGCCACCGTCTCGGCGTCCTGGAACCAGGCGTCCGCGTCGGTCCCCCGGTAGGGCTTGCGGTGCTCGTCCAGGATCTTCTGGAGCCCCGGCGCCTCGGGGTCCTTGAGCGCGTCGAGGACCGCCTTCTGGTGCGCCTCGAGCTCCGGCCCCGCCGTGCCCGTGAGTTCCTCGACCTTCTTCTTCCGCTCGGCGTCGAGATAGAGCCCGCGGGTATGGTAGTAGAGGTTGATGACGGCTTGGGCATGCCTGGGGGTCCCTGGTTCGCCCGCCTTTTCCACGAGCGCGAGGTGCTTGTCCGCCTGCCGGAGGGGGACCTCCACCGGGACGGTCCAATCGAACTTGACGTTGTCCTTGCCCGCGGGGAAGGCCTTCGTGAACTTCTCGGTGTCGAGGAACGCGGTGAGGGTCACGGCCGCCTGCCCCTTGAGGTCCATCGCGTAGGAGCCGGCCTTCCAGGTCGTGGCGGAGGCGCCGTCGCTGGAGAGGATCGTGACGCCGCCGAGGCCCTCGCCGGCGTCGTAGAAGCCGTTCCCGTTGAGGTCGATGTAGACCGCGCCGCCGGCCAGCCGCGTGTCGCGCCTGCCGAAGTTATGGGTGACGCAGAGGCGGCCGTCGTGGGGGACGGCCCCCGGGCCCACCTCGCTGAAGGCGCCGATCATGTTGCGCCGGTGGCCGCGCTCGGGCTGCATCCCGCCCGGCCCGGCGCCGTTGTCCACGATGAAGCCCACGTGGCTGCCCAGGGGGCCGGGGGCGTCCCGGTAGGCGTTCTCCGCGGCGCCGAAGCCCTTGTATCCCGCCGCCTTCATGCGGTCCCCGGGCCCCACGCCGGTGAAGCCGGGCTTGCCGGCTTCCTCCATGTGCGTCATGGTGTTCTGGATCATGTACCCGCTGTGTTTCCGGGCGGCGTCCAGGATCTCCAGGTTGAAGACGAGGGGGGGCATGGGCTTGAGGGCCTTCATCTCCCGGCGGAACATGTCCCAGTCGACGCCGTCGCCCTTCTTGCCTGCCGGGGCGATGAGGTCGGCCTCGGCCGAGGGATCGGCCCGGAAGCGGTTCATGAGCTCGAGGATAAGGGTCTCTCCCGGGGTGGGTTCGCGGTCGGGCGCCTGGTACACCCCCTGCGCGGCCTGCCGGGGCAGGGCGTCTCCGCCCGCAAGGAATAGAATCCCGATCCAGACAGGGGCGAGCCTCATATTGAGTTTATACCGGCTTAGACACCGGGAAGGGGGGGAAAAGTGGACCGCCTGCGGAGCTGGCGCCCGTGGAAGGCGCGTCGATCAGAACCTCAGCGCGCCGCCCAGCTCGATGAAAAAGGCGCTCATCGGGCCGGGCTTGACCACGTTCGTGACGTCGTCGCCCCGGTCCGGGCCGCCCTGGATGCGGTACCCGATGCCGATCTCGAGTTGGAGGTAGACCAGCTCGATGCCGAAGCGCGCCCCCGCCTCGCCCGCCAGCTTGACCGAGGACGAGAACAGCTCGAAGTCCACGGCCCCCGACCTGGCGTCGACATCCTGGTAGTAGGCCGCGCCGCCGGCGGCATGGGCTTCCACGTAGAAGATCTCCGCGAAGTGGAGCGCCCCCCGGAAGCCTGCCAAGCCCGTGAAGATCACCATCTCGTCGGGCTCGAGGGTGACCCCGCCGCCGCTGACCTGGTCGCCCTCGTAGGTGTCCCACGCAGCCGACAGGTAGAGTCCCACCCGCCAGTCCTCGCGGTAGGGGATCATCCCCCCGATTTCCCCGACCAGCCCCGTCCCCGGCTTGAAGATGTCCCCGTAGTCGTCGTCATCGAGGCCGTTGTCGTACCAGTCGCCCCAGATCGTCGTTTCCCGGACCAGCAGGCCCGCGGAGAGGTAGCCCGTCTCGGAGAAGGGGCCGTGCTTCCGCCAGGTCTTCCGGAGGAATTCCTCGTCGTCCCGGGGGGGGGCCTGGTCGGACGCGGCCCCCTGGCCGGCCAGGATCGCGATCGCAAGGAAAAGCGCGGAAGCCATCAGTGTTCACCTCCAGAAGGCCTGGAAGCGCGGACGGAAATCTCCCTCCCCGGGACTTGAGAGGAGTCTATCCTCGGCCGGACATGGCGTCAACCTTGTGAAGACCCCCGGCCAGGCTCGGAAGCGGGCCCGCGTCCTATTCGCCATGCCGCTCGCCGTGGAGGGGAAAGCGCTTCCGGATGTACTCCGACACCACGTCCCTGGCGAACTCGAGGACCCTCTGCGGCGGATCGTCGGCATCGCACAGCTGCGGGGTTTCCACGATGTCCGTCACCATCTCCCCCCACCAGGGGACTCGGAGGATCCGCCTCACCCCTTCGGCGTTCAGCCCCGCCTCGATCATCTCCCTTTCCTGGGGCGCGTCGAACGCGACGGAGGCCGGGCGTTCCCCCTCGCGGCCCCCGAGGCGCACCCTCTCCCTGAGGTAGTCCATGATCGCCCGCAGTTCTCCGGGGGTCACATCCCGCACCCTCCCGTCGGGGGCCTCCGCGGCTCCCATTATCAGGAATTTCCCCTGGAGGGAAATTGTTTTATAGGATGAATACCTTTCCCGGAAAGGAGAAACCGTGGGAAAGCCCAAGCCCGCCGACGAGCTCCTGGATTTCGCGATCGCCGAGGAGGAGAAGGCCGCGGAGTTCTACACCGGCCTGGCCAAGGCCGTCAAGGGGCCCCTCGGCAAGGTCTTCCTGGATTTCGCGAAGGAGGAGGTCGGCCACAAGGAAAAGCTGATGGGGGTCAAGGCCGGGAAGAAGTTCAAGCCGGTCGCGGGGAAGATCCAGGACCTGAAGATCGGCGACTACCTCGTGGAGGTGGACCCCAAGGAGGAGCTGGACTACCGGAAGGCGCTCGTCCTCGCCATGAAGAAGGAAAAGGCCGCCTTCAGGCTCTACATGGACCTGCGCGCGGCCGCCGCGGACAAGAAGATCCAGGCCCTCCTGCTGGCCCTGGCCCAGGAGGAGGCGCGGCACAAGCTCCGCTTCGAGATCGAGTACGACGAGAACATTTACAGGGAGAACTGACCGTGAAAAACAGGCTCGCGGAGAAGAAGGCGTCCCTGAAGAAAGTCCAGGAGGACCTGGCGGCGGCCCTGCGCGACTGGCAGAAGGTGGAGAACGCCTCGGTGGCGATGGCGGGGCGGGTGATGGAGAAGACGGAGAACCCGATCCTGCGCCTCGTCATGGAGATCATCCAGCGCGACTCCCAGATGCACTATCGTGTCCAGGAGTGGATCGCGGACAGCCTGGACACCAAGCCGGTCAGCCTCTCGCCGGACGAACTCGGCCAGGTGTGGGACCTCCTCGAGGAGCACATCCGCGTCGAGAAGAAGACCATCGATCTGGCCCGGACAGCGCTGGGCGCGATCGAGGGGAAGCGGGGGATGCTCGTTCAGCAGTACCTTCTGCGGTATCTCCTGGCCGATGAGGAGAAGCACAACAGGATCCTGGCCGACCTCGAGGTCATCAAGGGGGGCATGTATCCGTACGCGTAGGAGCGCCGCGGCCGGGGTGGCCAGCGGCGGCGACATGGACCGGCGGCCCTTGGAGCCGGCCGGCGCTCCTTTCAGGCTTACGTGCCGGTGTTCCTCATCGCGGTCCTCGCCTGGAAGACTTGGCGGGTGAGGACCTTCGCGGGGCTTTCCATCCTCGCGTACCTGGCGTCGAAGGGCTTTGCTTCCTCCTGTCCCTCCGCCCGTCCAGCCGGGATCAGCGTCGCGAACGCGAGACCTAAGGGGCGGCCACGCAATAGAGATGCTTGTGGCCCCTCAGGAACAACTGTTTCCCCACGATGACCGGGGAGGCGTTCACGCCTTCGTCCAGCTTGTTCGCGGCGAGGAGTTCGTACGCCTTCCCGTGCTTGAGGACCAGCGTGGTCCCTTCGCGCCCGGCGATGTAGATCTTCCCGGCGGCCCCCGCCAGCGACGCGTAAAGAGTGTCGATCCCGGACAGGCGCTGTCCGTTGAATAGGTCCTGGCCCGTCTTCGCGTCGACGCACGAGAGGATGCCCTGGCGCTCCTGGGTGAAGTAGAGCAGGCCGTCATAGAGCAGGGGAGACGCGACGTAAGGGGCCGCGTCGGTGCGTTTCCAGGCCACCTTGTCGCTGTCGGTGAGGTCGCCCTTCGAATCCAGGGGGAGGGCGTAGATGGCGTTCCCGCGGAATCCGCTCATGCAGTAGACCGTGCCCTCGAGGGCGACCGGCGCGGGGATCGTGTTGCCGGTCTGGCCCCCGCATTCCCAGAGGAGCCGCCCCGTGGAGAGGTCGTAGCTGCGGGTCCGCTTCGTGCCGTTGGCCACGACCTGCGTGACGCCTCCCCGCTCGACCACGAGGGGCGTCGCCCAGGTGGTGCGCTCGTCGCGGGCGGCCCGCCACTTCTCCTTGCCGGTCTTCGCGTCCAGGCAGGCGATGAAGGAGTCCCCCTCGTGGTCCCAGGGGACGACCAGGGAATCCCCGTGCAGGGCGGGAGACGCCCCCTCTCCGAATCCCATCTTCACGCTCATGTCCCCGAGGTCGGCCTCCCATTTCGGGGCGCCTTCGAGGTCGCAACAGTAGATCCCGCGGGAGCCGAACGAGGCGTAGAGGAGCTTTCCGTCCGTGACCGGGGACGCGGAGGCGTAGCCGTGCGACGGATGGTGTCCCTGGTGAGGGACTTCCTCGCGGGCGGTCCGCCGCCAGAGGATTTCCCCCGTGTCCCGGTTCAGGCAGAGGACCTCGAACCGGTATAGGGTGGTCGGGGACGGCGTGGTGAGGCGGGCAAACTCGGGATTGGGAGGCGCGCCGCCGGCCGCGGGGACGGCGGGCTTCTCGGGCTTGCGGTCGGTCTTGACGGCCGTCAGGACGAAGACGCGGTTCCCCCACACGATCGGCGTGGAGGAGCCGCTCCCGGGGATCTCCACCTTCCACTTGATGTTCTGCGACTCGCTCCACTGGGCCGGGGGATCGCCTTTGGGGGCGAGGCCGTTGGCCAGTGGTCCCCTCCATTGGTGCCAGTGGTCGAGCCGCTCGGCGGCGAAATCGTCCGGCCGCGCCGGGGACAGGAGCAGTGCCAAGGCGATCACCAGTTGCATGCGAGTCCTCCCGCGTCAATCTTGCCTGTATTTCTCCCGCAATTCCATCGCCGCGGCGTTTCCCGGATTGTCGCTGAGGGCCCGCTCCACCTCGGCCCGGGCGAGGTCTTTCTCCCCCCGGCGCCACAGGTGCCGTGCGTACGCCACCCGTGCCGGGGCGCTTTTCGGGTTCCACCGGATCTCCTCCTCCAGGAGGCCGCGCGCGTCGTCGGGGCGTCCCTGGTCCTCCAGGATCCGCCCCCGGAGGATGCACGCCTTCACGTGCCAGCCGCCGCGCAGCGGCACGCCATCCAGTTCCTGCATGGCCTCCGCGATCCGGCCGGCGGAATGGTGGTCGTCGGCCCGGCGGAAGGCCGCCTTGCCGGCCGCCCCCGCGTGGCGTGCGGCCGCGGCGTCCTCTGGGTTGTCATCGAGGATCGAGTCGATGGCCACCCGGAAGACCGAAGGGTCCTTGCCTTCCGAGGGGTAGAGGGCGCGGGCCAGCCGCCGGCGCGAGTCGGCGAAGCGGTCGAGGGTCCGGAGGACGGCCTCGTCGAGGCCGGCCGTCTCCAGGATTTCCCTCGGATTTCCCCGTCCCTCCTCCAGGAGATCGATCATCCCGGCCAGGCTCGCGCGGAGCATCGAGGCGGGCGCCGCGTACTCGATCCAGCAGTCATCGTCCGTCATCGGCGGCGCGCCGGCCCCCAGCGCCGCCAGCCGCGCCGGGCCCATCACGAAGCAGGCCAGGAAATGGGCCGCGTCGCGCACCTGGACCTCGGAAAGCCTCGCGGCCACGTCCGGCGCGGCAATCCTCCTTTCGATCTCCTCGAGGCGCCACTTCCGTTCCTCGACCGTCCCCGCGAGGAGATAATCCACCCCCGGCCTCAGTTCCCAGAGGAGCGCTTGGGGGAAGGCCTCCGTGAAGGACCGGACCACTCCCCGGAAGTCCCGGGGGGAGAGCCGGTAGAGGTGGACCCACTGGGCGAAGATCCCTCCGGGCTTCAGGCGGGCGCGCGCCTCCCGGAAGAACTCGACCGTGAAGAGGTTGGCCATCCCGCTCACCCAGAGGTTCGAGGGCTCCGAGGCGATGACGTCCCAGCTCTTCCCTGCGTAGCGGACGTGCGCGCGGCCGTCGCCCACGACGAGGCGCGTGCCGGGGCGGGAGCAGGCGTCGCCGTTCACGGCCGCGAAGTGGGCGGCGGCGCGGACGACCGCGGGCGAGATCTCCACGCATTCCACGGTATCGGGGGCGTGGGACTGCGCGTTGGCGAGGCTGATCCCGCTCCCCAGGCCGATCACCAGGACGTCGCGGGGCGCCGGGTGGAGGACGAGGGGGATCTGGGTGATGAGCGCCTGGGCCGCCATGTCCTCGGTGCCCCACGAGGCGTCGGTCTTGCCGTTGACCCGCAGGTCGAGGGCGTTCCCGGACCGATGGACGGTCGTGAGACCGAAGGCGTCCCAGTAGGAGGCCTCGATCCTGCGCCGGCGGGCCGCCTCGTCGAGGGTCTCTCCCCTGGCGGCCAGGGCGTGCTCGAAGATGTCGGAATAGAAGTAGGCGCCGATGGAGGCGGCCGCGGGATCCCAGCGGGGCACGAGGCAGTCCCCGGCCCCCAGGCCCGCCGCGGCGCCGGTGAGCCAGGCCTTGCGCCGGGGTCCCCCGGCCGCGCCCAGCCAGAGCGCCGCCAGGGCGGCCGCCAGGTTGACGGCGGCCGCTGCGCGGAGGGTAAGGTCGGCCCCGAGCGCGGGGACGAGGAGGAACGAGGCCGCCAGGGTGCCGGCGATCGCGGCAGCGGTGTTCCACGCATAGGCGCGCCCCACCGGGCGGCCCCCCTCCTGCCGGAACGCGGCGAGCGTCACCGGCAGGAGCGCCCCCATGAGCGCGGTCGGGGGCAGGAGGAGCGCGAGGACGAGCCCCGCCTCGGCCAGCTGGAGGAGCAGGAAGTCCTTCCCGGCGGCCGCGATCAGGCCGTGGATGCGGACCGGCAGGCCGCCCAGGACCCAGACCAGGCCGGCGCCCCAGCCGGCGATGGCGAGCTGGATCAGGCCGGCGGCGAGGAGCGGGTCGCGGAGCGATGCCGCGCGACGGGCGGCGAGCGCGGACCCGAGCGCCAGCCCCAGGATGAACGCGAAGAGGATGAGCGTGAAGGCGTAGACCGTGGAGCCGAGCGAGAGCACCAGGGCGCGCGTCCAGGCCATCTCGCAGACCAGCGCGGCGAATCCCGAGAGGGCGTAGACCAGGATCGCGGCCTTCTGGGGGCGCTCGATCGGGGCGGGGGGCGGAGGCTCGGACGGCGGCGCGGGCGCCCGGCCGCCGAGACGGACCGCCGCCAGGCCGACCGCCACGTTCAACGCCACGGCCAGGAAGGTCGTGGCCGCCATGCCGATCCGCGGGAGGAGGAAGAGGCCCGCGACGAGCGACCCCAGCGCCGCGCCGCCGCTGTTGACGGCGTAGAGCCGGCCGGCCCCGCCCGTCCGGTCCACGTGCTGAGCCAGGAGGGGAAGGGTGGCCCCCATCATGACGGTGGCGGGGAGCAGGAGGACCGCGCAGGTCAGGACGCCCGTCGCGGCGAACAGGGGCCCGCCGTACGCAAGGGCCTGGATCGGGGACGCCGCGCGGAAGAGCCAGGGCGCGGCCAGGGCGAACAGG
>CAYNDR010000169.1:9360-13451 GCA_964395295.1 uncultured Planctomycetales bacterium
GGGGCGCACCCGCGCGGCCGCGCGGGCGGCCCAGGCGCTCCCCAGGGCCAGTCCCCCCATGAAGACCGCCACCACGGTGCCCACCGCCGCGGGGGTGTTCCCGAGCGCCAGGCCGGCGGACCGGGTCCAGACCACCTGGTAGACGAGCGCGGTGAACCCAGAGGCGAAGAAGAAGAGATAGACCATGCGCCTAGTTTAGCATGATCGCGGGCGTTGGCGAGTTCCGGGCGCGGGCCCGGCGCCACGCGGCATACCCGAGCGAGAGGGCGAAGAAGGCGAGCGAACCCCACAGCCCGGTGCGGACCGGGGCGGGACGGAAGGCGAACACGACCTCGTGCCTCCCCGAGGCCACGGGCACGGCGCGGAAGGCGATATCGGCGCGGTAGAGGGGCGCCGCCTGGCCGTCCACGGTGGCCTCCCAGCCCGGGTAATCGGTGTCCGCGAGGACCAGGAAGCCGTTCTTCTCGCCGGCCACCTCCATCCTCAGGCGGTCCGAGGTCCGTTCCTCCCACCCGATCTGGCAGGCCACGGGGCCGGGCGGGAGGTCCGGAAGCTTCTCGGCGGTCTCGATCACGACCGTCTCGCGGGGGCGGAAGCCGGGGTCGCGGAGGAGCCGCGCGGCCTCGTCCTCGTCGCGCGCGGCGACCGCCCCGGCCGTCATCCAGGCGCGGGGATAGGCGGCCGTGTTCTCGTAGAGCTTGAGCCGGCCCCACTCGCGGACGAGACGGAAGCGGGGAGGGTAATTGATGCCGAAGGGCGCGAAGAGGTACTTGAGGCCCGCCATGTCCAGGAGGGGCGAGCGGAAGTCCTGGAAGAAGAAGATGGCGCGGCCGCTGGAGACCACGGCCCCGCCCGCCTCGCGGCAGAACCGGACGTAGTGCGCGGGGATCACCGCCTCGAAGCCCGCCACGTTCTCCACGCCGAAGAGGGCCAGCGTGTTGTTCCCGATCGTGAACTCGGGGAGGAAGATGGCGTCCGGGCGGGAGAAAGGGCTCCCCAGCGCGCCGGTCCCCCGCCAGGGCTCCTGCTCCCGCTTCGCGGCGAACTCCACGGCCTCGGGAGTCTCACGCATCACGCCGGCGTCCTGGTGCGGGTTGTACTGGAGGAAGAGCGGGAGGAGCTCGAAGAGGAGGGCGGCGGCGCCGATCGCGGGGGCAAACCGCGGCCACGGCCGCGCGGCGACGGCGGCGCCGGTCACGAGCGCGAAGCCCAGGAGCGTCTCGATCGCCGCGCCCGGAGCGGCGCCGGGCTTGCGCAGAGGACCAGGACCAAGAGGACGGTCGCCACCGCGGGGACGAGGGGGGTCCACCAGGGCGCCGAGGACAGCTCATCCCACCCGCGTGCCGCGAGGACCGCCAGGCAGAGGCCCATGGGGAAGATCCATCGCGAGGGCGGGCTGAGGTTCAGGATCGGGACGAGTTCGAAGAGCCTCGCGGCCGGCGCGACGAACACGATGACGAGCAGGACGAGCGAGGCGAGGGCGGCGAAGCGGACGGGGGTCTCGCGGAAGCCGCGGACGGCGCCGAGGACCGCCAGGCAGGACACCCCCAGCCCCGCGAAGGCCATGAACTCGAACTCCAGGTGGCCGCTGGCGGGGAAGCAGGCCTTGCCGAGGACGAGCCCGAGCCCGTAGCTCAGGGTCTGCCAGGCACTGCCGTAGAGGATGTCGAAGTCCTGGCTGGCCCCCCGCGAGCCGGCGCCGATGGTGTCGAGCCGGGCCAGGATGGCCGCCAGCCCCGTACCGACGGAGGCCAGGGCGAAGAGGACCGCGAGCCGCGCGATGAACCCGCGCGCCTCCCGGCCGCGGAGGGCGGCGGCCGCGAGCCAGGCCAGGAGGAAGAGGAAGAGGTTCATCGCGTGCTGAGGGTGGCTCCCGAGGACGGCCATCCCCATGGCCGCGCCGCCGAGCGCCGCGGCGGAGAGGTCGCGCCTCTCGATCCCCCGCACGAGGGCCAGGAGGGCCAGCGGGCCGAAAACGGAAACGCCGAGCAGGATCGCGGCCGAGAACCAGATCCCGTTGTATCCGAGGAGCATCCAGGCGGCCCCCCCCAGCGCGGCGGCGGCGCGGCTCCGCCCCAGCGCCCCGATCAGCCAGAACATGGCGGCGCCGGAAAAGAAGAAGTGGAGCATGAGGCTCCACTCGTAGGCCGCGTGGGGGGAGAGCAGGGCGTGGAGGACGATGTGCGGGGGGTAGAAGGGGTGGACCATGGGATTGCTGTAGATGGGATAACCGCAGAAGAGGGAGGGATTCCAGAGCCGGATCTCGCCCGCCTTGAGCCCCTCGTTGTAGATCCGGAGGCTCGTCGGGAGGAGGAGGATGTTGTCGGCCACCCCGGCATGGGGGGGGGAGGCGCGGAACCACGGGGCCCGTTCCGGCGAGGGTCGTCCCAGGTGGGCCTCGAGGGCCTCCGTGACGTAGATCGATTCGCCGAGGAGCAGGAACCTCCAGAAGACGGCCAGGGTGAGGGCGGCGAAGAGGAGATAGGGGGCGGCCCGCTTCACCTGGGCATGCTATCAAATGGATCGCGCGGGCTTCCCGGTAAAAAAAAAGCCCCGGCCCGAAGGCCGGGGCTGTTCGGATCGACCGGCTCTCTACGGCCCAGTCGTTTCCTTCGCACCTGTTGCTTCGGTGGTGCTCGCCTCTACCTCGTTCACGTCCGACGACTTCCTCAGGACGTTGTAGGTGTTGTCTAACGGGTGAGGCTAAGTGTGCCTGTCAATCCCCACGGCCTGGCCGTCGCCCACCTTGGCCACGTTCTGATTCGGGCCGTAGTAGTTGGTATCTCCAGGCGGGTTCGCGGGATTCTCCGATGCGGGGCAGATGTAGATGTCCAGCATCGTGGTGTCGATCAGGTTGATCTTGGTGTCGCTCAGGAAGAGCCAGAAGTCACTGCCGGTCTTCGTGGGCATGAGCTTCATTCGTCCGCCGAACTGGCTCATGTAGATGTTCTGCATCTTCCAGAGCTGAGACAGGTTGTTCGCGCAGTTGGTCACGCGCGCGCGACGGATCGCCCTGGCGATGGCCGGCAACAGTAGAGCCGCAAGAATACCGATGATGACGATGACCACCAGCAGCTCGACCAGGGTGAATCCCTTCTTCTTCTTAATCATCAGCTCCCTCCTTCTGGTGCAAGGGACGGCGCCCGCCGACTCCAGGCGGGCCGTACTCCCGTCCCGGTGAAACGTCCGGGATGCCCTCCTAAAAAACCGGTCTCCGGCCCGGGCCACCATGGCCCGCGTCCCACCGGATCCTCCATTAATAGTGTATCAGGGATGGGTGTGCTGTCAATTATATTTGGCAGGTACTCGGGTTCGCGTCCGGCCTTGGGCCGGGCCTTAAACGGGCTTGCCCATGAGGGGCAGGAGGCGCCGGCGGGCGCGCTCCAGTTGCTCGGGCGTGACGGCCTCCAGGATCAGGCGCAGGAGCGGCTCGGTGTTGGACGGCCTCACGTTGAACCACCAGTCGTCGTACTCGACCGTGATCCCGTCCAGGGTGTCCTGCCGGCCGTCCTTGAACTCCCGCGCGATCCGGTCCAGGACGGCCGCCTTGTCTTCGACCTCGAAGTTGATCTCCCCGGTGGAGGCCATGCGCCGAAGGGGCGCCATCATCCCCTCGATGGGCGTCTTCTCGCGGCCCAGGAGGTCGATGAGCTTGGCGAAGGCCATCATGCCCGAGTCGGCGTAGAAATGGTCGCGGAAGTAGTAATGGCCGGAGAGCTCGCCCCCGAGGGAGGCGTCCCGGGCCTTCATCGTCTCCTTGATGAAGGAATGGCCCACGCGCTCGCGGACGGGAACGCCCCCCGCCTTGAGGATCTCCTCGGGGACCACGCGGCTGGACCGGAGGTCGTAGACGATCGCGGCGCCCGGGCGGCGCCGGAGCTCGGCGCGCGCCAGGAGGACCGTGACGAGGTCGCTCCGGAGGCGCTCCCCGCCCGGCCCGAAGAAGATACAGCGGTCGCCGTCGCCGTCGAAGGCCACGCCCAGGTCGGCGCCCGTCTCCTTCATCGCGGCCACGAGGTCGCGGACG
Source organism: uncultured Planctomycetales bacterium (assembly GCA_964395295.1). Lineage (GTDB taxonomy): Bacteria > Planctomycetota > MHYJ01 > MHYJ01 > JACPRB01 > CAYNDR01. Next base: position 13,388 of record CAYNDR010000169.1, read on the forward strand.
TTCTCGCCCTTGAGCGGGTTGGGCTCGTGGGTGGGGAACCGGCCGTCGGGTTCGAAGCAGAGGC
>CAYNDR010000170.1:0-11103 GCA_964395295.1 uncultured Planctomycetales bacterium
CTGACGGGATATCCCCACCCCGCGTTCCGGTTCTGGCGGGTCAGCGCGAACCGGCGCGCGCGGGCGGAGGCCTCCCTCAGCGCCGCGCGATCCTTTTCCCCGTAGGCCTCCCCGGGGCCGATCCCCCACGCGGCCGCGCTGAGCGCGCCAAGGGCCAGCAGGTGCTCGTACATCGGCTTGGCCGAAAGCCCGTGGACGACTTGGCCGTCGGGCTGCTGGTGGGCGATGAGCCAGTCGAGGCCGCCGCGGACGGCCTCGCCCGCGGTCCCCCGCCCCAGGTCCACCTCGCTCCCCGGCTCGAAGCCCGCGGCCAGGAAGGCCATCACGGCGAGGCTCGTGGCGCCCACGTCGTGGACGTAGGCCGAAGGCGCGGGGTCGCAGGAGCGGCAGGGGGACGGGGGCCAGGGGACCTTGTCGCCCCGGTGGCGCGCCAGCCAGCGCAGGGCGTTGAAGAGGAGGCGCCCGTCGCGCGTCTTGATCCAGACGGGCAGGCGGGCGAAGTCCTTCGCCGCCTTGTCGAGGAGGCGACCGTTGCCCCCGCAGGCGCGGCAGGGGAAGGCCACGCGGGGGAACACGCTCCCCGTGCCGGAGCACGCCGGGCACAGCCCCAGCTCCACCAGGTACCGGTACTGGCCGCCGGGCACGAGGGCGCGGGTCCTCTTCCCGTCGCACGCCTCGCACCTCAGGGCCCGGCCGCCCCCGCAGGCCGCGCAGGGCCCCAGCCCCTTCCCCTTGCAGGCCGCGCAGGTCTTCCGGCCTCCCTCTTCGTCCAGGGTGAAGCCCATCCCCTGGCAGGGGACGCACGGGGCCGACGCCGTGCCCGCGCAGGGGCCGCACGCGTGGCGCCCCTGGCCCAGGCAGGCCTCGCACGCGGTGGACTGCCTCAGCCGCTCGGCCACGGCCTCGCAGAATTTCGCCAGGGCCGGATCCTCAGCCCCCGACGCCAGTTTCTTCCACCGCTCCGACGCGGCCCACAGGTCGACCTGCGGCATCTTGAAGGCGCACAGGGCCCCCAGGAACCGGAGGGCGAAGTCGGGGGCGTTCGACGCGGCCTCCGCCGCGCGCAGGAAGCCGAGCCCCGTCGCGGGACGGGAGAGGATCATCGCCATCTCGACGCGCCCCAGGCCCCCGGGCACCCCCCAGAGTTCCGTGAACGCCGCGGCCTCCAGGCGGGCCTCCTTCATCAAGGCGGGATCGACCTTCCCTCCCTTGGCCAGGATGTCGTCCGCGTGGGCGCAGGCGAAGATCCGGAGGACGTCGGGCGGCTCCTCCCCGATCGAGGCGATCCCCCGGGAAAGGAGCTTCAGGATCATCTGGTGCTGGGCGGGCGTGATCGTCTCGGCCACGGCGAGCGTGGGGGACAGGAAATATTCCTCGATCGCCTTCGTCCCGGCGGGGCCGAGCTTCCACTCCTTGTCGTCCCGCGAGAGGAAGAGGGCCGCCGCCCGGTAGAAGGAGGACTTGGCCGCGATCTCGGCGAAGACGGCGGCGGCGGCGGCGCGCCGGGCGGGGTCGGCCCGTTCCTCCGCGCTCCTCAGGACGACGAAGTGGATCGGCCCGGAGGGGAACTTGAGCGTGCCGGGGGCCGGTTCGGGCGGCTTGGGGCCCGGATCCGCGGCGGCCGCTCCCGGATCGGGCTTCTTCGCCTTCGCCAGGGCCTCGGCCTCCCGGAGCCGCCGGGAGAGGTCCTCCACCGACTCGCGGTGGCGGGGCCGGGGGTAGCCGGGCGCGGTGACCTGGTCCATCAGCGCCTTGAGGAAGCCGCGGGTCTCCTCGAACCTCCCGCCCCAGGCCATCTTCTCGCCCATCCTCAGCGTCTCGCCGAAGCGCTCGTCGACGTTCCGCTCGGCCTCCAGCGCCTTGGCGGCGACCGCCGCGGCCGCCTCGGACCCCGCGTAGGCCGGAGGGAACCGGCCCAGGACCTTCAGGGCCTCCAGGGGCCTGCCGTTCCGGATCTCCTCCTCCGCCTCTTCCGCGAGCCTGCGGGCCCACTTCCCCGCGTCGGCCCGGACGCGGCTCTCGAACTCCAGGAGGCGGGCGGCGAAGAGGGGGCTGTGCGGCGTGCCGCGGTAGCGCTCCATGAGGTGCTTCCACCTGGCCCGGACGGCGGGCACCTCATCGGGATTGCCCGCGGCGCGCTCCTGGAATCCCAGGGCTTCCTCCAGGGTCCGTTCCACGCCGGGGTCCGCCGGCGGCGCCTTGGAGGCCGGGGCCTCGACCGGCTCCGGCCTCGGGGCCTCGGGGGGCTTCCCCCGGCCCAGGAGGGTCACGAGGACCACGGCCGCCACGGCCGCGGCGCCCGCGCCCGCCGCGATCCACGGCAGGAGGCCCCTCTTCGCGGGAGCCGGCGCCGCCCGGGGGGTCCGGACGGTGGGCCGCGCGGCGGGGAGCTTCCCCGCGGCCTCGATGGCGGCGATGAGCTCGTCGTAATCCTTGAAGCGGTCCTCGGGATTCTTCCTCAGGAGCCTCAGGACGAGCTGGGCCGCCGCGACCGACACCGCGGGATTGAGCGCCAGCGGCGACGGGGGCTCCTCCCCGAGGTGCTTGTCCATCATCTCGCGCGCCGCGGCGCCCCCGAAGGGGCGGCGCCCGGTGAGCATCTCGAAGAGCGTCACGCCGAGCGAATACATGTCGCTGCGGTGGTCGATGGCGCCCTTGCGCCGGCACTGCTCCGGGGAGGCGTAGGCGGGGCTCGAGAAGGCCTCGCCGCCCGTCTCCTCCCCGCCTTCCGAGGCCAGTTCCCGCGCCAGGCCGAAGTCGCAGATCTTGACCGTGCCTTCCGCCGTGACGATGATGTTCTTGGGCTTGATGTCCCGGTGGATGAGCCCGTTCTGGTACGCGTGGCGCAGGCCGCGGGCGACCTGCCGGGCGATGTCCAGGGCGCGCGCCTCGGGGATTTTCCCCTCCCGCTTGACGGCCCGGTAGAGGGTGTCCCCCTTCACGTGCTCCATCACGAAGAAATAGCGGCCCCCCGCCTCGCCCACGTCCACGGCGGCCACGATGTTCTCGTGGCCGAGCTTCCCCGCTGAGCGGGCCTCCTTCAGGAACCTCTGGACGTACTCCCGGTCCTGGGCCAGGACGGGCGGGAGCAGTTTGACGGCCACCGTGCGGTCCAGACTGCCCTGGCGGGCCAGGTAGACCTCGCCCATGCCGCCGGCGCCGATCCGCTGAAGGATGCGGTATCCGGGGACGAGGTCCGGGTCCACGGAGACGCGGGCCGGGGGCGTGAAGGGCCGCCCGCAGGACGGGCAGACGACCTCGCCCCCGGCCGACTCGGCGGGGACCTCGAAGGAATGCCCGCAGGGACAGCTCACGACGGAGGAACGGTCGCCCATAGAAGGTCTCTCGGCGGCCCCGGGTTCCAAGTATAGGGCACCGCCGCGGGCGGGGCCAACGAAAACCGGGGACCGCGCCCGGCGCTCGAGCCCGGCTCAGGCCTTCCGGGGCTTCCCGAGGGCCAGGGCCATCGCGATCAGCACCACGCCCACGGCGACGACGACGAGCTGGATCACCGACACCGTCCCGCCCCTTTCACGTCCGATCCGCCCGGAGGAACATGCGGCATGCCCGCCATACATCCATTATGCATTAATAATTATACACGAACGCCGCCGAAAAGTTCCAGGATAGGTGAAACCGGCGCGCCCCCGCCGGCCTCAGGCGCCGCGGAAGAGGGCCTTCCTGATGTTCCGGACGGCCTGCTGGAGGCGGGCCTTGTTCTCGATGACCGAGAGGCGCAGGAAGCCGTCGCCGTCCTCCCCGAAGCCGATCCCGGGCGCGGCGGCGACCTCGGCCTCTTCCAGCAGCTTCATCGTGAACTTCATGGAGTCCAGGGAGCGGTACCGCTCCGGCAGGGGCGCCCAGGCGAACATGGTGGCCCGGGGCTTCGGGACCATCCACCCGGCGCGGGCGAGCCCCTCGCAGAGGACGTCGCGCCGCTCCTGGTAGATGGCCGACTGTTTTCGCTCGGCGTCGCGGCAGTGCCGGAGCGCGATGATCGAGGCGATCTGGACGGGCTGGAACAGGCCGTAGTCGAAGTACTTCTTGATCGAGGCCACGGCCTTCACCATGTCGGCGTTCCCCACGCAGTAGCCGCACCGCCAGCCGGCCATGTTGAAGCCCTTGGACATCGTCCAGAACTCCACGCCCACGTCCTTGGCGCCCGGGGCCTGGAGGAAGCTGGGGGCCTGGAAGCCGTCGAAGCAGATGCGGCCGTAGGCGAAGTCGTGGATCACCATGAGTCCGAAGCGCTTGGCGATCCGCACCACCTGGGTGAAGAACGCGAGGTCCACGACCCGCGCCGTGGGATTGTGCGGGTAGTTGAGGATCACCGCCTTGGGCCGGGGGCTGATCGAGTGGGCGGCGTCGTGGATGCGGCGGAGGAGCGCGTCGTCGTCCCCCTCGCTCGGAATCCCGATGACGTTGGCGCCGGCGATGACGGGGCTGTACCGGTGGATCGGGAAGGCCGGCGTGGGGGTGATCACGGTGTCGCCGGGCCCCATCGTGGGCATGCACAGGTGGGAGAATCCCTCCTTGGAGCCGATCGTGCAGATCGTCTCCGTCTCGGGGTCGAGCTTGACCCCGAACTCCTCCAGGTAGTACTTCGCCAGCTCCTTGCGGAGGTTGAGGACGCCGGCCGCCACCGAGTACCGGTGGTTGCGCTTGTCCTTGACCGCCTCGATGATCTTGTCGACGATCGGATCGGGCGTCGGGTCGGTGGGATTGCCCACGCCCATGTCGATGACGTCGCGGCCGGCCTGGCGGAGCTTGACCTTGAGGGCGTCCACCTTGGCGAACGGATAGGGCGGCAGCTGCCGCATGCGGGTGCAGATGATCTGTTCGTAGGAGATCGGCGGCCCGTCGGGGACGGGAGCGCCCTCCTTCCCCTCGATGGGGGACGCCGGGACCGGGACCGCCGTGTCGTCTTTCATGGGCTCCAGAGGATAGCAAGGGAGGCGGATGAAGTGAAGAGGGGATTCCGCTTCCCCTCCCCTTCCCGGAACGGTTAGGATGGCGGCCTCCTGGCGAGGATGCATCGATGAACTACCGGGTGCTGGGGAGGACGGGCCTCCGGATCTCCGAGGTCGGGTTCGGGGCCTGGGGCATCAGCGGGAAGCAGTGGATCGGGGCCTCCGACGACGCGTCGCTCCTGGCCCTCCGCCGGGCGGTCGAGCTCGGCGTCAACCTCATCGACACGGCGCTCGCCTACGGCGACGGCCACAGCGAGGCCCTCGTCGGGCGCGCGGTCCGCGAACACCGGGGGAAGGTCTTCGTGGCCACCAAGGTCCCGCCGAAGAACCGGCGCTGGCCGGCCCGCGCGGGCACGCCGGTGGCCGAGGTCTTCCCCGGCGATCACGTCGTCGCCTCGACCGAGGAGAGCCTGCGGAACCTGGGCCTGGAGTCCATCGACCTCCAGCAGTTCCACGTCTGGCACGACGAGTTCACGGGACAGGGGGACTGGCTTGCGGCCGTCGAGAGGCTCAAGAAGCAGGGCAAGATCCGGTTCTTCGGGGTCTCGCTCGGGGAGCACACGCCGGAGAACGGCCTCGGCCTCCTGGAGACCGGCGTCGTGGACGCGGTGCAGGTGATCTACAACATCTTCGACCAGAGCCCGGAGGACCGCCTCTTCCCCGCCTGCCGGAGGCTCAACGTGGGGGTCCTGGCCCGCGTCCCCTTCGACGAGGGCGGCCTCACCGGGAAGATCGCGCCCGAGACCCTGTTCCCCGAGGACGACTTCCGCAGACACTACTTCCGCGGGGACCGCCGGCGCGAGGTCTTCGAGCGCTGTGGCCGGATCGCGGCGGACCTGGGGATCGGCCTCGACCGCCTGCCGGAGAAGGCGCTCCGCTTCTGCCTGAGCGATCCCGCGGTCTCGACGGTCATCCCGGGCATGCGCGCCGCGCGGCACGTCGATTCCAACTGCGCGGCGGGGGACGGCCGCGGCCTCCCCGCGGCGGAGGTCGCCAGGCTCCGCCCCCACCGCTGGGTGCGGGACTTCTACGCCTAGCGGAAGAATTCCGCGAACCTCGGATCGGCCGCCAAGGAAGGATGCCCCCGCCGCAGATCCGCGGCCACGTCCATCCCCAGCTCCCGGGCCCGGCGGAACGGCTCCAGGGCCCGCTCCGCCCGTCCCTCCGCCAGGTGCGTCACGCCCGCGCTCCAGAACGAGCGCGCATGCCCGGGATTCCATCGGAGCGCCTCGGCGAAGCGCGCCCGCGCCTCCGGGAAACGCCCCCGGCGCGCCTCCAGGGTCCCCCCATTGTAGTGGGACAGGAAGTACCAGGGCGCCACGGCGGCCGCGTGCCGCAGATGCCGCTCGGCCTCTTCTTCCCCCTCGGGCGTCTGGAGGAGCGCCACCGCCAGGTTGTTGAGGGCCGGGACGTGGTGCGGCCGGACTTCGAGGACCGCTCGATAGGCGGCGGCGCTCTCGCGGATGGCGCCCGTCGCCGCGAGGGCGCGCGCCAGCTCGCAGCGCATGGGCCAATAGGGGGCGAAGAGCCCGAGCGCCTTTTCGAAGCGCGCGGCCCTCCCGGGCGCGGAGGCGGTGCGCATGCCGGCCTCGAACTGGCGGTCCATCCAGGCCAGCGTCCCGGCCATCCACGCGGCCAGGAGGGACAGGATCGTCAGGGCCAGGGGGACGGCCACCGCCCCCTGCCTGGCCGGCGCGCGGCGCCAGCGCACCCGCCCGTTGCCCGCCAGCTCGATCATCCCCAGGAATGCCCAGAAGAGGAGCGTGTGCGAGACGCGGAGGGAAAGCGCGTTGAAGAGCCCGGCAACGAGGTACGCCGCGACGCCCCCGCCCAGCCCCGCCAGCGCGGCCGCCGCGTCCGCGTCGGGGGCCGTCCTCACGTAGTACCGCCAGAGGCGGGCCGCCACGTAGAGGACGAGGAGGAACGCGAGGAGTCCCGGAACGCCCGTCTCGGCCGCCACCTGCACCCAGCTCGAATGCGCGTCCTCGACCTCCTTGAACCCGTCTTTGGCATCCCGCTGCGAGAGGGCGAATTCCTCCGCGTCCCGGTAGGGCGGGAACCGGGCGGCGAATCCGCCCACGCCGGCGCCCAGCCACGGCCGATCCGCCAGCATCGCCAGCGCCCCCTTCCAGATGCCCAGCCGCACGCGGCCGGTCGCGGCCCTCTCGGGCGACAGCGTCCGCGCCCCCATGAAGAGGAGCGGCACGGCGACCAGGAGGACGGCCAGGCCGGCCATCGCGGCGGCGGCGCGGGGGGCGCGTCGGACCGCAAGCGCCACCCCCGTGACGACGCACCCCGCGACCGCCCCCGCCGCCCCGCCGCGCGAACCGGCCAGCAGGAGCATCGCGAAGAGGGCCGCGGCGGCGGCCGCCGACAGCATCCGTTTCCAGGAAGGTCCCCGGACCCACGCGGAGGCGGCGGCCACGGGGAGGAGCATCGCCGCCAGCGTCCCGGAGTAGTTGGTGTTCCCCTCCCCGGCCACGGCGGGGATCCCGAGGAATCCCTGGACGATCCCCCATGACGCCACGGCGAGCCCGAGACCGCCCACGACCGGCAGACCCGTGTCGGGGACGTACGACGGCGCGAGGGCGCCGCCCCGCGCGGCGGCGTAGGCCGCCACGCCCGCGGCCAGGGTCGCCAGCGGGACCGCCGCCTCCCACGCCGGGGGCGCCGCCGCGAGCGAGAGGACGTTCGCCCCGAGGAAGAGGAGCGCCGCGGTGAGGAGCGGATCGGAGCGGAAGACCCTTTCGCGGTCCCGGACCGCCCTCAAGGCCGCGCCGGCCAGGAGGAGGGTGGCGAGCCCCAGGACCGCCGCCAGGCGGAGGGCCTCGGTCGCGAACCCCGGCGCCGCCGCGAGCGGCGCCAGGAGCAGAAGGCTGAAAACGACGGTCCCGAATCGGATCATGAAGGGAGCCAGACGCGGGCGGTGGTGCCCTTGTCCTTCCGGCTGGTGAGCGTGATGTCGCCGCCGTGGCCCTGGACGATCTTCCGGGCGATCGCCAGGCCCATCCCCGTTCCCTGGGGTTTCGTGGTGAAGAACGGATCGAACACGCGGGGCTGGTCCTCCGGGGGGATCCCGCAGCCGGTATCGGCGACCTCGACGAGGATCCCCTCGCGCGGGTCGCCCTCGAAACCGCGGCGCTCGGCGCAGTGGAAGACCACCCGGTTCGGCCGCCCGTTCCCCGCGCAGGCGTCGATGGCGTTGAGCCCGAGGTTGAGGAAGACCTGCTTGAGCTTGTCCGGCTCGCCCCGGCAGATCAGCTCGCGGGGGAGCTCGGCGACGATCTCCAGGAGGGGATCGGCGGGCCGGGCCTGCAGGAGGAGGGCCGTCTCCCGGAGCACGTCCGTCAGGTCGAAGAGGCTCATCTCCATGGGCCGGTCGCTGGCGTATTCCAGGAAGTCCCCGATGATCTGGTTGAGGCGGTCGCTCTCGCGCATCACCACGTCCAGGAGCTGGCGGTCCTCCTCTCGGGGGAGGCGGCTGGAGGTGAGCTCCTGGGCGGCGCCGCGGATGGAGGCCAGGGGGTTGCGGATCTCGTGGGCCATCCCGGCGCTCATCTCCAGGAGCGCCCGGAAGCGCTCGGCGCGGCGGGTCACCTCCTCCACGCGGGTCCGCAGGGAGAGGTCGTTCAGGATCGCCACGACGCCCCGCAGGGGCCCGCCGGAGCCGTCGGCGAGGCAGGAGACGGCCACGGAGAGGGGGACGCCGTCCACGAGGATCTCGCGGGCCTGGCGCTCGCCGGTGGCGATGGCCTGGTGGAGGCAGGCCGACACCTCGCGGGGCAGGGCCTGCTGGATGCTCCGCCCGCGGGCGGCCTCCGGGTCGGGGAGGCCCAGGAGGCGCACGGCCTGGGCGTTGACGAACTGGACGCCGCCGAAGCGGTCGGCCGCCAGGACGCCGCCGGCCATGTTCTGGAGGATCTCGTCGGTGAGGATGCGGACGCGGCGGGCCTCGGCGGTGAGCTTCCCCACCAGGAGGGCGGCCACGTGGAGGGCGAGCCCGAAGAAGAAGAGGTACGGCAGGAGGAAGGAGAGGCGGCTGGGGTGCTTCTGGACCATCTCGGGATCGACCAGGGGCAGGCGAAGGCCCTGTCCCGACTCTCCGGCGAGGAAGTAGAGGGTCGAGACGCCGGCCAGGACGATGACCGCGGTGGAGGCCAGGGCCATGGCCATCCGGGGCCCCAGGATCATGGCGGCGGCGATGACGGTGGGCAGGTAGAGGTAGGCGAAGAACCGGTCGATCCCGGTGAGGTAGACCAGGAATCCCAGGATCGCCACGTCCAGCAGGAGCTGGACCACGGCCAGGGGGCGGAGGGCGGCGCCGGCGCGGGCGACGATGAGGTAGAGCAGGTTGAGGAGGCAGGCGACGATGAGCGTGTGGTACGGGGGGTAGCCCGCGCGGACCGGCTCCACGAAGAGCATGGCCCCGATGCTCGCCAGGGCGATGGCGAGCCGGCCGAACATCAGCCACTTCAGCCGGGACTCCAGCTGGCGTTCGGCGGGTCCCGTCAGGCGCGGGCCGGCACCGGTCACTTGCTGCTCAACTGCCTCTGGATCGCGATGATCGGGAGGAAGATCGCCAGGACGATGCCGCCGACGATCGCGCCCATCATGGCGATCAGCAGGGGCTCGATCAGCGAGGTGAGGGCCTTGACCGTGGCGCGGACCTCCTGGTCGTAGAACTCCGATATCTTCATCAGGAGCTTCTCGAGCGCGCCGGTCTTCTCGCCGATGGAGATCATGCGCGTCACCATCGGGGGGAAGATCCTGGTGGCCGCCAGGGGCTCTCCCAGCGTCTCGCCCTTGGACACGGCCGTCTTGGCCTTGAGGACCGCCTCCTCGACCAGGACGTTGCCCGCGGTGGCGGCCACGATGTCGAGCGCGCCCAGCATGGGGACGCCGGACTGGATGAGGGTGGCGAAGGTCCTGGAGAACCGGGAGATCGCGACCTTCCGGAAGAGCATGCCGAAGATCGGCACGTGGAGCAGGAACCAGTGCCAGTGCCACGTGCCCCGCTTGGTGCGGATGTACATCATGAACGCGATGATGAGCGCCACAAGGACGCCCCCGACGATCAGGAAGTGGTCGGTCATGGCCTTGCTGATCGCCATGAGGATCTCCGTGGGCAGGGGCATCTCCTTCATGTCCATCTGGTCGAAGATCATCTTGAATTTGGGGACGATGCCCACGATCAGCCCCACGGTGATCGCCAGGATGAGGCACAGGGAGATCACCGGGTAGGTCATGGCCGCCTTGATCTCGCGCTTGAGCTCCTCCGCGCTCTCCATGTAGTCCGCCAGGCGCTGGAGGATCACGTCGAGCTGGCCGATGGCCTCGCCGGCCTTGATCATGTTGACGTAGATCCTCGTGAAGAGCTTGGGGTGCTCGGCGAGCGCGGTCGAGAAGTCGCTGCCGGCCCGGACCCGCTCGATGACCTTGTCGAGGGCGATCTTGAAGCCGGGGTCGGCGGCCTGCTCGTGCAGGATCTCCATCGACTCCAGCAGGGGGATGCCCGCGCTGATCATGGTGGAGAGCTGCCGCGTCATGACCGCGATGTCCTTGGTCCGGACATGGGGCCGGGGGGGCCCGAAGAGGCCGCCCTTCCTGCGCTCCTTCTGCTCCGAGATCGAGCTGACCTGCAGGTTCTTCCTCTTCAGCTCGGACTGGGCGGTGGCCTTGTCCGCCGCGCGGATGACGCCGTCGACCTTCTTCCCTTCGGCGGTCTTGGCGGCGTAGGTGAAAACGGCCATCGTGCGCTCCTTCCCATGGGGTACCCGGTAGTAGTCTACACCGGAAGGGGCCTGGTGTAAACGATCCGCTCGGCGCCCCGGTCCGCGGGCCCGGCCGTCAGTCGGACAGGGTGTTGCGGAGCATCTCCTCGATGGAGGTGCGGCCGCGCACCACCGACCGGCAGCCGCTCCGGCGCAGGGTGGCCAGCCCCTGCTCCATGGCGAACTGCTTGAGGTCGACGGCGGACTTGCCCTCGATGATCTGCCTCTGGATGTCGCGGTTGATCTCGAGCGCCTCCATGATCGCGAAGCGCCCGCGGTATCCCCCGCTGCAGCTGGGGCACCCCACCGGCTTGCAGAAGGCGCCCTCCTTGATCTCGTCGGGCTTGAACCCGAGGCGGAGG
>CAYNDR010000170.1:11113-13420 GCA_964395295.1 uncultured Planctomycetales bacterium
GGGCGCAGAGCTTCCGGCTCAGGCGCGGGGCCCCGATCATGATCACGGAGCAGGCCACCATGAAGCCGTCCAGCCCCATGTCCACCAGCCGGGTGACCGCGGAGGCCGCGTCGTTCGTGTGGAGGGTGGAGAAGACCAGGTGGCCGGTGATGGAGGCCTTGACCGCGATGTCCGCGGTCTCCAGGTCGCGCACCTCCCCGATCATGATGATGTCCGGGTCCTGCCGGAGGATGGAACGCAGGGCGCCGGCGAAGGTGAGCCCTCGCTTGACGTTCACCGGGACCTGGTTCACCCGCTCCATCTGGTACTCCACGGGGTCCTCGACGGTGACGATGTTCTCCTCGAGGTTCAGGACCTCGCGCAGGGCCGCGTAGAGGGTCGTGGTCTTCCCCGAGCCGGTGGGGCCGGTCACCAGGACCCACCCGTAGGAGGCGACGATCGCCCGCTTGAAGGCCGCCTCGGCCTCCGGCTCCAGCCCGAGGTCCGCGATCTTGAGATCGAGGCTGGCGGAGTCCAGGACCCGGAGCATCGCCTTCTCGCCGTAGATCGTGGGCATGATCGAGACGCGGAAGTCCACCTGGCGGTTCTCGAAGCGCACCTGGAACTTCCCGTCCTGCGGGACCCGCCGCTCCGCGATGTCCAGGTTCGAGAGGATCTTGATGCGGGAGATCAGCCCGTCGTGCATGGAGCGGGGGGGGGCCTGGACCTCGCGGAGCATGCCGTCCACGCGGATCCGGACCCGGGTCTTCTTCTCCATGGGCTCGATGTGGATGTCGCTGGCCCGGCTCCGGAGGGCGTTGATGACGATCGCGTTGGCCGCCCTCACGATGGGCGCGTCGCCGGCATCCGCGACCGCCTGGGAGACGTCGACGACGTCCGAGACGGGCTTCGTCAGCTCGATGTTCTCCTCCATGCCCGCCTCGACGGCCGACTCCAGCTGTTCGACGAACTTCTGCTCCCCCAGGTAGGCCCGCTCGATGTTGCGGCGGATGCTCCGCTCGGTCACGACCACGGGCCGGAGGTCGCAGTTGGTGAGGGTGCGCACGTCGTCCAGCTTCAGGATGTCGAAGGGGTTCCCCACCGCCAGGGTGAGGATGGCGCCCACCTTGCTGACCGGGAGGACGCCGTAGTAGGTGGCCAGCTCGGCGTTGATGGTCTCCAGCGCGTCCGGCTGGAAGTCCAGCTTGTCCAGGTCCACGGGGGGCAGGTTCGTCTCCAGGGAGACGGCGCTCAGGTATTCCGGCTCGCCGACGTACCCCTTCTCGAGGAGGAGTTCGGCGTAGGAGGCGGCCCCGGAGCTCTCGGCCAGCGCCAGCGCCTCCTGGGCGCGGTCCTCGGCGATGACGCCGTGCTTCACCAGGACCTTCTTGATCCTCTGGCGGAACTTGTCCATGGCGTCCCCGGTCAGTCCCCCATCGTCATGCGGAGGACCTCCTCGACGGAGGTCTTCCCGCGCAGGGCGTTCAGGAGGCCCGTCCTCCGGAGCGTGAGCATCCCCTTGCCGAGGGCGTACTGCTTGATCTCCGGCGCGGCGCGCTCGGAGATGATCATCTTGCGGATGTCGTTGTCGACCTCGAGGGCCTCGATGATGGCGAACCGGCCCCGGTAGCCGTTGACGCACGACGCGCATCCCGCGGGGCGGCGCAGGCCCCCGAGCTTCTCGAGATCCCCTTCCAGGAAGCCCATCTTCAGGAGCTGGTCCTTCGGGGGGAACGCGTCCAGGGGAGCCTTGCAGGACTCGCAGAGCCTCCGGCACAGGCGCTGGGCCGCCACGAGGATCACGGACGAGGCCACCATGAACGCGTCCACCCCCATGTCCGTCAGGCGCGTGATCGCCGAGGGCGCGTCGTTGGTGTGCAGGGTGGACAGCACCAGGTGGCCCGTCACGGCGGCCTTGACGGCGATGTCCGCCGTCTCGGAGTCGCGGATCTCGCCCACCATGATGATGTCGGGGTCCTGGCGCAGGACCGACCGGAGGGCCGAGGCGAACGTGAAGTTGGCCTTGACGTTCACGGGCGTCTGGATCACGCCCTCGAGCTGGTACTCCACGGGATCCTAGATGGTGACGACGTTCTCCTCGGGGGAGAGGACCTCGCGGAGGGAGGCGTAGAGCGTGGTCGACTTGCCGCTGCCGGTGGGGCCGGTCAGCAGGACCATGCCGTAGGACGCCGCCAGCGACCGCCGGAACGCCTCTTCGGCCTCGGGCTCGTACCCGAGCTGGCTGATGCCGAGGTTCAGCATCGAGGAGTCCAGGAGGCGCACCACCGCCTTCTCCCCGTGGACGCAGGGGAGGATCGAGACGCGGAA
>CAYNDR010000171.1:0-4730 GCA_964395295.1 uncultured Planctomycetales bacterium
CGTAGTCGCCCTCCGCGTACATCCCCGGCATCTCGGCGGTCTCCCCCCCGAGGAGCGCGCACTCCGACTGCTCGCAGCCGGCCACGATCCCGCGGACCAGGTCGAGCAGGACCTTCTCCCGGACCTTGCCCATGGCGATGTAGTCGAGGAAGAAGAGCGGGCGCGCGCCGGTGACGACGAGGTCGTTCACGCTCATGGCCACCAGGTCGATGCCCACCGTGTCGTGCCTGTCCAGGGCGCCGGCCAGCTTGAGCTTGGTGCCCACGCCGTCGGTGCAGGCCACGAGGACCGGGTGGCGGTAGTTGCGCTCGAAGAGGGTGGAGGTCTTCAGCGAGTAGAGGCCCGCGAATCCCCAGGGGACGTCGATCACGCCGGGGTCGTGCGTCCGGCGCATCATCCGGAGGACCTGGTCGATGGCCGCGTCCTTCCGGGGCTGGTCCACCCCGGCGTCGGCGTACGTGATCGTCATGTCAGGCTCCCGGCTCCAGGCCTCTGGCCTCAAGGGCTCTCCTCGTGCTTGGACTTGTCCATGTCGTCCACCGGCGGGACCGGGTAGTTGCCGGTCCAGCAGGCGGTGCAGTAGCGGTCCGGGGGGCCGCTCGCGGCGCCCAGCATGCCCTCCAGGCCCAGGTACCCGAGGGTGTCCACGCCCACGTGCCGGCGGATCCCCTCGACGTCCTTCCCGGCCGCGATGAGGTCCTTGTTGCTGGGGAAGTCGATCCCGTAGTAGCACGGGAACCGGGTGGGAGGGCAGGAGATGCGGAGGTGGATCTCCCGGGCGCCGGCGTCGCGCAGGAGCTGGATGCGGGACTTGGACGTCGTGCCGCGGATGATGGAGTCGTCCACCACGACGACGCGCCGGCCCTTGACGAGGTCCCGGATGACGGCCAGCTTGAGCATGACGTTGGCGGAGCGCTGGTGCTGGCGGGGCTGGATGAACGTCCGGCCCACGTAGTGGTTGCGGACGTAGGCCATCTCGTAGGGGAGGCGGGCCTCCTGGGCGTAGCCCATGGCGGCGTAGAGGCCGGAGTCGGGGACGGGGGTGACGAAGTCGGCCGGGACGGGATGTTCGCGCGCCAGCTGGCGGCCCAGGCGGTGGCGGACGGCCTGCACGACGTCCCCGTAGACGCGGCTGTCCGGCCGGGCGAAATAGACGTGCTCGAAGAGGCAGTGGGCCGGCCGGCAGTCCTCGGGGGGGAGGATGCGCAGGGAGCGCGGCCCCTTCCTGTCGATGACCAGGATCTCGCCGGGCTCGACCTCGCGCTGGTACTCGAAGCCGGTGATGTCCAGGGCGCAGGTCTCCGAGGCCACGCACCAGGCACTGCCCCGCCGGCCCAGGACCAGCGGCCGGAAGCCCTGGGGGTCGCGGGCCGCCGCCATCTCGCGGGGCGTGAGGAAGAGGAGCGAGTAGGCGCCCCGGATCTCGGCCATGGCCTGCTGGAGGCCCTTCTCGAAGGAGGCCGATCGGGCCGCGAGGTAGAGGATGATCTCCGTGTCGGTCGAGGTGTGGAAGATGGGGAAGAAGTGGCCCTGGGTTTCCACGCCGCGGCGCAGGGCGGAGGAGTTCACCAGGTTTCCGTTGTGGGCCACCGCGATCATGCGGCGGGAGGTCTCCACCACGAGGGGCTGGGCGTTGACGGCGCTGGAGGAGCCCGTGGTGGAGTAGCGCACGTGGCCGATGGCGGCGTGGCTCCGGATCTTCTGGAGGGCCTCGGCGGTGAAGACGTCCTGCACGAGCCCCATGCCCTTGTGGTAGACGAGGCGGCCGCCCTGGGCGGAGGCGATGCCCGCGCTCTCCTGCCCGCGGTGCTGGAGGCTGAACAGCCCGAGGTACACGAGGTCGGCGGCGTTGGCCGCGCCGAAGATCCCGAACACCCCGCACTTTTCCCTGGCTTCCGTCATTTCAGGTCCGTTCCCGCGTCTCCCGGGGGAAATTCCCGCCGCGCCTTTCCCGCCGCGCGCACGGCGTCGAAGAGGGCGGCGATCCAGAGCCCGGCGGCGGCCAGGCCGCAGGCCGGGCGCAGGCCCTGCTCCGCGGACAAGGCCGGGGCGATCAGGGCCCCGTTGAGGAAGAGCGCGAACAGGAAGAAGAAGAGGAGCCCGCGCCCCGTCCGTCCCAGGTCCACGTGGGCCGCTCCGGGGATCAGGGACAGGAGCGCCGTCCGGAGTCGCATCGGCAACGATCGTGGTCCGCAGGGCCGCCCGCGGCGCGAGGCGCCTCTCAAGGCTTCCCGGGGATTCCGCCGCCGGCGGTCCCGCCCCACTGGGTCCCGCGGAGGAATGCATTATAGTGGAGGTCGCGGAGGGGCACAAGAGATTGTGGCAACCCCCGAGGTTGGATTCCAGATCCCGGATCGGAGGGCCTTCTCGGCGGTCCCGGGGCCATGGCTCCCGCGGCGGCCGGCCGCCCCGTTCAATGAATCCATGATCCTGCGGCGCGGCGGGCCGTTCCCCTACTGGGGCTTGACTCGGACCCCCTCGCCGCTATAATACCCCACGTATGTAAAGGAGCCGAGAGACCGAAAAGCGGGGCAGTACCGAGAAAAGTGGGCTCAACCCACTTTTTTTTGTCTCAGGCGGGAATTCCCATGAACGGCGAGGTCCTCAGGATCGTGGAAGCGATCCACCGGGAGAAAGGCATCGACAAGGAGCTCATCTTCGAGTCCATCGAGCAGGCCCTCTCCATGGCCGCCAAGAAGCACCTCAACACCAAGGAACTCCCCGTGGTCAAGATCGACCGGGAAAAGGGGGACATCACCGCCTTCGACGGGGACCAGCCGATCGAGACCCAGGCGCTCGGGCGCATCGCCTACCAGGCGGCGCGCCAGCTGTTCGTCCAGAAGCTCCGCGAGGTCGAGAGCGAGAGCGTCTTCACGGAGTTCGCCCACAAGAAGGGGGACATCGTCACCTGCTCGGTGGTCCGCTTCGAGGGCCCCCACCTCGTCTGCAAGATCGCCGAGAAGGCCGAGGCCACGATGCTCAAGGGGGACCAGGTCCCCGGCGAGAACTACCGGATCGGCGACCGCCTGCGCGGCTACGTCTCCGAGGTCGAGAAGCGGGGGACGCGCATCCGCATCTACATCTCCCGCTCCCACGAGGACTTCGTCCGGGGGCTCTTAGATCTCGAGGTCCCCGAGATCTCCGACGGCACCGTCGTCATCAAGGGCCTCGCGCGGGAGCCCGGCTACCGGACCAAGATCACGGTCCACTCGACCAACGACCGGGTGGACTGCCTGGGCGCCTGCGTGGGGGTGCGCGGCAGCCGCATCCGCAACGTCGTCGACGAGCTCAACGGCGAGAACGTGGACATCGTGCGCTGGAGCGAAAACCCCAAGGAGCTCATCAAGAACTCGCTCAAGCCGGCCGAGGTCGCCGAGGTGATCCTGGACGAGGCGAGCCACCGCACCACGGTCTACGTGCTCAAGGACCAGCTCTCGCAGGCCATCGGCAAGGGCGGCCGGAACGTGCGCCTGGCGTCGAAGCTGGCCGGGTGGGAAATCGACATCTACGAGTTGGGCGGGGAGACGGAGGAGCCGGCCGCCGCGGCCGCGCCGGAGGCGCCGCAGGCCGGGGCCCCGGAAGGCGCGCCGGCGGCCGTAGAGGGGACCGTCCCGGAGTTGCCGTCCGCGCCCGTGCCGGAGGCGCCGCAAGCCGAGGCCCCCGAGGGCGCGCCGGCGGGAGGAGCCGCCCCTGAGGGCGGAGAGGCGCAAGAGAAGAAGGAATGAGGGTCAGCGAACTCGCCAAGGAACTGGGCTACAAGGCCGCGGAGCTCGTGGAGCTGGCCAAGGTCAAGGGCCTCAAGATCGAGGACCCCCGGGCCACGGTCGACGCGCGGCTGGCGGCGGCCGTCCGGGCCGCGGTCCCGTCGCGCTCCAAGCTCAGCGGCCCGCTCATGGACGTCTATGCCCGCGTGGTGACCGAGGAGGCCGCCCGCGCGGCCGCCAGGGCCGCGGAGCCCAAGCCCGAGAAGAAGAAGAAGGAGCCCCCGCCGGAGGGGGCGGCCCCCAAGCCCAAGCGGCCGGCCCGGAAGAAGGAGGAGGCCGCCGCCCCCGCCGCGGCCGCGCCGGAGGCGAAGAAGGAGGAGGCCAAGGCCGCCCCCGCGAAGCCCGCCAAGAAGGTGCGGGTGGTCGAGGAGTTCCGGCTCAGCGACGTGCAGGCGAAGGCCGCCCCCAAGCCCGCCGCCGCCAAGGAGGCGGAGCTGAGCCCGGAGGAGCAGGAGAAGCTCAAGAAGGAGGCCGCCCAGCCGCTGATCGACGTGGACAAGGTGATCGGCGAGCAGAAGGAACTGCACGTCATGCGGCCCATCGAGATCGAGGTCTTCGAGCGCGACACCGTCCGGGATGAGGCCAAGGAGAAGCGCCACGCCCGCCCGGTGGCCAAGGCGGCCCAGCCGGCGGCCCCAACGGCCCCGCCCCCCGTGCGGCCCGGCTTCTCGCGCCCCGCCGCGGCGCCTCCCCCACCCCCCGTGGACTACCGGCGCCCGAAGCCCCGCGTGCCTCCCCCGGCGATGCGCCCGACCGTCCAGCCGCCGAAGCCGCGGCCGGTCGTGACGCCCATGAGTGAACGAAAGATCGAGATCACCGTGCCTATCAGCATCAAGCACTTCTGCGAGCAGACCGGCATCAAGGTCAACATGATCCTCAAGAAGCTCATCGACCACGGCATCATGGCGACCATCAACCACGCGCTCGACGAGGAGATGGTGGCCGTCCTGGCCGACGAGTTCAAGC
>CAYNDR010000171.1:4740-9620 GCA_964395295.1 uncultured Planctomycetales bacterium
AGCGGGACATCACCGTCGTCAAGATGAAGACGGCCGAGGAGGAGATGCAGGCCGTCACCGAGGTCAAGGACGACCCGAAGGACCTCGTCCCGCGGGCGCCGGTGGTGACCTTCATGGGCCACGTGGACCACGGGAAGACCACCCTCCTGGACCGCATCCGCGACACGAAGGTCGCGGCGAGCGAGGCCGGGGGGATCACCCAGCACATCGGCGCCTCGAAGATCGTGACGAAGGAGGGCCGGGCGGTGGTCTTCCTCGACACGCCGGGCCACGAGGCCTTCACCCAGATGCGCTCCCGCGGGGCGCGCGTCACGGACATCGCGGTCATCGTGGTGGACGCCGCCGACGGCGTGATGCCCCAGACGGAGGAGGCCATCAACCACGCCAAGGCCGCGGGCGTCAAGATGATGGTGGCGCTCAACAAGATCGACAAGCCGCAGGCCAATCCGAACCGGGTGAAGGGCCAGCTGGCCGCGCTGGGGCTGAACCCCGAGGACTGGGGCGGCGACACGGTCTGCGTGGAGGTCTCCGGCCTCACGGGCCAGGGCGTGGACCAGCTCCTGGAACTCCTCTCGCTCCAGGCGGAGCTCCTGGAACTCAAGGCCAATCCGAAGCGGCCCGCCTCCGGCGTGGTGCTGGAGGCGCGCAAGACGGAGTCCCGGGGCGTCGTGTCCACGCTCCTCGTGCAGAACGGCACCCTCCGCCGGGGCGACGCGATCCTCGCCGGCAAGGGCTACGGCCGGGTCCGGTCGATGATCGACGACCTCGCCCGCACGATGGGCCAGGCGGGGCCCTCGACCCCCATCGAGGTGACGGGGCTCGTGGACGTCCCCGACGCGGGCGACGCCTTCCATTCGGTCGAGGACCTGTCCCAGGCCAAGGAGATCGCCCAGGAGCGCCAGCGCAAGGCCCGCGAGGCCCACCTCCTGGAGCGCCAGCACATCACCCTCGAGAACCTCTTCCAGCGGATCGAGACCGGCCGGGTCAAGGAGGTCCGCGTCATCCTCAAGGTCGACGTCAAGGGGTCCCTCGAGGTGCTCCAGGAGGCGCTGACCGGGCTCTCCACCGAGGAGGTGAAGCTCCGGCTCCTGCACGCCTCGGTGGGGGCCGTGAGCGACGGCGACATCCTCCTGGCGGACGCCTCGGACGCCCTCATCATCGGCTTCAGCGTGGAGGCGGAGTCGCGCGCCCAGGAGCTGGCCAAGGAGCGCGGCGTGGAGATCCGGACGTACACCGTGATCTACCAGGCCATCGAGGAGATGAAGGCCGCGATGGAAGGGCTGCTGGAGCCGGAACTGGTGGAGCAGAAGACCGGCCAGGCGGCGGTCAAGGACATCTTCCGGATCTCCCGCGTGGGGACCATCGCCGGGTGCATCGTGACCGCCGGCAAGGTCGAGCGCTCCAGCCAGGTCCGCCTCGTCCGGGGCGGGAAGGTCGTCCACACGGGGAAGCTGGAGAGCCTGAAGCGCTTCAAGGACGACGTCAAGGAGGGCGCCGAGGGCTTCGAGTGCGGTATCAAGGTCGCTGGCCACGACGACGTGCAGAAGGGCGACGTCAGCGAGGCCTTCGCGATCCAGAAGGTGGCCCGCAAGCTCGAGAAGAAATAGGCCCCGGGCCCCGGGGGAGCCTGTGATCGTCGGAACCCTGAAGCTTCGCCTGCTCCTGCGGGAATCCCATTCGCTCAAGGACAAGCGGCGCGTCCTGAAGAGCTTCAAGGACACGCTCTCGAACAAGTTCAACATCGCGGTGGCCGAGACGGAGGACCAGGACGTGTGGCAGTCGGCGGAGATCGGGGTGGCCACCGTGGGGACCGACACGCCCTTCGTCCAGAGCGTGCTGACCCAGGTGCTGAACTACGCGCGCTTCTTCGGGGGCGTGGAGGTGGTGGACTCCGAGCAGGAAATCTACGGCGATTGACATGAGCCAGCCCTTCCGGAAGGACCGCCTCTCCAGCGAGATCGTCAAGGAGGCCAGCCGGATCCTCCTCTACGAGATGAGGGACCCGCGCCTGGGGTTCATCACCGTCACGCGCGCCAAGGTCTCCGACGACTACCGGCACGCGGCCGTCTTCGTCTCGGTCCTCGGGCCGCCCAAGCAGAAGAAGCTCACGATGGCGGCCCTGAAGCACGCCCAGGGGTTCGTCCAGGCGGAGCTCTCCCGGAGGATCAAGATGCGGGTCTTCCCGGAGATCCGGTTCGAGCTGGACGAGTCGATCGAGAAGGCCTTCAAGATGACCCAGATCCTGAACGACCTGGCCCGCCAGCGCGAGCAGGCCCCCCCCGGGGGCGCCCCGGCGGGGACGGAGAGCAAGGGAGAAGAGGAATGAAGCGTCCCGACGGGCGTTTGGCGGACCAGCTGAGGCCGGTCGTCGTCACGCGGCGCTACACGTCCAGCGCCCCCGGCTCGGTGCTCCTGGAGATGGGGCGCACGAAGGTCCTCTGCACCGCCATGGTCGACCACGCCGTGCCCGCGTGGCTCGAGGGCCGCGGGCGGGGATGGGTCACGGCCGAGTACGGGATGCTGCCGGCCTCCACCCAGGACCGCAAGCCCCGCGAGCGCTCCGGCAAGACGGACGGCCGCACCAGCGAGATCCAGCGCCTCATCGGCCGGGCCCTGCGCGCGGTGGTGGACATGGAGATGCTGGGCGAGCGGACGGTCTGGCTGGACTGCGACGTCCTGGAGGCCGACGGCGGGACCCGCACGGCGGCCATCACCGGCGCGTACGTGGCGCTCGTGGACGCCGTCCGGTCGCTCGAGGCGGAGGGCCTGAAGTTCGCCGCCCCGCCGGTGCGGGACTCCGTGGCCGCGGTGAGCGTGGGCGTGGTCAAGGGGGAGCCGCTCCTCGACCTCTGCTACGAGGAGGACTCGGGCGCGGAGGTCGACATGAACGTGGTGCTCACGGGCCGCGGCCTCATCGTCGAGGTCCAGGCCACCGCGGAGAAGACCCCGTTCGACGCCGCGCGCCTGATGGCGCTCCACGGCCTCGCGGAGAAGGGGATCGCCGAACTGCGCGAGATCCAGAAGCGGGCGCTCGCGAAGTAGGGGCTTTGTCCGCGGGCGCGGCGAAGCCGCGTCGGGATTACTGCAGGTCCACGGGGTCCACGTCCAGGAGCGCCTGCAGGGAGCGGCTCGTCGAGACCGCCCCCACCGCCTTCCGCAGGGGCGGCAGGACCGCCTCGAGGTCCGGGACCTTCAGCAGGAAATGCATCCGGTACCGGCCCTTGAGGCGGTAGAGCGGCGCCGCGGCCGGGCCCAGGATCGCGGCCTGCTTCTCGTCGAAGGCGGCCTTGAGCCTCCCGGAGAGGCGCTCGGAGGCGGCCCGGACGCGCTCCTCCGGGGTCCCCTGGACGACGATCCGGACGAGGGAGGCGAAGGGGGGGTAGCCGAGCTCCTTCCTCATCTCGAGCTCCCTGGCCAGGAACCCCGCGAAATCGTAGGCCGCCGCCGCGCGGATCGCGTAGTGCTGGGGATTGAAGGTCTGGACCACGACCCGCCCGCCGCGCGGCCCCCGGCCCGTCCGCCCGGCCACCTGCGTGATCAGCTGGAACGTCCGCTCGGCGGCGCGGAAGTCGGGGAGGTGGAAGGCCGTGTCCGCGTTGATCACGCCCACGAGCGTGACGTCGGGGACGTCCAGCCCCTTGGCGATCATCTGGGTGCCCACGAGGATGTCGGTGGCGCCGCTCCAGAGCGCCTTGAGCGACGCGCGGTAGTCCTCCCGGGTCTTCATCGAGTCGCTGTCCATGCGGCTGACGCGGAATCCCGGGAAGAGGGTCCGGATCTCGGCCTCGATCCGCTCCGTCCCCAGCCCGAGCATGAGGAGCCTGGGGGATCCGCAGTCGAGGCACGCGGAGGGCAGGGGGGCCGACTCCATGCAGTAGTGGCACGCCGCGCGGTCGGTCTCGCGGTGGTACGTCATCCCCACGTCGCAGCGGCGGCACCGGAAGGTCCACTGGCAGCGCGGGCAGGAGACGTGGGTGAGGAAGCCGCGGCGGTTGAGGAACAGGATCGCCTGCTCCCGGCGCTCCATCGACTGGCGGACGAGCTGTTCCAGGCGCCGCGAGATCACCGGGTAGCGCTTGACCTCGGCCCGCTCGGCCGCCATGTCCACGACCTCGATCTCGGGCATCTCGCGCCGCTCGATGCGGCAGGAGAGCGGGGCGGTCCGGTATTCCCCCGCCCGGGCGCGGTGGATCGACTCCAGCGAGGGGGTGGCGCTCCCGAGGACCGCGGCGGCCCCCTCCATGCGGGCCCGCTGGACCGCCACCTCCCGCGCGTGGTAGCGCGGCGCGTTCCCCTGCTTGTAGGCCGCCTCGTGCTCCTCGTCCACCACGATCAGCCCCAGGGCCCGCACGGGCGCGAAGACGGCCGACCGCGCCCCCACGATCACGTCCACCTCGCCGGCGCGCGCGGCCCGCCACTGGGCGGCCCGGGCGCTCTCCGTCAGCATGCTGTGGAGCACCGCCACGCGCGCGAAGCGCGCCTTGAACCGCGCCACCGTCTGCGGCGTCAGCGCGATCTCCGGGACCAGCACGATCGCCTGCTTCCCCCGCTCCACGACGCGGGCGATGGCGCGGAGGTAGACCTCCGTCTTCCCGCTGCCGGTGACCCCGTGGAGGAGCACCACGCCCCCCCGCTCGATCTCCGCCAGCGCCCCCTCCTGCTCGGGGGTGAGCCCGTTCGGCAGGGTCAGCCCAGCTTGGAAGGATCCCCATGCCGCTCGCTCGTCGTTCAGGATTTGCTCCGGTGTGCGTGCCGCCACCCACGCATCGAGCCAGCCCTGCACGGTAGCGGCGGCGAACGGGTCGCCGTGGTGGGCGCTGACCACGCCGAACCAAACGCTCTGCCCCGCCGCCAGCGATCCGTGGTCTTTCTGAAAGGCG
>CAYNDR010000171.1:9630-13363 GCA_964395295.1 uncultured Planctomycetales bacterium
CTCTCCTTGGGCTTCTCGACGATCGCGTCCGCCATCGCGTCGATCTCGGCGGGCACGTCCCGGGCGCGGAGGAGCCCGGCCCCGACCATGGCGGAGACCATGGCGGAGGAGGCCCCCGTGCGGCGGCGGAAATCGCGGAGGGGGAGCGGCGCCGGGAACGCCCGGGCGGCCTCGAGGACGGCCGCCTGCCGGCGCGTGCGCGGCGTCCCCTCCCCGGCGGAGACCAGGCGCACGATCCGCCCGGGACGGGCCTTCTTGACGCCGGCGGGGACCGCGGCCTCGAGGGCCTCCCCCCAGGCACAGCCGTAGCGGCCCGCGACCCAGCGGGCGAGCTCGAAGAGGCGCTCGTCGATCGCGGATTCCCCGCGGACGTCCAGGATGTCCTTGACGCCGGGGAATCCGCACCGGTCGGAGAGACCGAGGACGTAGCCCTCCTTCCGGCCCTTCCGGAAGGGGACCACGACGCGCAGGCCGGGCCGGATCTTCCCCAGGAACGCCTCCGGCACGCGGTAGGTGAAGGGCCGGTCGATCGGCAGTTTCAGGAGGACGTCGGCGAACTCGGCCATGTCGGACGCTCGAATCAGGGAAGGGCGCCGGGAGGCCGCCCCTTCCTCCTCCATCATCGCCCCGGGGCGGGTCAGGATGGGTCATGCCGGCGGCGCCCCGCGCCGGCCCTACTTCTTCGCCTCGTCGATCACCAGGAGGACGCCCTCTTCGCCGCCGCGGAGCTCGGTCGTCCGGGCCTGCTCGTTGAAGCGGATCTCCCGGGTGCGCACGGTTTGGCCCCCCGCCTCCGCCGCGGCGTGGGGGAATCCGGCCACGGAGAGGGCGCGCTCCTTCGGGTCGTAGCGGAGGCGGTCGCCGTACACGGTCGCCGCCTCCCCGCCGCGGCGGGCCCGGATGTTCCCGGAGGCGCGCAGGGCCTGGAGGCCCTTGCCCTCGGGCGCGAGCTCGATCTCCATCCGGTCGGCCTGGAGCCGGAGGTCGTCCGACAGGATGCGGCACCGGTCCTCCAGCGTGATGCGCCCCCGCCCGGAGTCGATCGCCACGTCCCCTTCCGAGGTCACGGTGGTGGCGGTCTCCCGGTCCTCGACCTTCTGGACCAGGCGGAACCGCTTCGGGCCCTTGAGGACGATGGAGGACCTCCCTTCCAGGACGCTCCGCGGGGCGAGGATCGAGTTCTTCTCCTGCGCCACGCGCACGAAGGGCCGGCCCTCCAGGAGGCCCCTCTGCTCCTCCAGGTTCCAGAGGAAACGGTCGGCCTCCGCGCGGCCCGACGGCCCGCCCTCCTTTTCCATCAGGCCCTCCAGGCGGACGTCTCCGAGGGCCTCGATCTCCCGGGGCTTCCAGCCCGCCGCGGAGGGGGCCGAGGTCGCCACGAGCTTCCGGCAGGCCAGCTGGAGGGGATGGGCGCCCGGCGTGTCGGCGGCGGCGAAGCTCCCGGAGACGTCGCCGGAGAAGAAGGTCCGTCCGGACGCCCGGTCGATCTCCACGGACTTCGCGCGGACGCGGTTGGCGCCCTGGGCGAGGGCGACCGGGTCTCCGGAGAGGAGGGCGCGGTCGTGGCGGACGGCCCCGAGCGCCTCCAGCAGGGCCCCCCCGGGCCCGCCCACGGCGCCGAGGGCCGGCACGTCGTCCCGCGTCTCCCAGTCCAGCGCCTCCGCGGAGGCCTGGAGGTCCTTGTCGTCCGAGAGCGTCAGGCGTCCCCGCGCGGCGATCTTCTCGGGGTCCGGTTTCTGATGGACCTTCCCGGTCCGCGGGTCCAGCCGGCGCGCGGCCGTGATCTCGGCCCGGTCGGCCTTCAGCGTGGTGGTCGAGCCGGCCGCGTCGCGGCGTCGGATGCGGACGTTGTCGCGCGCCTCGAGGAAGACGCGGGAGCGGTCCTCGGTGAGGTCCTGGATCGCGAGGGGGCCGTCGCAGCGGACCTCGGTGAGGACGTCGTCGGCCGGCGTGCCGGGCGGGGCGGCCTTTTCCGCGAGGGAGGAGGCCCGTCCGGCCATTTCCAGGAAGCCCTGGCGCCCCACGGCGAGCTTGCCGAGGCGGTCGTCGGCCCGGAGCTCCCGGCCGGAGAGCTTCATGCCCGGGCGCGTCAGGGAGAACTCCTGCTCGACTTCGACGCTGGTGGCCGTCTTGGACCTGAGCCCGGCATTGCAGAGCGGGCAGTTGCCCGCCTTGGGCGCCTCGGTCCCGCAGGGGGCGCAGACGTACCTCCTGGCGAAGAGGACCAGGGCCGCCGGGGCCTCGAGGACGGTCCCGTCCTCGTGGAGGACCCGCACGCGTTCGGCCAGTTCCAGCCGGCCGGAGGCGCCGTCCAGCCGCGCGCGGTCGGCCTCGAGGCGGACCGTCTCGGACTTCTCGTTCTTGGATCGCGGGTCGGTGTGATACTGGGCGCGGACGCCGCGGATGTCGAAGACCTCCTTGTCCCGGGGGATCGCCTCGTCCCCCCGGACGATCGCCACGACCTCTTCCTGGCCCGTCCTGGGATTGATCTCCTTGCGGTGGAGGGTCCAGTTCCTGATGGGGTCCTGGATGGGCTGTTCCCTGACCTGGAATCCCAGGAAGGCCATCGCCGCAAGCAGGGCGTGCATCACGGGGCCTCGCGAAGGCGGCTCAGACGATTCCCACTTCGAGGAGGTCCTGGACGTCCAGCATCCCGATCGGTTCTCCTTTCCCGTTCACCACGGGGATCTCGTCGATCTTCTTCTCGCGGAGGATCTTGAGCGCCTCGGTGGCCAGGCGGTCGGGGGCGATCGTGACGGGGGTGCGGGTCATGACGTCGCGGATGCGGGACGAGATGCGGGACGGGTCGCGTCCCATCACGCGGCGGAAGTCGCCGTCGGTGAAGATTCCGGAGAGTTTCCCCGCGGCGCCGACGACGACCACGGCGCCGGCACGGGCCTTGGAGATCCGGGCGATCGCCTCGGGGAGGGGGGTGTCCTCGGGGACGATGGGGTTGCGGTCCCCGGTGCGCATGACGTCGGCGACCTTCATGAGCCGGCGGCCGAGCTCGCCGCCCGGATGGTAGAGGGCGAACTGCTCCTTGTCGAAGCCGCGGCCCTCGAGCACGCAGAAGGCCAGGGCGTCGCCCAGCGCCAGGATGGCCGCGGTGGTGGCGGAGGGGGCCAGGCCCAGGGGGCAGGCCTCCTCGATCTTGCCGAGCTCCAGGGTCAGGTCCGCGTCGCGGCCGAGGGTGGAGGCGGCCCCCGAGGTGACGGCGACGACGCGGGCGCCGATCTGGCGCAGGGAGGGGAGGAGCTGGACGAGCTCGTCCGTCTCGCCGCTGTAGGAGAGCGCCAGGACGAGGTCCTCCTTGAGGACGCGCCCGAGGTCGCCGTGGTAGGCCTCGGCGGGGTGGAGGAAGATGGAGGGGGTGCCGGTGGAGGCGAAGGTGGCGGAGATTTTCTGTCCCACGAGGCCCGCCTTGCCCATGCCGGTGACCACGAGGTGCCCGCGGCACTCCAGGATCATGGAGACGGCGCGGCCGAACTCCTCGCCCAGGCGGTCGGCCACGGCGAGGATGGCGCGGGCTTCCGTCCGCAGGACGTCGCGGGCCTTTTCGAGGTCCATGAGGGGGTCGATTATACCAGCGTTGACAGGCCCAAGGAAGGCCCCGATAATGCGGCGCGACCGGCCGCGGCCATGAGCGTGTTCGAGAAGAAGGGGTGGTACCGGCTCACGCTTCCCGAGGGCTGGGAGGCGGACGGGAGCGAGGAGCCGGCGGCGATCTTCCGTC
>CAYNDR010000172.1:0-2157 GCA_964395295.1 uncultured Planctomycetales bacterium
GGGGCCTGGGGCAGGGGCAGATCGTCCTTCCCGGCCAGTTCACGCCGAAGAAGCTTGAGGCCTACACGACGCGGAGATTCTATCCCGACCAGCCCTATTACATGCCCATCCGGTTCACGATCATCGAGGGCGGAGGCGGCCTTTATCAGGGCGAAGGCGCCGATGACGGAAGCTTCACGATCCTGGGCCAGGACGGGCAAGGGAACGTGACGGATGCAAACGTCCTCCCCCCGTTGGGGAACAGCCTCGTGAGGATCCGGTACCGGAAGGGGAACGCGAACGTCCCGGCGCTCGTGGGGGTGGGTCCCGGGCGGACGGACGTGTTCGTCATCGGCGTGCCCCAAGCATTCCTAGTGGACAAGGCGGGAAATGTGGCAAGACGTCCCCATGCCGCCTCCCCCGATAGTTTCACGGACAACGACACCGTCAAGCTCCGAGTGCTGACTCAACTCAATGCCGGCGCAGGACCCGCTTCGGTCAAGTCGCTGGATGCGTGCTTCTCCGAACGGGGATCGGATGGCGCTGGTGTTGGCAAGACGGTTCTTGACTTCCCGAGCCTAAGCGCCGCCGCAAGCGCTGAACCCAACCGATTCGCGGTCTTTGAGTCTCCGTCCCTGCTTCTTACATCTGAAGTCATTGAGCCCGATAGTTTCCCCACTGGAGTAGAACTCGTTCACGCATTCCCCGGGCATGCCCTGCAGTATCTTCCCAAGACCGCCGGCCTCGACATCCTCACGCCGAAGACAACGGTCGGGGGAGTGTTCGCTATGCTCGCTGACCCAGCCCTTGGCGGGATCAACAGCCGCACCGACATCAGGGGCATTGTCAGAGGCCTCGAACCGCTCGGGGGCAGATCCTTGCGGTTCTTGGTCGATGGATTTGATGTTGGGCAGGCGGCCACTGACGAAAATGGCATGGCCACCATCAACGTCGAGTTCCCAGAACACAGCGTAAGCTCGATCCGCATAAGGGACGCCGCGAGCAATTCCTCCAGTTTCACTCAAGTGCTCCTCCGCGCCGCTCAGGACACGCGGGGGGGCCAAGACCAAATCCTGAAGAAGCAGGTCGGGGAGGAAGAAACATAAGTTAAAATCCGAGAAAAGCTGGAGGCTTCCGCCATAGGGAAAGACCTACTCGACAAGTTTAGGGGCAAACTGTTTGGCGATGACTTTGAACTCTTGGGAGTAGATACGACGGAGATTCAGGGAACCGCAGCTGGCTTTACCAGTTTCAGAAAAGCCGAAGAGAGGTATGTTCTTAAAATAAGGAAAACGCGGGGCCTGGTCCTGACCGCAATACATCTCGGTCATGAGTTGACGCACGTCCAGGAAGGTGAGCTTATTCGCCGCCGGGCGCTGAATGAAATATTTGTAAACGAAGCCGGGGGCGCCACCAAACAGGACATTGTGGAATACGCGGGGAAAGCTCTCTTGGTTAAGAAGTTCGGCAGGGGTGGCACCGCCGTAGAAGAGGCGCAGCGCCTTAACGAGTTTCAGGAATTCTATGCCCGCGTGATAGAGCAAAAAGCGTATGCGAACATGCTGGCAATTCAAAAGCAGATAGCCACGAAGCTCGGTGCCGGCGTCGTCCTGGATACAGAGACGGAAGGTACGCCCGAGTTTAATTCTACTCTCCTCACGCCCGGAGATACAGTAGAGGCGCGTGAGCCCCTGAAGGGGCAAGCCCTCATAGACCAGGTTAGGATATGGCGAACCGATGAAACGGCAAAGAAGGCCAGGGGCGCCGGGGTGGATAAGTGGCTGGAAAAGACAGCCAAGATTCCAGAGGGCGCCATTCCCGAAGTGGCTCGATTGTTGGATCAAACAAAGGGTGATCCTAAATTTGAGGATCTACTCCTGGAGCTTGGGTATGATCCGGCCCTGATTCCGCCGAATCTGAAGCAAAGACCTTAGCCAATAGGCACTCACTGAATAGCAGAGATTTCAGAGTTGCGATGGCTCACGATCAAATATATATCCTGGGCACCGCTGGGGCGCAGGCAGACATGTTGCCCGCGGCCACACAGCCGTGACGACCCCAATGGCGCCGAAATGCTTCACCTGGGTTTCCACGCTACTTCTCCTGATCTTACTCTCCGCACGGAATCAAGATGAAATTCCCACAGTCGGTCCTCAAGACACATCCCTATCTAATGAT
>CAYNDR010000172.1:2167-13340 GCA_964395295.1 uncultured Planctomycetales bacterium
TCACCGCGCCTTTTCTTAGCCCGCCGGACGGCGAAACCCCCACTCCCATAATATTGGGAACGGTCGACTTTTCATCCATCACCGCAATCACAGTTCTGATTTTTGAATTTCCAACGTCAAGCCCGGCTATAATGCGGTGTTTGGCCATAGTTTCGGTTACAAAATGCTTACGTAGAACCGACTCTACCCCAGGTGTCCGGGGCGATCAAGCTTTTTGGTTCACCGCGTCTCCGCCACTTGGGCCCCGTCCGCGCCGCGGCGTTTTCGCCGGACAGCAAGCGGCTTGCGTCCGCGGGCGAAGATGGCGCCGTACGGATGTGGGATGTCCTTTATGGAAGCGAGATCGCCCGGTTTGACGTGGAGGAGGAGGATTTCGCCTCGGTAAGCTTCTCGCCCGATGGGAAACTGGTGGGGGCGGGGGGTAGGCGTCGCGGGTTTTATCTGTGGGAGGCGGATACGGGCAAGCTCCTCCACGCTTTTCCATCAAAACCGCGCGGCCTGGGAGTCTACTCCCCCGTGAGGTTCTCTCCCGACGGAAGACTCCTTGCCACGGGGGATTCCAGCCGGACTGTTTTACTCCGCGATGTCCGTACGGGCGAGGTACGCCGGCAATTGCGAAATCATGGGGGCGAGGTTGCCTCTCTGCGATTCTCCTCCGATGGGTCCGTCCTGGCTTCCGTAGCCGCCGGAGAGGTGGTTTTATGGGATTGGGCCGCGGGGAAGATCCTGCGCAGGTTTGAGACCGATGACCCCGAGACTGGCGCGGCGGTGTTTTCCCCTGACGGGAAGTGCATCGCCACATCCGGCGGCCACGCCGGTCTAAGCCTTTGGCGTGTTGACAATGGAAGCTTGGTTCGATCGTTTCAGGGTCACGAGAAGAGGAGAGGGGGCTGGATTTCTTCCGCGGCCTTCTCTCCCGATGGAAAGACGATCTCTTCCGGGGGCTTCGACGGGACGGCCCGGCTTTGGGACGTCGGAACGGGCCGCGAGAAGATTCAACTTCCCCGGTTACGTGACCCCATTAATTCGATTGATTTTTCCCCGGACGGCAAGTTCCTGGCGTGCGCCGACGATAAATTCCGGTTGCGCCTGTGGGATCTGGAGAAGGGACAATGGATTCATGAATACCCAGGCCATGACGACACGATTCATTGTCTCCACGTGAGTCCGGACGGCAGATGGCTCGCATCAGGCTCTGAGTGTCGCGCTGTCCGCATATGGGACATCCCCACTGGAAACCTCGTCCGGCAAATGATTGCAGAAAAGCCCGGGATTCACTCCGTCGTATTCTCCCATGATTCCGGCAAACTTGCGGCAGGGACATTCGACGATTCCATCGTAATCTGGGACGTTGAATCCGGCAAGCAATTCATAAATCTAGGATTGTTCTTTACGTCGATAACAGCGTTGGCCTACTCGCCGAATGGGGAGTTTCTCGCATCCTCTGACGGGAGGGGGCGCATCTACGTCTGGAACCCTAAGACCGGAAGCAAGCTTCCTTCCCTAAGCGTCCGGGACCTTGATGTAAGGTGCCTGGCTTTCTCGCCCAATGGAACGCTCCTGGCCTCCGGGGAGGGCGGCGACATCAATATCCGTCTCTGGGACTTCCGCGCAGCCAAGGAGTCGTTCAACCTTCCCGGCCACAAATCGGCCGTGAACGCGATCGTCTTTTCCCCGGATGGAAGGCTCTTGGCCTCCGCAAGCAATGACGACACCGTTCGAGTCTGGGACCTGTCAACGGGAAAGGAAGTTCATCGGCTCACACGGGGCTTGGGCCTATGGTATCACACCGCGGCTTTCTCCCCCGACGGAAGACTCATTGCCTCGGGAGATTGGAAGGGAAACGTAACGATATGGGAAGTCGCGAGCGGCCAGGAAATAATGGCCTACCGCGCCCATCGAGGCTACGTGAATTCCGTCGCATTCCTCCGAGATGCACGCTTTCTATTCTCGGGAGGCGGCGACGGCATCATCCTCTTGTGGGACTTGCTCCCCTGGCGATACCCGTCGTTCCAGGTCGTTCGGGATCCGGAGACCCTCCTCGCCGATCTTGCGGACCCCAAGGGGGCGCGCGGCTATGCCGCCGTTTGGTCGCTTGTCGAACTCGGGGACCGCGGCGTCAAGATACTCGGGGACAAGTACCCGGCGCCGGATCGGGACCAGGCCACGCGGTTGATCGCCGAGCTCAACGACGAAGACGTCGCGGTCCGCGAGCGGGCAACAACAGCCCTGATCGACATGGCGCCCGTCCAAGCGCTTGAGGATGCCGCCCAAGAGCGATCCTCATTGGAAGCGCGCGGGCGCCTCGCGGCAATACTGGATACGGTAAACTCGCCATTGGGGAAGTCCCCGCATGCATTGCGGCGGCTGCGGGCGATAAACGCCCTTGAATGGATCGGCTCCACGGAGGCACAGGAACTGCTGAAGCGAATAGGAACCCATGAGGCCCTGGCCGCGTTGCGTCGTGTGCGGCAGCGAAAGTAACGGGGTGTAAGGGGGTGTCAACGACTCGGTCGCCATTGCCCTCCCGGGGATTGGGGGGGACCCTCAATGGATCAATGCTTTAATCCCCCCATCCCCTTGCTTGACGCCCCCCTTCCCCCGCGCTAATCTGGTCGGCGGAAACCCGGATCTCTTCAAACCTCCTTTCAAGGGGCGTGCCATGCGGATCGATCGGCGCGAATTCCTGGGAACCGCGGCCGCCGCCGGCGCCCTGGCCCTCGCCCGTCCTGCCTTCGGCCAGGCCGCGGACGCGAAGAAGCTCAGCCTCGGCGTCATCGGGGTGGGCTGGTACGGGATGGTGGACGCCAAGGCCGCCCTCAAGGCCGGCGGTGCGGAGATCGCCGCGGTCTGCGACGTCGACAGCGACCATCTCAAGAAGAGCGCCGACGAGCTGGAGAAGGCCCAGGGCAGGCGGCCGCAGACCTTCAAGCTGTACACGGAGCTCCTCGACGTGAAGGGGCTCGACGCCGTGATCATCGGCACGCCCCCGCACTGGCACGCCCTCCAGTTCATCGCCGCCCTCGAAAAGGGGCTCGACATCTACTGCGAAAAGCCGCTCTCCTACGACGTCCGCGAGGGGCGCGCCATGGTCGACGCCGCGAAGAAGGCGGGGCGCGTGGTGGGGATCGGCTTCCAGCGCCGCCAGAGCAAGGCGTTCGCGGCCGCGAAGGAGTTCATCGACACCGGGAACGCCGGCACGATCGTCCAGGCCGACGTCCAGATCCACTTCAAGGCCGGGACGAAGGACCCCACGCCCCAGGAGCCGCCCGCCGCGCTCGACTGGGACCTCTGGTGCGGCCCCGGGCCGAAGATCCCCTACAGCCCCCAGGTGGGCCACCTCAACTGGCGGCTCGAGAAGACGAGCGGCCACGGCCACCTCGTGGACTGGGGCATCCACTACATCGACGCGACGCGGCGCGTCCTGGGCCTGGGGACCCCCAAGCGCGTCACCGCCGCCGGCGGGATCTACCACCTGAAGGACAAGATCACCACGCCCGACACGCTCGCCGTCCACTTCGAGTTCGACCGCTGCCCGGTGGTGTGGCGCCACCGGCTCTGGGGGGCCGAGGAGTGGGCGCCGGACATCAATACCGGAGTCCTCTTCTACGGCACCAAGGCCACCGTCTTCGCCTCGGACAACAAGTCGGTGGTCATCCCCGCCGGGACGAACCCGGAGCGGCAGGAGCACACGGCCCACGGCGACGCCGGGCTGGACCACATGGCGGACTTCCTCAAGGCGGTGCGGGAGAAGAAGGCCCCCGCCTGCCCCGTCGAGGAGGGCTACGCCTCGACCGCGACCGTCCAGCTCGCCATGATCTCCTACGAGAGCGGCTCAGTGGTGGAGTGGGACAGCGCGGCGGAGAAGATCGCGAACAACGAGGCGGCGGCGAAGCTCCTGAAGCGCGAGTACCGCGAGCCCTACAAGCACCCGTTCAAGGGTTAGCCAGCGCGTAGAGCCGGTTCATCGTGGCGACGTAGAGGACGCCGTTGGCCGCGACGGGCGTGCCGTTGATCCCGGAGTCCATCTTGACGGAGGCGATGACCTTCTTCTCCCGCCCCGCGGCCAGGACCCAGAGCGTCCCGCCCCGGGTGCCCGCGTACACCTTGCCGTCGGCCGCGAGCGTGGAGGCCCACATCTCCGCCCCCGCGTCGTGGGTCCAGACGCCCTGCCCCGTCGCCGCGTCCACGCCGTGGATCGTGTTGCCGCTGTCCGCGATATAGGCCAGCCCGTCCCGCACGGACGGCGTGCACATGACGTGCCGCTTGAGCGGATAGGTCCACACCTCTTTCCCCGTCGCCGCGTCGAGGCACCGGAGCCACGCCTGGTTCTTCCCCCACCAGACGTCGCCGCCGAACGTCACGTAGACCCGGCCCTCGTGGAAGACGGGCATGCTCTTGATGTTGCTGGGGCCCTCGCGGCGGTTGCGGATGTAGCGGTGGATGTTCTCCTTGGGGGCGTCCGGATCGCAGTCGTGCTTCCAGGCGAGTTTGAGCGCCGCGGGCTCGGTCCCCGCGGGGGCCTCGCCGAGGGGCTCGAAGGCGTAGACGACCCCGTCGCCGCCCCCGAAAACGATGAGCGGCTTGCCGCCGGACTCCCCGAGGGCCGGCGAGGACCACGTGGAGTGGAAGGTCCCCTTCCCGATCCCCTCCTTCTCCCGGGCCAGGTACCGGCCCGTGGCCTTGTCCAGGACGATCAGGCTGGGGGCCTCCGGGTGAGGCATGGCGTTGTGCTCGTCGTTGAGGCCGTTGGAGGTGTTGACGTAGAGGTGCGGGCCGAGGACGAGGATCGAGCTGTGCGCGCCGTCGTGCTGGCGGACGCCCGCCTCCTTCGTGTAGTCGAAGAGCCAGATCACGTCGGCGTCCGCGGGGCCCGCCTCCTTGCCGATCTTCATGAGGGCCGCCTCGTCCTTGAAGGGGCCGTCGTTGCCGTCCGCCATGCCGTCGAGATCGAGGCAGACGACCTCCCCCCGGTTGCCGACCGTGTAGACGCGGTCGCCCTCCACGGTCGAGGGGGAGCAGTTGCCGCAGCGGGGCCAGTCCCAGAAGTTCGAGGGTCCGCGCTTGTCCGTGGTCATCTGCCAGAGGAAGGAGCCGTCCTTCTCCGACAGGCAGAGGGTCACGCCGCGGTCGCCCCCGTGGCGCGGGTTGCGGGGCCGCTCGTTGTTCGTCCCCACGAAGACCCGGCCGGCGGCCACGACGGGCGTCGAGTAGGTCTCGGTCCCCAGGGGAACCGTCCACCGGACGTTCCTGCCCGTCTCGGGATTGAACGTGTCGGGAAGGTTCCGCTCGTCCGACACCTGGTTGCGGGAGAAGCCGCGTCCCCACTGGGGCTGGTCGTCGGCAAGGGAGGCCAGGAGGAGCGATGCCAGGCACGCGGTCAGTTCCATGCCTTACTATACGACACCGCCGCGGCCGCGCGGTATAATCGGGTTCCTTGAAGACCCGGAAGGCCGTCCTTTCCGCCCTGGCGGCGGCGCTGGCCGCCGCGGGCCTGATCCTCTTCGCCCTGCGGGGCCCTTCGGACCCCTACAGCGGCTCGCTCGCCTGCCGGAAGTGCCACGAGCGCTTTTATACCCTCTGGTCCACGTCGTTCCATGGCCTGGCCATGCAGCCGTTCACCCCCGAACTGGCCGCCACGCTCCCGCCTCAGGAGAAGCCGCTGGCGGTCGGGGCCGGCCGCTGGCGCGTCGAGCCCGGGGCGATGGTCGAGGAGGGGCCGCAAGGGAAGCGGCGATTCCCGATCGTCCACGCCCTGGGCGGGAAGAACGTCTACTACTTCCTCACCCCCCTCGAAAAGGGCCGCCTCCAGACGCTCCCGCTCGCCTACGACGTCAACCGGAAGGAGTGGTACGACACGGCCGCCAGCGCGGTGCGCCACTTCCCGGACCTCCGGGACGAGCGGATCGACTGGCGCGACCCCGCCTACACCTTCAACACCTCATGCCACTCCTGCCACGTGAGCCAGATGGCCAGCAACTACGACCCGGGGAAGGACGCCTACCTCACCACCTGGGCGGAGCCGGGGATCAACTGCGAGACCTGCCACGGCCCCTCCGCGGGGCACATCCGCGCCTGCGAGGAGGCGCCGGAAGGCCGCCCCCCGCAGGACCTCAGGATCATCGTCACGAAGGACCTGTCGACGGAGCAGCGCAACGACATGTGCTCCGGGTGCCACGCCAAGATGAGCGTCATCACGCCCGCCTTCGTGCCCGGGGAGAAGTACTTCGACCACTTCGACCTCATCGCCCTGGAGAATCCGGACTTCCACCCCGACGGGCGCGACCTCGGCGAAAATTTCACGCTCACGACATGGAGGATGAGTCCCTGCCTGAAGTCGGGGAAGCTGGACTGCATGCACTGCCACACATCGAGCGGCCGTTATCGCTTCAAGCGGGAGAACGTCAACGGGGCGTGCCTGCCGTGCCACGAGGGGAAGGCCAGGGACATCGAGGCCCACTCGAGGCACAAGTCCGGGACCCCGGGCGGCCGCTGCGTGGACTGCCACATGCCCATGACCGAGTTCGCCCGGATGCGCCGGAGCGACCACTCGATGCGTCCGCCCACCCCGGCTGCCACGATGGCCTTCAAGTCCCCGAACGCCTGCAATGCCTGCCACGCGGACAAGGACGCGGCGTGGGCCGACCGGCTCGTGCGGGAGTGGCACAAGGAGGATTACCAGGCCCCCTTCCTGCGGCGCGCCGCCCTGGTCGACGCGGGCCGGAAGCGCGAATGGGGGCGGCTGGGAGACATGCTGATCTGCCTGAGGGAGCCGGACCGCGACGAGGTCGTCGCGGCGTCGCTCATCCGCCTCCTCGGCGCGTGCGACGACGAGCGCAAATGGCCCGCGCTCTTCATCGCCCTCAAGGATCCGTCGCCGCTCGTCCGCTCGTCCGCCGCCGCCGGGCTGGCCGGACGCCTGACGCCGGAAGTCGTGAAGGCGCTCCTGGAGGCCCTGAAGGACGGCACGCGGCTGGTGCGGGTGCGGGCGGCCTCCGCGCTGGCGGGTCTCCCGCCGGAGCGGGTCCCGCCGGCGGACCGCGCGGCGTTCGACCGGGCGGCCGCCGAGTTGGAGGCTTCCTACACGGGACGGCCCGACGACTGGGCGTCGCGCTACAACCTGGGCAACGTCTTCCTCGACCGGGGCGACGTCCCGCGGGCCGCGGCGGAATACGAGGCGGCCACGAGACTGCGCCCCGACACGGTGGCGCCGTGGGTCAACCTGGCCATGGCCCAGGCGCGGCTCGGCGAACCGGCCCGGGCGGAGGCGAGCCTGCGCCGGGCGCTGGCGATCGAGCCGCGGAACGCCGCGGCCCGGTTCAACCTGGGCCTGCTTCTCGCGGAGGGGGGCAAGGCATCGGAGGCCGAGAAGGAGCTTCGCGAGGCCCTGGCGGCCGATCCGCGGCACGCCGCCTCCGCCTACAACCTGGGGCTTCTCGTGGTCGGCCGGGACGCCCGGGAAGGGCTCTCCCTCCTCGCGAAGGCATGGTCGCTCCAGCCCGACGATCCGCGGTACGGGTACAGCCTGGGATTCCACCGGGCCCGGCAGGGGGACGCGGCGGGGGCTGTGGCGGCGCTCCGGGACACGGCGTCGCGGCACCCGGCGCACGCCGACGCCGTCCTGCTTCTGGCCGACCTCCTGGCGCAGGGGGGGCGGCGGGACGAGGCGGCCGCGGCCTGCCGCCGGGCGATCGAGGCCCCGAACCTGGCCCCGGAGGACCGGCGGCGGATCGAGGGCATCCTGCGGCTCCTCGACTCCCCCCGCTGATCCCAGCTGTTAACTCTGTCGCGACTCGACAGAGTTAACAGTTAATCCTTGAAGAGGCCCTCCCCTTCCCGTAAATTGCCCCCCGGTTCCAGTGCTCGACACCTGACAAGGAGGTCCGTCATGCCCCTCGTCTCGCTCCGCCAGCTCCTGGCCCACGCCGCCGAGAACAACTACGGCGTGGGCGCGTTCAACGTCAACAACATGGAGCAGATCCAGGCCATCATGGAAGCCGCCAGGGAGACCGACTCCCCGGTCATCGTGCAGGCCAGCCGCGGCGCCCGCAAGTACACCAACGACCGCTTCCTCTACCACCTCATGCAGGCGGCCGTGGAGCTCTACCCCCAGGTCCCCATCTGCATGCACCAGGACCACGGGAACTCCCCCGCCACCTGCAAGAGCGCCGTCGAGCAGGGCTTCACCTCCGTCATGATGGACGGCTCCCTCAAGGAGGACGCCAAGAGCCCCACGACCTTCGACGAGAACGTCAAGGTGACCCGGGAAGTCGTGGACGCGGCCCATCCCAAGGGCGTGAGCGTGGAGGGCGAGCTCGGGTGCCTGGGTCACCTCAGCGGCCACGCCGGCGAGAAGGAGGACGGGCACGGCGTGGAGGGGAAGCTCACCCGCGAGCAGATGCTGACCAACCCCGACCAGGCCGCGGAGTTCGTCAAGCTCACCCAGGTGGACGCCCTCGCGGTGGCCATCGGCACCAGCCACGGGGCCTACAAGTTCAGCCAGAAGCCCACCGGCGAGGTCCTGTCGATGGAGACGATCGAGAAGATCCACAGGAAGCTCCCCGACACCCACCTCGTGATGCACGGGAGCTCCTCGGTCCCCCAGTCGCTCCAGGACGTCATCAACAAGTTCGGCGGCAAGATCAAGCCGACCTTCGGGGTGCCCATCGAGGAGATCCAGCGCGGCATCAAGAACGGCGTCCGCAAGATCAACGTGGACACCGACAGCCGGCTGGCGATCACCGGCGCGATCCGGAAGGTCTTCGGCGAGACCCCCGACAAGTTCGACCCCCGCGACTACCTGGGCCCCGCCCGCGAGGCCATGAAGCAGGTGGTGAAGGAGCGGATGATCGCCTTCGGCCAGGCGGGCCGGGCCGGCAAGATCAGGCCGATGCCGCTCTCCGAGATCGCGAAGCGGTACCGGTAGACCCCGGCGCCCCCTACTTCGGGAGCGTCCAGCGCGCCTGCCGGAGCACCGCGCACGGCGAGGCCTTGAGCCGTTCGTACCACACCGTGACGAGCGTGCCGTCCTCGATCTCCGCCGTGGAGGGATAGCCCAGGTCGCCGCCCGCCCCGTCCTCGGAGACCGCCACCGGCGCGGACCACGTCCGCCCGTGGTCGGAGCTTACGCGCGCCTGATTGCCGAAGGGCTTGCGGCGGTGGCCGTACGACATGAGGAGACGGCCGTCCCGGAGGCGGAGGAGATGCGAGGGCAGGCCCCACACCCCGATCCCGTGCGGCGCCGACCAGGTCTTGCCGCCGTCGGAGGATTCGCACTGGAGCGTCTCTCCGGCATCGGCCTTGTTGTGGTTGCGGATCTGGCAGACGATCCGCCCGTCGGCGGTCTCGACCGCGTGGAGCTCGTGATACTGCCTCGGATCGTCGCCGGCCCGCGCGGGGATCTCGGCCAGCCAGCTCCAGCTCTTGCCGTCGTCCCTCGATTCGCACGCGCCGACGCGCGTCCCTTCGCGCCAGAGATCCTTCCCCGCGTAGAGGAGCCGGCCGTCCCCGAGCTGGATGGGGCCGTGCGGGCTGTTCACCAGAGAGTCCTGCCGGGCCGACCACGTCCGTCCGCCGTCGGTCGAGCGGACGATCCAGACGCCGAGATCCTTCTTCCGCTCCTCGGCCGGGAGGCGATGGTGCGCCGCGTTCCATCGCGCCAGCCTCTCCTCCGGCCAGTTCTTCGCCTTCTCGAGGACCGGTTCGTAGGCGAGCGACGTGAACGTCGTGGCGAGGAGCGTCCCCGCGGCGGTCTCGAGGATCCCGGCGTCGCGGTCGTCGATCGGGCCGTCCAGGATCACCCGCGGCCAGGTCCACGTGCGGCCGCCGTCGTCGGAGGCCATCAGCTCCACGCGCCCGAAGGGGCAGACGTGCGCTTCCCGCCCGCCGGACCAGACGAGGACCAGCCGGCCGCCCCTGAGCCGGGCGATCGTGGGCCAGCCGTGGTAATAGTGCGGCTCCTTGCTGATGACGGCGATCTCGGCGCGGCCGGGCCGGAGGCCCGGAAGCGGCGAGGCCGCAAAAGCGCCCGAGGCGGCAAGCATCTGCCGTCGGGTGATCATCCCCGCCTCATCCCTTCTTCCCCAGGATCCGGTCCAGCGCGTCGGAGGTGTGGTGGATCAGCGCCTCCGGGTAGTGCGCGTACGGATGGAAATACTCGAAGGTGAGGAAGCCCCGGTAGCCCGCCTTGTCGAAGGCCTCCATCACCGCCGGCCAGTCCGTGGTGCCGTCCAGGAGCGGCCGGAAGCACTCCAGCGAGTGGTCGGTGCCCTTCCGGTTGAACTCCTTGAGGTGGGTGTTGCGGATCCGCTTCCCCAGGTGCGCGATCCAGTGCTCCGGGAACTGGAAGAGCGCGATGTTGCCCGTGTCGAAGTGGACGGCCACGCGGTCGCTCTTGAAGCCGTCCACGAAGTCGGCCATCTCCTGGGGGGTCATGAGGTAGCCGTTGAAGAAGATGTTCTCGATGTTGAGGGAGACCTTGTGCCTCTCGGCCAGGGGGAGGAGCTGACGGACCGCCTCCCTGGCCCGCCGGTCGCACACGTCGTTGGGGACGGGCTCGTGGTCGTCCCGCCAGGGGATCGAGACGGCGCCGGGGACGGTGAGGAGGTCCGCCACGCCGAGCGCGCCGCACGCCTCGATCATCTTCCCCGCCAGCTCCAGCCCGCGGGCGCGCTTCGCGGCGTCGTTGCTCGATAGGGGATAGGGCCAGAAGAGGAACGAGCAGAGCCCGCTGATGGCGATGCCGGCGCGGTCGGCCAGGGCGCGGATGGCCTTGAGCTCGGCGGGCCCCGCCTTGGGGGAGAGGTCGCTCTCGAGGTCGTAGTTGAGCTCGACGCCGTCGAACCCCGCGGACTTCGCGAGGCGCAGGCACTCCTCCAGGCTCATCTTCTGCGGGTAGGGGAACGCCCAGAGGTTGATGGACTTCTTCATGTCGTAGCGCTTCGGCGAGGCGCCGCGGGAATCCGGTTTGGCCTGGGCGGCGCAGGCGGCGGCCGCGCCGGCGGCGGCGAGCGCCGCGCCGAGCGCCGCGCGGCGGGTCATGCCGGAGGGTTCGGCGTTCATGGCGTGGTCCTCCCAAAGCGGACGGACCCCCATGGTGGCCTTTCCCGGACACAGCGTCAAGAAACGTCACGCCCCGGGAACGGGCTGATATAATGCGCCCGTGACCCCGGCC